>JAAYGU010000007.1 GCA_012727535.1 Bacillota bacterium | reverse complement strand
GGCTTCACCGGCATTCGGTTCTGGCACCTCCTCTTCCGGCCATTCAGGAAGAGTGAACTGCTTTTCCAGGTACTCCGAGCACAATTCTTCCGCGACGCTAAAAACGCCGATTAGCTTTTGGCGACGGAATCCGGTTGGCAGGGGATATTCCAATGGTAAATTATCTCCACTCATGGCGGCCAGTTCCTTAAAGGCTGCATTCTCTCTGGAGAGGTGACCAGCCATAGTCTCGGCGAACTCTTCGCCCAATCGCACATACTCCCGTCCGGAATAAGGTTTCCCCTGGCGTAAGAGTTTAATCGTCTCTTCTAAACCGGCCAATTTTTTCCGGATTTGCTCGTGCTCCCCTTGCAGACGATCCACTAGCGGGTGATTCATCTTCCGGAATAAAGCAAAAGCGATCTCCTCTTCCCAACTCATATGTTCTTGCTCAAGAAAGTCCCGCCAAAAACTGAGTAGATTCCCCAGATGCACAATATTAACCCCCTTCGCCATCTTTAACCTGTTTAACAGTTCGTTTTGAATCTGCAACATCTCATTAACTGCTTGGTGTTCTGTGACTATTCGTGTCCAGTATCCCACTTTTCCACCTCCTTTATTAGGGCTTTATACGTTGTTCCTGGCTTTACAATCCCGAGACAATCCATTAAAGCGCGAGTTTTTTCCAGCGACAACGTAAAAAGCTTTGGATTAATCCATCCCCTTAGAAATTCATATCACTCTACTTCTCTATTTATGATAAAAATAAAAGACCGGCGTCCGGCCGGTCTTTAGCAAAGCACATACTTACTTCGGCAATTCTTCTTTTATACTTAAAATAAGTTGTCTACGAAGCTACTTACCGCCAATATGATAACCCCATCGCGATATTCAGACGAAGGAGAATGCGGTCTTTTATTTATACGCCCACACCGGAAGCAATTCAGTCAACGGCACAATCTCATACCCCATCTCCCTGAGCGCATAGATCAAGCGTTCGGTCGCATTCACTGACGGAGTCAGGTCACGCCCACCCTCACTGGCAGAATGCATTAGGATAATCGAGCCCGGTTTAATCTGAGGTAAAGTATGATTCATGATCTGTTCCGTACTACCGAGCCGCCAATCCAGGGAGTCAACCGACCAATTAATCATTACATAACCAGCCCCAACCAGCCGGTCCAAACCTGCCTCGGTCATCTCACCGTAGGGCGGCCGTACCAAGGCCATCTCCTTACCGGTAATCTTCGCGACCAATTCCTCGGTGGTTTTAATCTCCCTCATAATTCCTTCCGGCGAGTATTTCCGTAAATTAGGATGGCTATAGGAGTGATTGCCCACAATATGTCCTTCTCGGATCATCCTGGCCACCACCCACTCCTGTCCGGGGATATTGTTGCCCTTGAGGAAGAAGGTGGCCTTCACCCCTAGACTACCCAGGAGATCAAGAATTTTGGTCGTGTACTCCGTATCCGGTCCGTCGTCAAAAGTCAACGCGACCCGCTTCGCCGTAGTAGTTCCGTTGAGAAAAACTTTCCCGGGGTGTCTAGCCATGAGAGCGGGAATATTCCAGACATATTTCGGTTTGGGTACTCTGGTGATCTGCCCTGGATAAATCAGATCCGAAGTAAGTTTATTCCGCGCCCGTAACCACTGAAGATCAGCCTGAAAACGCTGCCCAATCCGAAACAGGCTGTCGCCGGGTTGCACCGTATAGAGTTGCTCATCCGCCCGCGGGGTTGCCGGCGGAATCACTAAGGCCTGTCCGGGGAGGAGAAGAGTGGTCGCAAGCTGATTGGCCTTCACCAGTTCCTCCGTGGTCAGCGCATGATAATGCGCGATCTGGTAGAGCGTATCCCCGGGTTGCACCCGATAGATCCGCGCTGCCAGCGCAGTCGCTCCGACCATCACTAAAAGCAAAAAGGAGAATACAACGGATAACAAACAGCGGGAGCTGCTCCACAAACGTTTGCTCATTAAATGAAACCTCCTTACTACTTATGCTCCCTGTCCCTCTGATCATAAGATTACATAAATCTTATATCTTTAATTTATTGGCTGTTTACCCATTACTCCCTTTATGTAAAAGGTGGTATCCCCGGAAAATACCTCCCCAGCACCCACCACCTTTTAAAATGTTTCTCGTCGCTCACTCGTGTTAATTTCATCACTTCATTGCCCTAGTGGCAACCATGGTAGACAACTACCTGAAAAATACTTATTAGAAAGGGCGGGGTAGAACCCCATTCTCCACACCGGTCATGAGGGCGACTTCCGGGGTTAAAGCACATAGGTCCGCTTTGGAGAGTTCAGTAAGTGAGCTTTTGCCCAGAGTACGTAGGGCCAGTTCCATTTCAAGCTGACAACTGCGCAAGTAATTGTAAACGCTTCGGGCGCCGACTTTCTGCGCCAACCTGTCTTTGGCTGGACCAATCTCAAAGACCAAGTTCGTCGGTGGTTCCCACGGGATCGTCTTGGTTAATTGGGTGTGGGCCAAAGCTAGCAAGGCTGAGGTCCCGATATAAACGGCATCGGCACCCAACGCGAGTGCTTTCAAAAAATCTCCGGGCGTAAATAGCCCCCCGGAGATAATCAATGAAACCTTCTCTGTTAACCCTTTTCGTTTAAGAAATTCAACCGTCCGGCAAAGCGCCGGTAAGGTAGGAAGGCCAAAATCGTCGACTAAAATCCCCGGTCCATAATTGATCCCCGCTTCACTACCGTCAATCGCGATAAAATCAAGATTGGCCCGGAGAATAATCTCCAGTTCTTCCTCGAGCAGATGGGTGGCCCCGAGCTTCACCCCGATCGGCACGCCATCTGTCATGCGCCTTAACCGGCGAACCAGATTCGCCAAGGCAGTTCCGTTTAGGGCCTCCGGCAGCCGGGCGGCTAAAGCCAAACCCTCGTCCGCCTCCAGGTCCATATAAGAGCGGAATTCGGGACTGATTTCACTGGGCAACAAGTGTACCGGAGCAGAGCCCAAAGCGCCGTACCCCAATTGAATCTCGATCATATCGGCCTGCCGAAGGGTAGCTTCATCTTTTCCCCAAGTCCCCCGGTGATACTGGAGGATTAGTTTCTTCGCCTTTCTTCTCTCTTCCGGCAAAAGCGGACCAACCCCCGCATTCGTTGCCGTGTTAAGCTTGCTTGTAGCCTCGGCCAATGCTAACCGGCATTTTTTCGAGAGACCGATCCCATAAGCCATCCCTCCCACCATAATAGGCAGATCAATCGTTAACGGTTTGGCGGCCCGCTTCCCGATGGTCACCTGTTGACTGATCTTAATCTCCTGCTCCAGGGGTTCCTTGGTAAAATACACCGGGTTAAACATCAGCTGTTCCCAAGGAGAAGGCCGACGCGCCGCACCAAACGGCCGTTTTAATGGTTGGCCGCTGGTCCCCCGGATATCGGTCTCCAGTACATTGCCCACGCCTACCCGGGAAAAGACATTGAACATCTCCGTCAGATTTTCCGGATAGGGATCAACCATCAACCGTTTGGCAAATTTATCCACAAGCCGGTCAAGCACCGGCCGTTTGAAGAGTAAAACAAAAAGACCGAGCACCAAGTAACTAATGAACAGCGCCAACGCATACTCGAGAATTCGCATAACCAATCCTCCCGCCCCTAACACCACGTTTCTGAGGCTTGCTTCTTTGATCATCATCCCCCGGGCCCGGCGGCTTCATGCTTTAGGAAAGCTTGCTTCAACCGATTGGTCAAGTTTTTTGCCCCACAAGGACCTCAAACTCCACCGTTACCTCCTTTAGTCCCTTCCTGAACACCTGTTCCATTTTTTCCTTTGGCACATGCCAGGAGAGAGGCGTCATTTTCAGCAACGGCCTCAGCATTTCTTCTTCTACAGAAAACCGGGAGAAGACTTTTTGCTGGGCAACCAACTGAAAATGCTTGGCAAAATGACGGATCACCCGTTCATTCGAATAGGTCTTTTGGTCATTATCGGCGAAGAAAACCGTCCGTAGTTCCGTAAGATATTTTTTTCCCGGAACTACTTTGAGCAGCACGCCCTCAGCGTTTAAGACCCGCGAAAATTCCCCGTAATTGGCCGGGGAAAGAATATTCAAGACCACTCCAAACCGCCCGTTTTTCAAAGGTAGCTTCGCTAAATCCGCCACACACCAGATCAGATCCGGGTCGTTTTTGACCGCCATCTGAATTCCTTCCCTGGCCAGATCAACACCCACCCCAATCGGACTGATCTCCATTTCTCTCCTTAAACGAGTAATAAGCACCGAGAGATGTGAACCTTCCCCGCACCCGGCATCTAAGATCGCCATTGGCGACTGGGTAATTTGGCCGATCCGTTCCCGCAGTAGAGCGCTGACCACTGAGAGCAGTGGCGTAAAAAAACCACTGTTAGCAACCAACTTTCTCGCGGCTAACAGTTCCCGGTCATACTGGGTTTTAACCGGACGCTGCAACAGATTAATATAACCACTTTTGGCCAGGTCAAAGTTGTGTCGATTACCACAGACCAGGCTTTTACCCTCGACCATGGTCATGTCGCTTCCACAGACCGGACAGCTGAATAAATGAGAGTATTTTTTTAATTGCTCTTTCGCCCGTTCCGCTTTACGCATTTCACTTACCTTCTTTATCTTTCTTCACAATTAAAGCACTTTCGCTTACTTTCACCACGCTTAAGCATCCTAATCCCTTTTCTTTTTTTATGTATTTCGGTTCAACTCAATTTCTCCTCTCCACCGCTCATTGCTTTGAAAATCCCTCTTGTCGCACCCCACTCGTGACGTAAGAAGGCAGGTTCTAATTGTGCTTTGTTTTCAACGATCAATAAAGACAGTCTCCAAAGCGGAAACTGCCTTTATTTTTACCTGCAATAATAAGTTCCGAAAGGTCGACCGCAAAATGGTTTAAAATTTATAACCAACCCCAAGACCAAACAACAGTTCACTCTTGCCGCCCCCGATGTCACCCAGTAACCCACCACGGAGATCAAAGTTCTGTGAAAGATTGAATTTTAGCCCCAGATTATAAAGGAGCACAATCTTACTGTCCTTAACAGTGAAATCAACCTCTCCAATACCGGCAAAGCCCTTCGCGAGCGGAGCAAGCGCATTGACACCGATAAACGGGGATGAATCAGCCACTCCAGCCAAAATCGCCAGGGAAGGGTCTAATTCATATTTTAGACCAAGCTTCATCTGGGGACCTAAAACGGCCAAGACGGCGAGCTCATTAGTGAAACCGTATTCCCCGCCAATTTGAAAGTTGCTGTCGCTGACAATTAAAGCGTTCACTACTCCATGTCCTTCAGAGACCGCAGGAGAAAAGAATCCCCACGCGCTGGTTGGTAGCGACAGGATGAACAAACAAACCAATAAAATAAGTATTGTTTTTTTCATCTCCTTCACCTCTTCCGTTTTTCTTAATCAAAAACACCCGGCAGTAAATAGACCGCCGATCAAGTTATATTTTTTCTAAGTGTAACGTATTTTCCAGTAATTTTCAATTAAAACTTGTTTTAAGAAACACCCGGGGGCGCCCTTGCCGGATAGTCGCCAACTTAACCCGCAGATTCGACCCGCGGCTTATGAAGCAAATGGAGCAAAGCCCTCAAATCCCTACCACTTCCACTTGCTCGCCCCAGGTTAAAAAATCCTCACGGTGGGATAAGAGGATAATCTGACGCTCCTTCGCCAGCTGTTCCAGGGAATACCGGATGTTCCCCAAACGTGCCTCATCACAATTGAGAAAGGGATCATCAAAAATGAACGGTAAAACTGTCTCCTCGGCTAATAAACGGGCAATCCCCAGGCGCAAGGCAATATAGAGTTGATCCCGAGCGCCGTGGCTAAGTTGGGCCGGAACAACAAGGCGTCCATCCTCATTGACCGTCACCCGGAAATCCTCACTGATCTCTACGGTTCGTCGGCTGTTGCCGGTCAGGTTCCGGTAATAATGGGAAACACTCTCCGCCAACCGCACCCGGTAAGAACTCTGAAAGTCGTTCGTCGCCGCCGTCAATTCCTGATAAGCAAGGGTCAGAGCATCACTCATCAGCAGTAGTTCAACCCGGCGTTCTTCCAATTCCTGTAATTTAGTTTCTGCCACAGCAATATTAACCGGCTCTTGCCCCTCAACCCGCGCCAGCTCCTTAGCTAACCGCCCAATCTCCTGATCAATCCGGGATAAAACTTCCTGGCGCCGCCCGACCTCCTGTTGTCACCGGCGGAAATCTTCCTCGATCTTCGGCAGGTTGGTGACCTCATCCGTCCCTGGTAAACCGGGATGCGTGGTAATTAACCTTTGCCATTCTTGATATTCCGCTTGCGCCCGTAGAGCAGCATCATCACTTTTCCCTTCCAATGCTTCTAGAGAGTCAACTTCCTGGGTGGCAAAGATATTCCGTAGCGCTTCGGAGAATTTATCCGTTCTTAACACCAGATCCCGCCAGGACAGCCAGAGGCGCCGCGCCTGCTCGAGGTCGCCGTTGGCCGCGGCGAGCAGAGCACTGATCCGGCTGGCCGTTCTTTGCTCATTAGCCTCCAAATCGGCCAAAGCGCCGCGCTCTTTCGCCAGGTGCTCTGTGCTGACCTGCTTTTTCGCCCGGGCTTCCATTGCTGCTTGAACTTTTATCTCATAATCTTCAGCCCGTGCGGTGAGCTGTTCCCACCACTGGGGAGTTCTCTCTTGCAGCCAGCTCACTAGTTCGCCCAGTACTTGCGGGCCGGCACCTGCCTCCGTCGCTTGCGCTAGATCCCGTAATTCCGTCCACCGGTCAGCCATTCTGTAAGCGGCTTCAGCCAATGGACAGTTTTCAGCAGGTCCGGGGAAGCCCCCCAGTTCTCGACGGCTAAATTCTTGAATCTTCGCCGACAATTCTTCCTGTTGAGCACGGAACTGCTCCCAGCGCCGGCAGGCGCCCGGGGGATCGGAAAACTGGTCTTCAAAGGGTTTCACGTTCTGGGCAAAGATGGCATTCTCCTGTTGCGCTTGGACGAAACGCTGCTCATTTTCGGTTACTCGGTGGTGAAGTAGGGCTAAAGTATCGGCTGGAAAGCAGAGACGCCCCAAAAGATAGCCGACCCCGGCCCCACCCAAGACTGACAAAACCAGCGCCGGTAAGCCCCATACTCCCCCAAACCAGGCCGTAAGGCCCCCGGTGACGGCCGCGGTCACCAGTGCTGTCACCAGCCGGTAAATCCGCCTCCGCTGCGCCTTGTGCAGTTCGGTTTGGGCATTTTTCAGTTTCAAAGCCGCACTCTCAACCACAGAGAGCAACCGGGCTTTGCGGTCGTGATATGATTTTACCGCTTCCAGCGTCGCTTGGTCCTCCTGGTTAAATAGGGAAAACTCCTCGTCCAAAGTCGTCCGGCATTCCTGTTCAGCCACCCGGATTTGCTGTAAATTTGCCCAGTCGGTTAGGGCTTCCTCCGCCTGCCTACGCAGTCTTTTTAAAACGGTAACCGGATGCGGGCCAAAAACACCCCAGTCCAGCCGGTCACTTACTCCCTCTTCCTCCGACACCGGCTCTTTCTCAATGCTCGCCGAGATTTGCGCTTCCAGTTCTTGAATCCGCTTCAGAAGCTTAGTCCTTTGCTCCTGAAGAGCTTGCAACTCCGTAATTAGCTCCCCCGTCTCTCCCGGTAAACTCGGCCCCCAGGAATAACTCTGTTTTTCCTGTTCAACCTGCTTAAGCTCCTCTGCTAACTTCCGTGCCTGCTCCTTCGCTTTGCTAACCTGACTATAGAACCTTTGGGCGGAGTAATAACTCTCTCTCAGCCTTTTCCATTCCGCCCACTGTCTTAAGAGCCGATCCTGCTCGTGGTAAGCTTTCTGTTCTTCCTTTCTTAACCCTTCTTGCTCTTGTAACTCGCGGCGGATTGCTTCCAACCGGTCAACAACATCCCGATCATCCATGATCGCCTGTTGAAGCTGAGCAATTTGCGCCTCAAGCTCCTCTAACTCCCGCGGGTTAGTGGCATCCTTGGCTGTTACCCCCCGCCTTCTGGTGAAGCGGGTAATCGCCCGCAATTCATCGGCTAACCTCTCGGTAATCAGGTGAAAACCGGTTCCCGTACCGGAGAGCAGCCCCTGCACCTGTTCATCAATCTCCTCCTTCTCCGGCAAAGGTTGCGTCAGGCAAAAGGTCGCTTCGAACAAATCCTGGGAACTGAGGCCAAACAAGGACTTGATCGTCTCTTCGTAATGGCGGTTCCGGCGCTGGGCACGCGGATTATGGGTGCCTCCGACCAGTTCTCGGTATTGCTCTCCGGTCAGTTGCGCTAGAGAAACTTGGTTACTGTCAAAATCCCGCCGGATCCGATAAGTCTCCCGGTCGACCTCACAGATTAGCTCCCCAGCAAACTCGGGCGGATGCCCCCAGTTCCGGTAGCGGGCTTGGCCGAAAACGGTCACATCAGTGGTCTGCGGGATCCCGAAAATGATCGCCCCAATCCCTGCCACCAGGGTCGATTTACCGCTTTCATTAGGCGCCACCCAGACATTAAGCTGGTCAGAAAAAAGATATTTAACTGTTCCCCGGTGGGGACCAAACCCAGAGAGGGTTACTGTTTTCACTTTAACCCGCGGCATCATCATTCCCCCTTTGTAAACGCGGAGATGCCCTTAACCAAGGCCAGGTAAGCGATTTTCCGCTCCCGTTGATCGGCTGCCGCCTCTAAACGCTGAAGCATCCGGCGGAGAAAAGCCCCGCGGAGAGTGGGTTCGGTAGCCCATCCTTTCAGCGTCTCCAGGTTGAAATGTTCCGTATCATCACAAATCTCCAGATGATAAAAACCCTCCCGCATCCCAGCGGTTAGCTTTGCTAAGTTAGGGAGGAAGGAAAAGACGCCAACCAGGCGGATTTGCACCAAAGCCTCGGGATCGGCTACTTTTTCCAACTCTTTGCCTAAATCCGCTTCTGTCTCCATTCCTGAAACGTCAATCTTCACTTGCCGGTAAGCGCGGACCGCGGCCGGAACCTGTTCGACCACTGGGAAGCCGTCCCCCAGCTCGACCACGGTAAAAAAACCTGTTCCCGGATCGGTGAAGGTTTTTCCTTCCACCGCGCCTGGATAAACCATTAAAGTCCGGTTCACCGTCTTCTCCTGATAGCGGTGAAGATGGCCCAGGGCGACATAATCATAACCAGCAGCCGCCAGACCCTGGGAAGAAAGGGGCATACTTCTTTCCCCCGCCTCCCAGTCCAGTGAGCCGTGAAAAACGCCCAAATGGACACCGGATTCCGTCGGCGGAGGAAATTCGCGCAATAGCTCCGTCGCTTTGGTCAAACCGCCGGTATAGGCCATCGCATAGAGATGACAAGGGGTATCTTCAAGGCTCAAAGTGGCAACTTTTTCCGGCATCGGATTGGTCACTAGGAACCCAGGCCAGTCATTGCGGCGTTGCCGGTAAACCGAGTCATGGTAGGTAATTTCATCATGATTTCCAGGGACAGTAATCACCGGAATATTCGCCTGTTCTAAACGGCGCAGTTCCCGGAGGACCGCTTCAACTAATTCCGTTCCTGGCCGGTGGGTTTCAAAAAGGTCGCCGGCAATAATCACCAGCCGGATCCCGGAAGTAGGAGTAAGGGCTAAATCTACCGCTCTTTTCAGTAACTGATCGCGCTCCCGTTGGCGTTCTTCCTCCCGGCCACCCAACTGGCTGGGTGTCCAGCCAAGATGAAGATCGGCCAAGTGCAAACAGCGTATACGCGCCATGGCCACAACCTCCGTTTAACGAGATAAGCTTCTTAATAATTACTATAGTAATTGGCAATTAAGACCCCAATCCCTTTTTTGTCCAAACAAATGTTAGGAAAAACAACAATTAAATTCTGCCCACTAGTCTGGCAAAAAAAGAAAAAGTCCCGCTTAAGGTGGAATCCACCTCAGCGGGACTTTGAAGCAAATTAAGCTTAAAGAGCTTGGTATACATACCCAATCGAACCAGGATACCGTCACTTTATTTTTGACACCTATCCCGCCGATAGGTGGGTGACCGCATAAAGGTTTCTATCCTCCTCTACACTTTGGAGGCCCGATATCCACCGTTTAATATAGGTCTCCCGTTGTTCATCTGTAGGTTCAAAAATTAAAGCAGTCGAATACCCCAGAGCGTTAATCTTAATTTGTTTCTGCCCTGTTATTTTACTGTAAAAACAGTCCGGGATCAACTGGAATTTTATAACATGAGAGAATTGAAACGTCAATGAAAGGACGGCATAAATTTATCCGTGATTCTCTTCTGGAGATTGCTCGGCCGGAGGCGCTTCAGGGTGTACAGTTTCTGTCTCCAACTCTGTCTCCAAAAATCTTTTTTCGACAACATAACTGAAGACGGTAATTAACCCCGCGGCCAGCAATGTCCCGACTAGCGGCGGACGTTGCCCGACGAAAAGCAAGGAATAGAGGTAGATCGTCGCCGCGGAAGTTGCCAACAATAGGGTGCTTTCTTTCCGCGAATCATCGGCGAGAAAGGCCATCTCTGCCATCGTGCTCAAAAAGCCCAACAAGTTCCCGGTTATTAATAAATGGGTTAAGGTAAATCCCGAAAAACCAGGGAGAAGATAACCGAGCAGGAATAAAACAGCGAATCCGAGCACCGCCCGGACCGCCACACTAATCCAGTTCATTCTGTGCTCACCCCCATTTTACAACGAGAAGACATGCTTCCCAATCCGGGTTATGATTCTTCTTGACCAGATAAACCGGTTGGAGGTCTTCGCCGGATTAAAGAAAAAGAGACAGCCCCCCGTCGGATCCCAGCCGTTAATCGCATCGCCGGCCGCCCGGATCGAATCCCGATTGGGGTTAGTGTAAACCCGCCCGTTGGCCACCGATTCAAAGGCCAGGGGCTGATACATCACTCCGGCCAAGGTATTGGGGAACTTAGGGTTTTCGATCCGGTTCAAAACTACCGCTCCGACTGCCACTTTTCCGATATAAGGTTCGGCCTCAGCTTCGGCATGGATCAAGCGCGCCAGCATGTAACGGTCCACCCCGGCACGAGAGCCGCCGGCCCTCGCGGGACTAGCAGTTTGTTGCGTCGGGATGGTGAGCCGTTGGCCAACGCGGAGGTAATCGGTCCACAGGCCGTTCCAGCTACGTAATGTTCCTACTGTTACCCCTACCCGTCTGGCGATTGAGTAGAGAGTATCACCCCGTTTAACAGTATAGGTCCAGTTCGCGCCAGCACCGGAGATCAGCAATCCGGTTAACAAAGTAAGAACTAAAATAACCAAGATGCATTTTCGATACTTACTCATCTTCATCCCCTCCGTTTCACCTACTATCCTTACCCGTGAACCGGAGAAGTATGTATTTTTCAGCGCTTTTTAGGGGGAAAGAGGAAGCCCTTTTAACGCTAACTCTTCCGCAAAATGGCAAGCCGCTACATGGCCTTTGTTACCCTTCACCGGCCTTAACGCAGGCTGTTGTTCGCGGCAGATGGCCTGGGCATACCGGCAACGGGGATGGAAATTACACCCTGGGGGCGGATTGGAAGGACTGGGAACATCCCCTTCCAGAACAATCTGTTCCAATTGCTGATCAGGATCGGGAAGGGGGATCGCCGAAAACAGCGCCTCGGTATATGGGTGTTTCGGATGGGCATAAAGCTCATCGACCTCTGTCATTTCAACGATTCTCCC
Source organism: Bacillota bacterium (assembly GCA_012727535.1). Lineage (GTDB taxonomy): Bacteria > Bacillota > UBA4882 > UBA10575 > UBA10575 > JAAYGU01. Next base: position 10,553 of record JAAYGU010000007.1, on the reverse strand, counting down.
CAAATACATTACGGCGACCCGGTCACAAATATGATAAACCACACTCAGATCGTGGGCGATAAAAAGGTAAGTGAGGCCAAATTGTGCTTGTAGGTCTTGGAGGAGGTTAATCACCTGCGCCTGGACGGAAACATCCAACGCCGACACTGGTTCGTCACAGATCACCAGTTTAGGGTTGACCGCCAATGCGCGGGCGATCCCGATTCTTTGCCGCTGCCCGCCACTGAATTCATGGGGAAAGCGCGGTAGATGTTCGACCGCCATTCCTACCGCCTCCAGTAAAGCGACAACCCGGTCTTTAATCTCACTCTTATTCTTCATCCCGTGCGTCGTTAAGGGTTCGGCGATGATTCTCTACACCGTCATCCGCGGGTTTAAGGAAGAAAAGGGATCCTGGAAGATCATCTGGAGATCGCGGCGGAGGGATTTGATCGTTCGCTGATTGATCATAACCTGCTGACCGTCTTTATTAAAGATCAACTCACCCTTCGTCGGAATCTCGAGCTGGACGATACACCGCCCGGTGGTCGTCTTCCCGCAACCGCTCTCCCCAACCAGGCCGAGAGTCTCGCCGGTGTTCACCTGAAAACTGACCCCATCAACCGCCCGGACATAACCGACTGTCCGCTTGGGAACCCCTCTTTGGATGGGATAGAGTTTGTGGAGATCTCTAACTTCTAGCAGAACCGGCCTCTCTTCTTGCTTCTTGCGCTCGTCAGTTGCCATAGAGCCAACACCTCACCTGATGCCCATTCTCCATCACCAGCGGAGGGTCCTCATTACATTTACTCATTCGCTGTGGGCAGCGTTCCTGAAACTCACAACCCGGCAAAGGGGCATACGGGTTCGGGACCGAACCCGGAATCGGCGTTAACCGGCTTTGGGTCCGCAGCCCAATCACCGGAATCGAACGGACCAAACCAATCGTATAAGGGTGTAAGGATTCTTTGAGAATCTGACGCACCGAACCGCGCTCCACTATTTTCCCTAAATACATCACGACCACTTCATCACAGAGCTGCGTAACCACCCCCAGATCATGGGTGATCAACATAATTGCCATCTGGTATTCACGCTGTAACGCTTGCATTAGTTGCAGAATCTGGGCTTGAATCGTCACGTCCAAAGCCGTCGTCGGTTCATCGGCAATCAATAAACGGGGATGACAGGACAGCGCCATGGCAATCATCGCCCGTTGTCTCATTCCACCGCTTAAATGATGGGGGTATTCTTTAAGCCGCTCAATTGGATTGGCGATCCCGACCTTAGCCATCAGCTCAATCGCCATTTCCATGGCCTCTTTCTTAGGTACCTTCCGGTGCAGCCGCAACGCCTCCGTAATCTGCTCGCCAATGGTCAGCACCGGATTTAATGAAGTCATTGGCTCCTGAAAAACCATGGCGATCTCATTACCCCGGATACTCCGCATCTCCGGCCCCTGCGGGTCCAACCCGACCAGATCTACGACTTCGTTCCCCAAGCGCCGGTATAAAATTTTGCCGGCATGAATTCGCCAGTGGGGTGGAGGTAAAAGCTGCATTATGGAAAGGGCAGTTATACTCTTGCCGCAACCGCTTTCCCCGACGAGGCCCAAGACCTGAGAGGGGTGAAGCTCGAGCGAGACGCCGTTGACCGCTTTCAGCAAACCCTGCTCCCCGAAGAAATAGGTATGCAGATTGTCAATCTTCAGCAATAAGTCCTCGGCTAAACCGGCAACCTGCTCTTCCTTGGGCCTCGGGTCAGTTGCTGCCTGTTTTTTCTCCAACATTGCGGCTACCTCCCTCCATCTTCTAAATCAATCTTTATATACCATCAAATAAATCAAGCTGCTTAATCTCATCCCTTCATCTCCAAGCTTGCTGAGAATCGCCTCCCTAATCAGTGCTTCTCTTAGTCTCTTCTAAGAGCTGAAGAAACTCCGCTTCAGAAAGGATCTTTACCCCCAGGTCCAAGGCTTTTTGGTACTTGGAACCGGGTTCGGCCCCGACCACAAGATAACTAGTCTTCCGGCTGACCGAGGAAGTCGTCTTCGCGCCCAGCTTCCGTAATTCTTCTTCTGCGGCGCTCCGGGTCATGGACTCCAGGGTTCCGGTCAGCACAAAAGTCTCCCCCGCCAACGGCAACGGCCGGTCCTCCTCTACCTCGTCCAGAGTAAAATTCAACCCCACAGCCCTTAATCTCTCCACCAGTTTTCGGTTGCGCTCTTCCCGGGCATAACGCTGCACACTCTCGGCGATCGTCGCCCCCACCTCCGGCACAGCCAACAATTCTTCCAACGTCGCTGTTAAAATCCGGTCCAAGCTGCGGAAATGTTCCGCCAGCTTCCTGGCGACTTCCGCTCCGACATGCCGAATGCCCAAAGCATAAAGGAGGCGGGGGAGGGGAGTTTCTTTACTCCGCTCCAGCGCGGCGAGGAGATTACGGGCCGATTTATCCCCGAAACGTTCCAGCTCAATCAGGTTCTCATAGGTTAAGCGGTAAAGATCCGCCGGATCACTGACCAAGCCCTTCTCCATTAATAGGTTAATGATGGCAGGGCCCAATCCTTCGATATTCATCGCCTCCCGGGAGGCAAAATGAAGTAGTAACTCTCTTAACTGCGCCGGACAGGAAGAACCCTGACAGCGAACGACTGCCTCTCCCGGCTCCCGGTAAACCGAGGAACCGCAGACCGGGCAGGACTCCGGCATCACGAACTCCCGTTCTTTGCCGGTGCGCCGCTCCGTGACCACGCGGACCACTTCCGGAATCACGTCACCGGCTTTCCTGATCAAGACCGGATCCCCAATCCGGATCCCCTTTTCCCGAATAAAGTCCTCATTATGAAGAGTGGCCCGGCTGACCGTCGAGCCGGCCACCCGCACTGGTTCCAGTAAAGCCAGCGGCGTTAAAGCTCCAGTCCGGCCGACGCTAATGATAATATCCCGGACTTTGGTCTCCACTTCTTCCGCGGGAAACTTAAACGCGATCTTTGCGCGGGGCGCCTTGGCGGTAAAACCGGTCTGGGCTTGCAAGAGCAATGAATTTAATTTGATCACAATCCCATCAATCTCATAAGGAAGCGTAAACCGCTTCTCCTGCCACTGTTGGCAAAAAGCGATCACTTCTTCGATCGAAGCACAAAATTGCGACAAGGGATTGGTTTTTAGCCCCCATTCTTTCAGCAACTGCAGGGCTTCCCACTGCGTCGCCGGGCCCTCTCTTTCGTTCTCTTCCCACCATAATATATCATAAAAAAAGGCGTCCAAACGGCGGGCTGCAGTGACCTTCGGATCCAACTGCCGGAGGGAACCGGCTGCCGCATTCCGAGGATTGGCAAATAATAATTCGCCGCTGGCCTCCCGCTCCTGGTTCAACTCCGCAAAATCTTGCTTTTGCATGAAGACTTCGCCCCTAATCAGGAGCAAACCGGAGGGTGCCCGGCGCAAACGCAAGGGAACTGTGCGGATCGTCTTGATATTCGCCGAGATCTCTTCCCCTCTAATCCCGTCGCCCCGCGTTGCCCCTTGAACGAAAACCCCATCCTGATAAGTAAGGGCAACGGTTAACCCGTCGATCTTCAACTCCGCTACATATTCCGGTTGCCCTTCTCCAGTGAGACGTTGAATCCGCCGGTCAAACTCGCGTAAATCCTGTTCGTTGAAGGCATTATTCAAAGAGAGCAGCGGGACTCGGTGTTCTACCGACTGGAAACCGGCTGCTGGAGCGGCACCCACCCGCTGGGTCGGACTGTCAGCGGTAATCAACTCCGGATGCTTTTCCTCCAAAGCTACCAATTCTTGATAAAGCCGATCATACTCGGCATCGCTGATCTCCGGTTGGTCTAGGACATAATATCGATAATTATGATAGTTAAGTTCGTTCCGTAATTCCTCAATCCGCTTCTTCGCCTCTTCCCCTGGCATCTTCATCCCTCCATCCGACTGCACGCTCGTTTAGTTTCTCTCGCGATTACACAATTACCCACCAGATCTTCGTCATCCTCCGCCAGATCCCTTTCACGCTTGTCCTCCGGCAAAGCCCAGCCCTTGTTCTTCTTTATTGTTAAAATCCTTGACTTGAAATAAGCAAAAAGGATATAATTGTAATGATAAAATTTTTGTATATATGAAAAGTGAGCGCCTAACTGATGAATAATATACAGGATAAACAACGTAACGAAAGAGTCACCACACTGGAACGGGCTATTTTCATCCTTGATTACCTGATGGAGACTAAAGAAAAACCGAACTTTTCACAGATCGCCTCCGCACTTAATATTCCAAACGGAACAGCCTTTAACATTCTGAAGACACTAGAAAAGTACGGTCTGATCGAACGTGATATTGTATCCAAACATTATCAACTAGGAATGAAGCTATTCCAACTCGGCAATCACGTTGAGAGTATTCGCGAATTACGTGAAGCCGCCATACCGTTTATGCGAGAGTTAACTCGCAATACACGCGAAACCAGTCAATTGGGGATCCTTTTCGAAGACAGCTTGTCTTTCTTAGAAATCATCGAAGGTTTAAGTACAACCACCCGGGCAGAAATAAGTTTGAAATTGCCGTTACACGCCCCGGCGGCTGGTAAAGTCTTGTTTGCTTATCAACCCGAAGAGGTCATTGCGCACATCTTAAAAAGAATTGATTTTCCCCGCTTTACTAAAAACACTATTGTGGAGCCCGACCAAATCTTAGCTGAGCTCCAAAAAGTTAGAGAACAGGGTTATGCCATCGATGACGAAGAAGTATTTATGGGGACCGTCTGTCTCGCGGCTCCGATTTTTAATCATAACAAAAGAGTCTGTGCGGCTCTGGGCATTACCGGGGATGCGATTCGGATCAAAACCAACCTTGAGTCCTTAATAAAAGCGGTACAGCATGGAGCAACCAATATCTCAATTCGCTTGGGTTTTATTGGTAGATAACCTAGTGGACGATTTAAAGTACCTACATAAGTGGGTGCACCGTGGGCAGAACTAAATCATTTTTTTACACATTGTAATGAAAAGTAATTCATATATATGAATTACGGTCCTTTAAATTTGTACAATAACATTTCCATAAATCTCAAAAACAATATTAAACTAAGGAGGTTTCATTATGGAAGTAAGAAATGCTTCTAACCCAGTGGATGTCAAACATTATACTACTGAAAGGCTGCGTGAGGAGTTTTTAATCCAGGATCTTTTTGCTCCCGGTGAGGTAAAAACGATCTACACCCACGTTGATCGGGTCATCGTCGGCAGTGTTGTTCCTCTGGAAGAGCCGATCAAATTGGAAGCCGGTGAAGAAATCCGCGCCGACTATTTTCTCCAACGCCGCGAAATTGGGATCATCAACATCGGAGCCAAGGGGACCGTTACAGTTGATGGAACAGAGTATACCCTCGAGAACAAAGACGGCCTCTACATTGGGATGGGTTCCAAAGAAATCGTCTTTGCCAGTGCTGATCCAAAGACTCCGGCCAAATTCTATTTCAACAGTACTCCGGCCCACAAAACCTATCCGACGGAAAAGGTTGACATTAATAAGGCCGAGCCGCAGCGTCTGGGCTCCAACCTGGAGTCGAACGAGCGGACCATCTACAAGTATTTCCATCCCGACGGGATAAAGACCTGCCAGTTGGTGATGGGGATGACCATTTTAGAACCAGGCAGCGTTTGGAATTCGATGCCCTGCCATACTCATGACCGCAGAATGGAAGTTTATCTCTACTTTAACCTGCCGGAAGATGCGATTGTCTTCCATTTCATGGGTGAGCCCCAAGAGACCAGGCACGTCGTGATGAAAAACGAGGATGCAATCATCTCCCCCAGTTGGTCAATTCACTGTGGGTGCGGTACCACCAACTATACCTTCATTTGGGGTATGGCCGGTGAGAATCAAGTCTTTTCCGATATGGATCATGTAAAAACGACCGATCTAAAATAATCAGCACCACTCAGGTAAAACAACGAGTCGTGAAGGAGATTAACAAGGAGGGAGAAATAATGTCGATGGATCTATTTTCTTTAGAAGGTAAAGTCGCCATTGTCACCGGTGCCAGTACCGGTCTGGGACAAGGAATGGCGCTGGGGTTGGCAAAGGCCGGCGCGACCATTGTTGGCGTTGACTATGTTGAGATGGCGGAGACCCAAGAGCAGATCGAAGCACTGGGCGGAAAGTTTTTAGGGATTGTAGCCGATCTCTTAACGATCGAACCAATCGACGGGATTATTGAGAAAGCAGTCCAAGCCTTCGGCCGTATCGATATTCTCGTGAATAATGCTGGCATTATCCGTCGGGAGGACGCCATTAATTTTTCGGTAAAAGATTGGGACGATGTGATCAACCTCAATCTAAAGACCGTCTTCTTCTTCTGTCAGGCCGCCGCCCGGCAATTTATCAAACAGGGCTCAGGCGGTAAAATCATTAACATCGCTTCCATGCTTTCCTTCCAGGGTGGAATCCGTGTCCCGTCTTATACCGCCAGTAAAAGTGGGGTAATGGGGATTACCAGGTTGTTGGCGAACGAATGGGCAAAACATAATATCAATGTCAACGCCATTGCCCCGGGTTATATGGCAACCAATAACACCGCTCCGCTCAGGGCTGATGAGGTCAGAAGTAAAGAGATTCTTGACCGTATCCCGGCCGGACGTTGGGGAACCCCCGCTGATCTGGCGGGTCCGGTGGTCTTCTTAGCTTCCAAAGCCTCGGACTACGTTAACGGTTATACGGTTGCCGTCGACGGCGGGTGGCTGGCCAGATAGATTAAAGCCTCCAAACTACCTTATTAAAAAAAATCTAGCTATCCGGCTAATATCGGATGTAACTCCTACGCTCTTACAACCTGATGGTATTAAGCCTTTTCGGCTTTTAAACCCATCGCAAGCTTGACCAAAGAGGAGCCAATTTGGCTCCTCTTTTTTGTTATAAACAGAAGGATCCTAAAATATATTTAACTGTAATATTTTGTTGCTACTTTAATCCGCTATCTATATTCATCTTTGTAACGCGTTATTTATCTCTCTTTTCCTTAACCTTCCATTTTTTACTGCAGAAGCAGAAAAAAAATAAAATAATTACCCAAAGGAGGATTTTTCATGAGAAAGGTGTTAACCGCAATTCTTGTGCTCATAATCCTTGTGTCGCTAACCGGTACCATAATCGCGGCACCAATCAAACTCAGATTGAGCGAGGTCCATATTGCCGGTTACCCGACGACTCTGGCGGACCTGGAATTCGCCCGGCTGGTTAAGGAGAAAACCAATGGACGCATTGAGATCGAGGTTTACTATGGCGGAACTTTATATGGCTCCGAACCGGAAGCTATTGAAGCAATGGTCATGGGGGAACTTGGTTTTGCCCGGGTATCGGCTGCTCCAGTCGCCGACTATGAGCCTGAACTCAACGCTGTGCAATTGCCCTACCTCTAAAAGAGCAGCGAACATATGTGGGCGGTCCTCAACGGGCGCGTTGGCCAGGATATGCTGGATAAAGTCCAGGCCTCCGGCTCCGGATTAATCGGGCTTTGCTGGTATGATGCGGGTAGCCGTTGCTTCTATCTCACCAAGAGCGCTAGGACACCTAAAGATTTTGTCGGCCTTAAGATCCGGGTGATGGACAATAAGATGATGTGCCGGATGATTGAACTCTTGGGGGCTACTCCAGTAACCGGGATCGGCCCCAATGATATTTACGCCAATATTATGTCGGGTGTCATTGACGGTGCTGAGAACAATTGGCCCACCTACCATACGAAAGGCGACTACAAAGCTGCCCCTTACTACATTCTTGACCATCATATCAGGGTGCCGGAGATTCTGCTTGCTTCCGAATTAGCGTTGAAAAAGGCCGGGGTCACTGCTGAAGAGCTGAAGATTATTAAAGAATGCGCCAAAGCCACTCAGGAATTTGAGATCGCCGAGTGGGCAAAGATGGAGAAAAATTCGGAAGCCGCTGTACGGGCTGACGGCACCATCGTCGTGGAACTGACCCCTGAGGAACAACAGCTGTACCGAGATGCCATGGCCCCGTTGTATGAGGAGTTTGGCAAACCCTACCAGGACACGATCAACGCGATTAACTCGATCGGAAGACTCTTCTAAACGTTTCTTCACTTCAGCCAGCACAAGAGAGGGAATCCTCCCGGATTCCCTCCCTTTTTCAGATTAGAGAACCTTTCTGTCATGATCGAATGATGAGGCACAATCTTTGATCGCTCCACATTCAGAATGAACTTAAAGATATTTAAGGAAGGATCAATCTCTTTTAGAATCTCTTGGCAACCCCGGATGGTCTCCTTCTTCCCGGAGTAACTCTGTCATTTTTTTAAAAGTGAGCAAGTTATCGTCGGTGGTTAAAACCATAGTAGATATGATAACGAGAATTGCGAGGTGACGGTACCCATGCCAACACTGGCCCGAGTGTTACGCACCATCGATACCATTATCCATAAAATCCTGCTGATCATCGCCCAACTAGCCTTGGCCGCCATGATCACCATCGTCTGTATGACGGTCTATTACCGCTTTGTCTTAAACACCGGAATTATCTGGGCCGAAGAAGTCCCGCGCACCTTAGTCGCCCTTTTTGCCTTTATCGCTTGCGCAATGGGGGTCCGTGATCAGCTGCATATCGGGATCGGCGTAATCTACCAACGCTTCCCGAAAGGGGGAAAGATGCGTAAGGCATTGGATATTCTTGCCTACCTTTCGACCATGGTTGTTGGATACATCATGCTGGTCCATGGTTGGCGCCTCTGTGCCCAACTCGGACGGTTTAAGATGTCAGCCACCGGTTTACCCCGTTCCGTCCAGTACATTTCCTTACCGCTCGCTGGTGCCATCATTATGTACGACTCCCTCCTTTACTTACTGGGAGTACTCAACGAGGACCATCTTTTATACTCCGAAAAGGAACCTGAATTGGAAGTGCTCCATGTCAACAAAAAAGATCAAACAACGAAAGGAGGAGCGGAATAATGGCTACTAGTACCTTAGCCACTATCGTCTTACTAAGCAGTTTAGTTATTATGATTCTCTTACGGATTCCGGTCGCCTTTTCTTTATTTCTTTCCACAGTTTTTAGCGCTCTAATCTACGACCAGGGATTAGCCACTTTGGTCCAGCAGATGGTCAAAGGGATTGATAACTTCACCCTCCTGGCGATTCCCTTCTTTATCGTGATGGGGGAGATTATGGCTGAAGGTAACATCTCCAATAAAATCGTCGACTTCGCCAACCTACTGGTAGGACGCTTCCGGGGCGGTTTGGCTTATGTCAACTGTTTGGACTCGATGTTTTTCGGCGGGATCTCCGGCTCAGCCGTTGCAGATGTCTCCAGCCTGGGAGCGGTGGTCATACCGATGATGAAGAAGCAAGGCTATGATGAGGATTTCGCGGTCGGTTTGACAGTAATCAGTTCTTGTCAAGGGGTTTTGATTCCGCCCAGTCATAACATGGTCATTTATGCGTTGGCCGCTGGGATCGGCGGTCAGATCGCCGAACTCCTGATCGCCGGCGTTGTCCCTGGAATGCTCCTTGGTTTCTCCTTGATGGGATTATGTTACTTTATGTCTACTCGCTACAAATTTCCCCGCTGTGAACCGATCCCAAAGGGGGAATGGCTGCCCATCGTCGTCAATGCCTTTTTCCCGATGTTGACCCTGGTGATCATCATGGGCGGTGTGGCCCTAGGAGTCTTTACTGTTACCGAGTCGGCAGCGGTCGCCTGTGTTTATACTTTTCTCCTCACTTATATCGTCTTACGCTCTGCACCCTTTAAAAGCCTGGGTCGAGTGCTGAAAAACAGCCTCAAAACACTGGCGATCGTTCTGACCTTAATTGCAGCCGCAAAGTCTTTCGCTTACATGATGACCCTCCTCCGGATCCCGGACGCCCTTACTAGCGCATTGATCAGTATCACCGATAATAAATACCTCTTACTATTGATTATCAACGCCCTTTTATTGTTCCTGGGTTGCTTTATGGACATGGCGCCACTAATCCTGATCATGACACCGATTTTGTTACCGGTGGTCACCAGTCCGGTCGTGGGAATGAACCCGATTCACTTCGGAGTGATGCTCATCTTCAACTTGGCGGTTGGGTTGTGTACTCCGCCGGTAGGCAGCGCACTCTTCGTTGGTTGCGCCATCGGGAAAACACCGATCGAACGCACTTCGGTACGTATATTACCAATGTACGCAGTAATGGTTGGTGCTTTACTACTCGTAACGTTTGTCCCGCAGATTTCCATGTGGTTGGTGGGGGTAGTCTTTGGCTAGTCTTCTCCGCGAATGGTTTCCTGTTTAACTGGCCAACATCCAACAAATTCCGAATCCTATAAACAAAACGACGGGTAGAGCCCCGCCGTTTTATGCTCCCGAAAAGATACCGCATCAGCAGACTTTTAGTTCGTTCGCGCGCGGAAGTCGACACTAATGAGCGAACAGCAAAACCAAAAAGCGACGCTTTGAAACTCGCGGCGCTTTAATTCTCTTAAGATGGTGCGCCCGACAGGAATCGAACCTGTGCACCTGGCTCCGGAGGCCAGTGCTCTATCCTCTGAGCTACGGGCGCT
>JAAYGU010000103.1 GCA_012727535.1 Bacillota bacterium | reverse complement strand
GTGTTAAAGCTTGTCCCCGTCAACTGATTACCTTATGGCCGGTCGGATAAAAGGTGACCGTGCTCTGCATGAGTCATGATAAAGGGGCTCAGGCCCGGAAGATATGTAAAGTCGGTTGTATTGGTTGTGGGATTTGCGCCAAACAATGTCCGGTCGACGCGATTACGATGGAGGATAACCTGGCATCGATTGATCCGCAGCTCTGTACGGATTGTGGTCTTTGTGTAGAAAAATGCCCGATGAAGACCATTAAAGGAGAAAATAAGCAGGAAAGAGAGGCAATCTAGAAGAAATACTATTAACGGTCTTCCTTTATTACCGTGTTTTAGGAGAATGGTCTGCGGTGGGAAGACGATCTGCTCGGGAAGGCAGTTCCTGAGCGTTCCAGTTTTTGAATAGTCGGAGGTGGCCCCGATCTACCAGTTAATCCTTGCTTCTGCTTCCCCACGCCGGCACCAACTCTTACGGATGTTGGGGCTGAATTTTGAAGTGATCGTCAGTTCTTTTGAAGAAGAAATGGAGCTTGAGCACTCCACCCCGGACGAGTTGGTGATGCGGTTGGCTCAGGGTAAAGCGGAAGCGGTTGACCGGAGCTTATTTAACCGGTCAGCGCCGGAACCACTGATTATCGGCGCTGATACCATCGTGGTGATGGATGGGGAATATTTAGGCAAACCAGCTGATCCAGAAGAAGCAAGGAAAATGTTAAGAAAATTAGCGGGAAGATGGCATCAGGTTTTTACAGGAATTGCCCTTGTTCATCCGCGAAAACGTATGGTAGCCTACGAGATGACCAGGGTTCATTTTCGTGACCTGACCACCGAGGAGATTGACGGCTATGTGCTGACCGGTGAACCGATGGATAAAGCAGGAGCATACGGGATTCAAGGGGTAGGTGCGATCTTGGTTGATCGGATCGAAGGCTGTTTTTATAATGTAATGGGTTTACCCCTCGCCCGGTTAGCTCTTCTTTTAAAGGAGTATGGTTTGAACTTACCGGAGGTGAAGACCGATGGCCGGACCCTCAATCAAAAATCTTCCCGCACAGGAACGCCCCAGAGAACGCTTGGAGAAATATGGTGCCCATAATTTATCCAATGCCGAATTAATGGCGATTATTCTGCGGACTGGTACTGCTGATCTTTCAGTGTTAGCAATGGCCAATCTTTTGTTGGCCAAGTATCAAACCTTGCAACGGCTGGCGGCGGCGAGTATCAGCGAGTTGTCGCAGATCAGGGGGATGGGGAAGAGCAAAGCCATTCAATTACTGGCGGCGTTTGAGTTAGGAAAAAGGTTGCATACTTCCGAGTTCACGCTGGAGGATGCCTTTTCTTCACCGCAGGAGGTAGCCCGGTTTCTGATGCCGCGGTTACGCTTTTTGGATCAGGAGAACTTTTTAGTACTCCATCTTAACACCAAAAACCGGCTACTTTCCGCGGAAACAATAACGATTGGTACTTTAGATGCCTCCTTGGTCCATCCCCGTGAGGTTTTTAAGGCGGCGCTCAGGCAGAGCAGCGCCTCTTTGATCCTGGCGCACAATCATCCGAGCGGAGACCCGCGGCCCAGCAAAGAAGATTTGCAATTAACCCGGAGGCTAAAAGAGAGTGGGGAACTAATCGGGATCCCGATCCTTGATCACGTAATTATTGGTAATAATCAGTACTTTAGTTTGAAGGAAGAAGGAATGCTTTAGGAGGAGATGCCCCAATCCAATACTGTGGCTAATTAGGCGAGTCCTTCATTTCAGTACTATTGAACCGATGACCTTAATATTCACGAGACCGGAGGGAATAATTGATGCTCAAACGTTTACTAGGAAGATTTTCTCGCGATATGGGAATTGATTTAGGGACAGCCAATACGCTAGTCTTTATTAATAAACAAGGGGTCGCTTTACAAGAGCCGACGGTGGTCGCTTTTGACCGTGATTCGGAGCAGATTATTGCGGTTGGTAGCGAAGCGAAAAAGATGGTCGGTCGGACTCCCGGTAATATTATTGCGGTTCGCCCCATGAAAGATGGGGTGATTGCCGATTTCGAAGTAACAGAGAAGATGCTTCAGTACTATATTAAAAAAGCTGGCCGCCGGAGCCTTTTTGCCCCTCGGGTCGTGGTTGGGGTTCCCTCCGGAGTAACCGAGGTGGAGAAACGGGCCGTGATGGATGCGGCGCGGGAAGCCGGTGCCCGCGAGGTATTTCTAATTGAAGAACCAATGGCGGCGGCGTTGGGTGCCGGTCTTCCGATTCAGGAACCGACCGGGAATTTGATCGTTGATATTGGTGGGGGAACGACGGAAGTAGCCGTCCTCTCCTTGGGCGGGATTGTGACCAGTCGGTCGATTCGGGTGGCCGGAGATGAGATGAATGAGGCGATTATTCAGTATATCAAGAGGAACTACAATCTGATGGTGGGAGAACAGACCGCGGAAGAGATTAAGCGGAAGATCGGTTCGGCTTACCCGGAAGAGAAGGAAGAGTTTGTAGAGGTGAAGGGGAGAGACCTGGTTACCGGGTTACCTAAAGTGATCAACCTTTCTTCTCGCGAAGTGATGGAGGCGCTCTCCGAACCGGTAATGTCGATTCTGGAAGCGGTTAAAATGACGCTCGAGAAGACGCCGCCGGAATTAGCCGCCGATATTTTGGAACGGGGGATTGTGATGTCCGGAGGAGGATCATTGCTGCGTGGTTTAGACCGGTTACTGGCGGAGGAGACAGAAATGCCGGTGCAAGTGGCAGAAGATCCTTTGACCTGCGTGGCCAGGGGAACAGGGATGGCTTTAGAAGCGCTCGATGATTTGAGCAAAGTCTTAATTTCCAGTAAGCGTGGAAGCTAAGAAAGCTTTGTAAAGGGGCGGGTCATAGTGTTACAACCTATTGCCCACAAAAAAGTGATACTCGTTGTTTTAGCACTTTTTTTCCTAGTAATTACCGGATTAATGTTCTACTCTTCACAGGAGAATGAGAAGGGAATCTGGGCGGAAAAAATTTTTCGGATGATTCTATATCCTTTCCAAAAAGCGTTTTATTATATTACCAGTTTTGTGGCTGAAACCTGGGAAACACTAACTGAGCTTGCGAGTTTACACCGGGAAAATGACGAATTGCAAAAGAATTTATCCAGACTGACGGCTGAACTCTCCCAGTTGGAGCAGCTGAGAGCGGAGAATGAACGCCTGCGGGAGATGTTGCAGTTCAAAGTAAGCTCCGAACTGGAACTGGTTCCAACCGAGGTGATTGCCAGAAATCCAAGCAACCAAAATGCCACATTTATTATTGATAAAGGGAAGAACCATGGATTCACCCGGAATATGCCGGTAATTACCGAACAAGGGGTCGCTGGACGCCTCCTCAATGTGGGCCCCTTTTCCGCGGAGGTTATCTTATTGGTTGATCCGCGTGCCGGCAACAGTATGAGCGGGGTGATTG
>JAAYGU010000102.1 GCA_012727535.1 Bacillota bacterium | reverse complement strand
GTACAGAGATGGTCCGGGAAGCTTTACAGGAAGTGACTGGGCAAAAAATTATCCCTCACTTCACCCTGGAGGAAGCGGTGGAAAAAGGGGAAGCGGAACGTCCGGAATTGGTCCGGAAAACCCTGGAGCTGTTCGGGGGAGAAATTACGGAAATTAAAGAGGAGGAAACATGATGGCAAAGATGCAACAAGCCATGAAACAAATCCAGAAGATGCAAGCTGAGATGAAACGGGTCCAAGATGAATTGACCGAGAAGACCGTGACGGCGACGGCCGGGGGCGGGGCGGTGGCAGTCGAGATCAGCGGCGCTCTGGAGGTTAAAAAAGTAGTAATTGATCCGGAAGTAATGGATGACAAAGAGATGTTGGAAGATCTGTTGGTGGCAGCCGTGAACGAGGCGGTAAAGCAGGCACAGGAATTATCAGCGAATGAACTAGCGAAAGTTACCGGTAATTTAAAGATCCCCGGGTTACCCGGAGGACTGTTTTAATGGTTGATGGCTGATGAATTATTATCCGAAACCGATGCGAACCCTGATCAGAGAATTAGCGAAATTACCGGGAATCGGACCAAAAACAGCCCAACGGTTAGCCTTCCACCTTTTTACCACTCCCCGTGATCAAGTGGTTAAACTGGCGACGGCGATGATTGAAACGAAGGAGCGTTTAACCTTCTGTGAGCTCTGTGGACACTTAACCGAGGATTCTCCCTGCCTGCTTTGTCAAGATCCGAGTCGGGATCAAACCCTTCTCTGTGTAGTCGAAGAGCCCAAAGATGTTATTGCCCTTGAGAAAACCAGGGAGTTTAAAGGGGTTTACCATGTCCTGCACGGAGCGCTTTCGCCGTTGGAAGGGATTGGTCCGGAAGAGTTGACCGTCAACAAGCTGCTTGAAAGGTTACAAACGGGGAAGATTAGGGAAGTGATCCTGGCCTGTGATCCCAATATGGAGGGGGAAGCGACCGCTCTATATTTAGCACGGATCATCAAACCGCTGGCAATTAAAGTGACCCGGCTGGCTAGAGGGCTGCCGATCGGGGGAGACTTGGAGTATATTGACGAGGTAACTTTAGGCAAAGCGCTCGAAGGTCGGCAGGAGATCTAGCTTGTTTATTTATGCCGATTTGCCCGGTCGATGGCGGAGAGCAGGGGCTTAAGGTAGCGCTCGTCTACTTCCGGCGTACCAAGCTTACGTCCGGCGAAGTCACCATGGTAGTCGGAGCCGCCGGTGACTAAAAGGTTGTAGCGCTGGCAACAGGAGAGGAGGAAAGCGGTTTCCTCCGGGGAATGGTAGCTGGCGATTGCTTCCAGTCCTTCAATCCCCCAGTCGATTAAGGTTTGGATAAAGCCTGGTTTGGTGATTAGATTGGTGGATTCTTCCTGATAAACTCCAGGATGAGCGAGCACCGGCACACCGCCGGCGGCTTTAATGGCGGAGATGACAGCCGGTGGAGAGGCAAAGGTGATGGTGATGTAAGCCGGTTGTCCCTGGCCGAAATATTTGCCGAAATATTCATTGATGTCACGGACCAGCCCCATCGCGATGAGGGTGTTTAAAAGCGGCCATCCCCCTTTCTCGGGATGGGTCAACCAGTAGTTATATTGCTCCCGGTCGATTTTAATATTAATCTTTTCTAGGGCGGCAATGGAATCTTCTTCACTTTGTTCCCAGGCCTTTTGGTTCTGGTGTAGAATTTTACAAAGTTCGGGGTTTTGTGGGTCAATCCCGTAACCAAGGATATGGAGGCTCAAATCCGGAGAATAACTGGCGGAGACCTCTACCCCGGGGATAAAGGTCAAACCCAAGTCGGCGGCGATGCGGCGTGCTTCCGCCAAGGAAGTGGTGACATCATGATCGGTGATCGAGACCGCAGTGAGACCGGCCTTTTTGGCCGCAGTGAGGAGGGGCTTAGGGGTTAAAGTGCCGTCAGAGGCTTGGGTATGTAGATGAAGATCGATTGGCATAAAAACGCTCCTTTTTTTTAATTTTATTTTAAAATATAAACATTTGGTGGAGGCTTGTCAAGTTATCCGTGAAACAAGCATGAGGTGAAAATTGAGCTGCTGACGGCGCGAGCGGGCTCAATGAAGCTTAGCTGCCAACAAGCTAGCAAGAATGTTCCCCGGCGTGCTGGGGTAAAAGCGCTGGCTCTTAGGAATGGGCCAGCGAAATCAAGTTACAGAGAGAATTATTCGAAAGATTAACGGATATCGAGATGTTTTTTTAAGTAGAAGAGCAGAACGGAAAGGAACCCTAGGTGAGAAATGATGCTGGAGCAGGCGGAAAGATTACTGAAGAAGTATTATGGCTACTCGAAGTTTCGGGGCGGACAAGCACGGGTGATCGCAAGTATTCTACAGGGCAAAGATACCTTTGCGATCATGCCGACCGGTGCCGGGAAATCAATCTGTTTTCAGCTCCCGGCATTGCTCTTTGACGGCCTGACCCTGATCATTTCTCCTTTGATCTCTTTGATGAAGGATCAGGTTGATACATTAAAAGACCTGGGGATTCCCGCCTCCTTCATTAATAGTTCATTATCGAATAAAGAAGTTCAGCAGCGTTTAGACCTAACAGCAGCCGGTGAATATAAAATATTATATATCGCTCCGGAACGTTTAGAGACCGATCCCTTTCGTACCCTAGTAAAGGAGCTTCCCCTTTCTTTCCTGGCGATTGACGAAGCCCACTGTGTTTCGCAATGGGGCCATGATTTTCGACCCAGTTACCAGCGGATTGGGCCTTTTATTAAAAGTTTGGACCGCCGGCCGGTGGTGGCGGCTTTTACGGCGACGGCCACCGAGGAAGTACAGGATGATATCCTTTGTTTACTGGCGCTGAATGACCCGAAGATTTATATTACCGGATTTGACCGGAGTAACCTGTATTTTGGGGTCCAACGCCAGGTCGATAAGCGGGCTTTCCTCTTGAACCAGATTAAGAAAAACCCGAATGAAGCTGGAATTATCTATGCCGCTACGCGTAAAGAGGTGGAGAAACTCTATGATTTTTTAGAAAAGCAAGGCCTGGCCGTAGCGAAGTATCATGCCGGTTTAAGCGACCGGGAACGGAAAGCCTTTCAAGAAGAATTTTTACATGATAACCGCCGAATCATGGTGGCGACTAACGCCTTTGGGATGGGCATTGACAAATCAAACATTCGCTATGTGCTTCATTACAATCTACCAAAGAACATGGAAGCCTATTACCAAGAGGCCGGCCGGGCCGGCCGGGACGGAGAGCCGAGCGAATGTATACTTTTATATAGTCCCCAAGATGTTTTGGTCCAAAAATACTTGATCGACCAGACGGTTTATGCACCGGTGCGGAAGCGAAATGAACTGGCAAAGCTACAAACTATGATTGATTATGCTCATACCCCCCGCTGTCTACGCCAGTTTATCCTGGAATATTTTGGGGAGGAGGAGACCCCGGAACAATGCGGCAATTGTAGTAATTGCCTTGAGCAAGCGGAGTTGGTCGATCTGACGGAAGAGGCGCAAAAGATCTTCTCCTGTCTCCTCCGGATGCAGGGAGCATACGGGGTGAACACTCTGGCCAGCGTCCTCAAAGGAGCGAACAGTAAACGCCTCCGGAGTTTGGGTTTTGACCGCCTTTCCACTTACGGGGTGATGAAAGACTATTCGCTGCCGGAGATTAAAGACCTCATTAACCAGTTAATTGCCGAAGATTATTTAGCCTTGACCGGTCTGCGCTACCCAGTTGTTAAACTACGCCCCAAGGCGCTCCAGGTCCTCAAAGAAGAGCGGATGGTGCGCGGAAAAAGGATGAAGGAAGTTACGGTGGAGGTGCAGAAGGCTGATCCGCTTTTTGAGCGCTTAAGAAGTTTACGCAAAGCGATTGCGGAACGGGAAAATGTCCCGCCGTATATCATTTTTTCCGATAGTACTTTACGGGAAATGTCCCAGCGCCGGCCGGTGCGGGAAGAAGAGTTACTGCTGGTGAAGGGGGTTGGTCAGCAGAAACTGGCCAAGTACGGTACACAATTCCTGACAGAAATTGATAACTATTTATCAGAAAAAGAAGATTGAAGTTCGCCTTAACTTCTCACTAAAAAATGCTCAAAGCTGCCTTTAGGGGCAGCTTTTAAGATCTCGTAACAGATTTTATTTACTGTTGAGGCGGTTTTGTATTATAATAGTCTTTATATAGAAAGGAGGAGAAATCATGGGGGAAGCGATTAAACAGATTGCAGCGCGTATTCGCGAGATCCGAGAGATTGCCGGTCTGACGCCGGAAGAGTTAGCGCAGGAGCTTGGGGTGGCACTGGATTTATACCAAAGCTATGAGGAAGGAACAGAAGATATCCCGGTTGGGTTTTTATACAAGTTTGCACAAAAATTCAAACTGGAGCTTAGCTCTTTGATTACTGGGGAGGAGCCCCGCCTGCGCAGTTATGCTTTGACGAGAAAAGGGCGGGGAGTTTATGTACAAAGGCGGAAAGCTTATAAATACCAGAGCCTAGCCTATAATTTTATGATGAAAAAAGCGGAGCCTTTTTTAGTGACTGTTGACCCGGACCCGGAAGACCGTCCGGTGGAGTTGAATAGCCATCCCGGTCAAGAGTTTAATTATATGCTCTCTGGGTCAATGAAGATCTTGATCGATGGGTATGAGATCATCCTTAACCCGGGGGATGCCATTTATTTCGATTCCGGAATCGAGCATGGGATGAAGGCTTTAAACGGTCAACAAGCTCAGTTCTTGGCGGTAATTATTTAAAGAAAACGCCCTTCCCTTCAGTTGGGGAGCTTTTACTCTTGTGCGAGGGGCTTGCCTGAGCAGTGATTCTGTCAGTGCCTTAATGCTTTAGTACGGAAATATGGAATACGGAAAGAAATTAGATAATTATCTTATAAACTTCTTATAAACCCCGAGGATGGTTAAAAGGAAACTGTACCAAACGTAGTCTATTAAAGAGAGGTAGGGTGCTTTATGTTAAAAAAGTTTGTCGAGGGCGATTTCC
Source organism: Bacillota bacterium (assembly GCA_012727535.1). GTDB lineage: Bacteria > Bacillota > UBA4882 > UBA10575 > UBA10575 > JAAYGU01. Next base: position 445 of record JAAYGU010000102.1, on the reverse strand, counting down.
ATTCGTACGAAGAGTTCGTACGTAATTTTAAGATTAATGTACCTCCTCAATTTAACTTTGCCTATGATGTGGTGGATCAAATTGCGGAGGAGACTCCGGACCGGGTGGCGCTGGTCTGGTGCGATGAAAAGGGTGATCACCGGATTATCCGTTTTTCCGAGATGAAGGAGTATAGTGACCGGGTAGCCAGCTTTTTAACACGCGTAGGGATCAAAAAAGGCGATGCCGTGATGTTGATCCTGAAACGTCGCTATGAGTTTTGGTTTGCCCTTTTGGGTCTCCAGAAAGTAGGTGCGGTGGCAGTACCGGCAACTCATCTTTTAACGGCGGCGGACATCGTTTATCGTAATAATGCCGCGTCGGTGAAGATGGTGATTGCCGTCTCCGATGAGGACGTCATTCAGCATGTGGAAGCGGCCGAGCAGGATTCGCCAACCCTGCAAAT
>JAAYGU010000101.1 GCA_012727535.1 Bacillota bacterium | reverse complement strand
GCTTTTTACTGACATTTTCATAGACTATTGACATAAATATTTTGAAAACTGCTAGGCAGGTATTACCAACCGCCCATCTTCTTCTATTTTTCATACCGCTAGTCCAGGACGAAGCGCAGCTCCGCCCCGATAATACCAACTGGCAGAGACGCCCCCTATTTTTCCACTTTCTCCAACTCTTCGTTAAGCAACTCCTTTGCGACCTGGGGATTGGCCCGGCCATTCGTCTCCTTCATGATTTGTCCCACTAAAAAGCCAGCTGCCTTTTTTTTGCCGCCGAGGTAATCCGCGACGGATTGCGGATGCTCCTTGAGCACTTTGCTGATCACCGTCCGCAGTTGAGCCTGGTCGGAGATCTGTGCTAAACCTTCGGTTTTAATGATCTCCGCCGGTGCCCTTCCGGAGAAAAAGACCTTTTCTAATACACTCTTTCCAACCGTAAGACTGATCTTCCCCTCATCGATCAGTTTGAGTAGCTCTCCCATGTGCACTGGGCTCACCGGAAGCTCCTTCATCGCCAACCGTTGCTCCCCCATTAGCCTGAGTAGTTCGCCCATAATCAAATTACTGGCTGCTTTCGGATTGTTGTAATGACGAAGAACAGCTTCAAAAAAATCCGCTAGGTACTTAGAACTAGTGATTAAACCCGCGTCATACTCCGGCAATCGATAATCTTCCATGAAGCGCCGTTTCTTCTCATCCGGTAGTTCCGGAAGGGAGGCCGCAATCGCGGCTACTTCCTTTGAGTCCAGCTCAATCGGTCCGAGATCCGGTTCGGGAAACCACCGGTAATCACTGCTTTCCTTACTGCGCATTGCTAGAGTTTGCTGCTTGGCTTCGTCCCACTTTCTCGTCTCCGGCCGCACGGCTTTCCCCTCCGCCAAAAGGGCTGACTGCCGCTGTATTTCATAAGCCAGCGCACGGGCTAATGCTTTGAAGGAGTTTAAGTTCTTGAGCTCTATTTTCGTTCCCAGTTGCTCCGCGCCCGCCGGTTTGAGCGAAATATTTACATCACACCGTAAAGAGCCTTCTTCCATTTTGCCGTCGGAGATCTCAAGATACTCGAGGATCCTCCGTATTTTCTCCAGATACTCCACGGCTTCCTCCGGTGTGGACAGCTCCGGCGCGGAGACGATTTCGATCAGTGGGATACTCGCCCGGTTATAGTCCACCAACAAGTAACGTTCCCTTTCTCCCCTACAATGCACCAATTTGCCGGCATCTTCTTCAAGATGGATCCGTGCAATCCGAATTTTCTTGCCACTGTCCAGTTGCAAAAACCCGTCCCGACATAAGGGTTGATCATCCTGAGAGATCTGATAGGCTTTCGGCAAGTCGGGGTAGAAATAGTTTTTCCGGTCCAACCTGCTTTCCTCCGCAATCTGGCAGTTTAAGGCCAAACCAGCTCGGACACAGTATTCAACTACTTTTCTATTTAAGACCGGGAGGGCGCCAGGCAGGCCCAGACAAACGGGGCAGGTTTGGGTATTGGGCGCCCCACCAAAGGCCGTAGCACAGGCACAGAAAATCTTCGTTTTGGTGGACAGTTCGGCATGGACCTCCAGCCCAATGACCGGCTCAAACTTCATACCGTTCCCTCCTTCTGTCGCGGGGGCCTTGCTTTATGATAGTCCGTCCTTTTTTGATACTGGTGAGCAATATTCAGAATCGTGTTTTCCGCAAACGGCCGGCCGATGATCTGCAGACCGACCGGCAGACCACCGACAAACCCGCAGGGTACGGAGATAGCAGGCAGACCGGCTAGACTGGCCGGAACAGTATAAAGATCGGACGAATACATGGACAAAGGGTCCTCCAGCCTTTCACCCATTTTAAAAGCCGTCGTCGGCGCAGTAGGGGTGATGAGCGCTTCCACCTCTTGAAAAGCTGATTTAAACTCCTGGCTAACCAAAGTCCTGACCTGCTGGGCTTTCTGATAATACGTTTTATAACCTTCGGCACTGAGAATATAAGTTCCCAGCATAATTCGTCTTTTTACCTCGGGGCCGAATCCTTTTGTTCTCGCTCTTGTATAATAGGCGTTCAGCTCTTCTCCTACGGGGGCGGCCTGTCTATACCGGATCCCGTCAAATCGGGCTAGGTTGGAACTGGCTTCCGCGGCGGCGATGATATAGTAAGCTGGGAGAGCGTACTTGGTTAGTTCCAGCGAAAGCTCAACGATCTCCGCCCCCAGCGCTTCCAACTGTGCCACCGCTTCCATTAGCACCCGTCTTACTGCTTCGTCGAGCTCGGCTCCGAAGTACTCGCGCGGAAGGCCGATTTTCCGACCGGAAAGAGTCTGCTCTAAATCCCTGGTATAATCCATCCTCTCCTTCCGGACAGAGGTTGAGTCCAGTGGATCGTAACCGGTGAGGAGATTCAGGAGCAGGGCACAGTCTTGCGCATCCTTCGCCAGCGGGCCAATCTGATCAAGGGAAGCGGCCAACGCAACCAGGCCGTACCGGGAGACCAGCCCATAGGTGGGTTTAAGCCCGGTTACTCCACAAAAAGCCGCCGGTAGCCGGATCGCGCCACCGGTATCAGTCCCCAAGGCAGCAATCGTTTCTCCGGCAGCGACCGCCGCGGCAGAACCGCCACAGGCTCCGCCCGGCGTTCTCTGCGGATCCCAAGGGTTTTTTGGCTTTCGCACGGCTGAATATTCCGTGGAGGAGCCCATCGCAAACTCGTCCATATTGGTCCGACCCAGAATAATCGCCCCCTGCGCCGTTAGATTCCGGACGGCAGTCGCGGTATTGGGAGGGACAAACTCCGCCAGCATCCTGGAGGCACAGGTAGTCTTCTTTCCCGCCCGGCACAGATTATCAGTGACCGCTACCGGGATCCCCTCCAGTTCGCCCAGTGGCTTCCCGGCTTTGAGCCGAGCCTCCGCGGTCCGCGCTTGCTCGAAAGCACTCTCTAGCTCCAAGTCAATGTAGGCGCCAGTACCCGCCTCCACTTCTTTTATGCGCCGGACAACCGCGGCGAGTACAGTCGACGGCCCTACCTCCTTCTGGGCATAAAGTCTTTTCAGTTCATGGATGGTCAAATCGCAAAGTTCCACGCCGCCACCTCCTACTCGCTGCTCTGCACCACCTTGAAATGACCGTCCTGCACCGCCGAGGCGTTTTGCAACGCGTCTTCCCGGGGCAAAGAAGGCTTGACCGTATCCTCTCGCCACCGGTTGCTGGTCGGCCAAGCCTGGACAAAAGGAGGAACGCCGGTGGTCTCAACCTCCTCCAACTTTGCCCAGTACTGTAGAATCCGATTGAGCTCCTCCGCCCATTCCGCGAGTTCCGCTTCGGTAAACTCTAAGCGGGCCGCATCGGCTATCCGCCGGAGATCTTGTTCATTAATTCTCATCTTTTCCACCTTCTCACCGCTCACTTTTGATAATCCCGGGGTTTCTCAGATTCTCTCCTATTATTACAGCTGCTTTCAGACAAAGCAGCAGGTAATCCTACTTCCACCGTTCGGATAATTGTGCTATAAGTATCCTTGCGAGGACAGACCCCACCAAGATCCTGATCACTAAATATTCTACCACAACCTTCTTTTTACAGCCCCTTCCCATCAGCTTTTTCAGAAATTCTATTTTGGATATTATTCTCCTTTTTGTTTAGACTACGAATGGAGGTGTAGTCAATGAATCTAAACTGGACGAACAAAGAGCGAACATTACTGGAGGACCAAATCAGCCACGAGAAGATCTGCATACAAAAGTATACAGATTATGCGAATTTAGCATCTGACCAACAACTGAAAAAGATCTTTGAAAACCATGCCCAAACTGAACAGGAACACCTGAATACGCTCAACCAACTCCTAAACGGCCAAATGCCTCAGCTCAATCAGCAAGGAAATGCGATGGCAAGCCAAGCCCAGCAGCAACAGCAAGGCAGTACCATGACTAACCAATTCTTCCAACCGCAAGAGCAAGGCGGCGTTCAGGTTGGCCAGTCAAACCAACAGCAGCAACAAGCCGGTGAGCATTTCCAGTTACAGGATAACCTTACCCCAAAGCAATCTCAGGATCAAAACCTGTGTAATGATTTACTAATGACCGAAAAATACGTTTCCGGTACTTATGATACAGCCATTTTCGAGTTTAGAGATCCGCAAGTGCGCGAAATCCTCAACCATATCCAAAAGGAAGAACAGCAACACGGCGAGGCCATCTTTAACTATATGCAAGCACAGGGGATGTATAATCCACAGTAATGGATCTGTGGCAACGGGCCGAATAAGACAGAAGGCACAGTCGCTTAAGTACCAAATTAAGCCGACTGTGCCTTTTAATACTAAGACAAGCTGGACTCGATCTTCCTTTTGGTAAGGTAACACCCTTCTTCGTTACTTTGCCCCGGCGGCTTTAAGTAATTCAACCACCGCGGTTTGATGATGAGCGTTTGCTATATCTAAAGCCGTTTCCTTCTTGTTGTTTGTTCGGTTAAGGTTTAGTTTTGGGTTCCGTTCCAGCATCAATTTTATAACCTCAACCCTACCGTTCTTGGCGGCATACATCAATGGCGTCCAGCCCTCCTCGTCCCAGGCGTTAAGGCTGGCCCCATGATCAAGGAGTAAGGCGACCATTGGCGCATTACCCTTTTCACAGGCAAGCATCAGGACGCTTCTTTTATGAATATCATCATAGTGCGTCTGGGCCTTCCCTTTGGTGAGTAGTAACTCGGCCGTCTCCAGTTGATCATAAGCAACAGCGTAGAACAAAGGCCCCCATTTTAGGGCGGATTTTTCTTCCGATTCGATGTCGATCCCTGGAGAATTAATATTAATCTTAATACCCGCCGTAAGGAGTAGGTTTATTACCTCGTTGCTACCATATTTAGCGGCAAGACAGAGGACATTCTCAACAAAATAATACAGATCGATCTGTTCGCCCAGTACCTTAACGACTTCGGGATAGTTATATTTCGCGGCCAGATACAGGGCGGAGAGATAATCTTTACCATCCACGCTCTGTTCAAACAGCAGTTGCAGGATCTGGGGCTGGTTATGCCGGGCCGCCAGTAAGAACGGGCTCTCCCCGTCTTTCGTTTTGACATTAATCTTAGCGCCGGCTTGCAACAAAGAGCGTACTAAATCAAGCTGCCCTTGTTCAACCGCGATCAGCAGAGCAGTTCGGCCTAGCTCGTCCGTAGCCTCCAGATCCGCCCCCTGAGCAAGTAAAGAGGTCACCGCGGCTTCATCCCCTTGCTGGACAGCAGCCAACAGTGCAGTATTTTGATCCGCTGCCAAAACCGGCCTCACGCTAATAACCAGGCAGAGCAGGAACAAAACAAGTAATAGCGATAACTTTCTGCGCACTTACTTTCACCTCCTCATTTATTCCACAAAAACAATTTTTCCATCGCGGTTAATATACCGAACATCAATTACATAACTATCTTCATTCCTATATTTAATTTTGGCTAATCCATTATAGAAGCCGGACACCGGATCCCATTGCATTTGTGGTTTCACAATAAAATCCCCTCTTAAGTTGATCATCCCCCACCCGTGGTACATATTGTGCACAAACGCCCGTCCATTCGAGAACGGAATAAATTCTTGATCACGAATGCCGGTATAGAGATTAATCTCTTCGATCAAAGCCAAGCTCCGTTTGTTCTGCTTGTTGACAAAAATTATCCCTTGCTTGTTTCTGTGATCTTTTTCTTCCCTAAGGTTAACCCCTATTAATCCGTTGGACCGCGAGGAGACGATTGCGAAACACGGCAATTTACTAAGTTTCTCATCCGCCGTATCATAGAACACCTGGCCGGATTTGTCGATAAGCTCTAATCGTTCCCTCGTCTCTACCAAGGCCATTTCCTCCCGGTAATTCCATGCCTCCCGGATCGGCAGTCGAAAAGCAGGCTGACCGGTGGTGTTAATGTAGACATACAAATCAGTATTGGGAT
>JAAYGU010000100.1 GCA_012727535.1 Bacillota bacterium | reverse complement strand
CCGTGAGGGGAATCGAGATTTGGCGGGTCAACGTCTTCACCAACGCCAAGACCCTTGCCCGCTCTTCGTGGGAAGCGGCAATCGACAGTAAAACCAGTTCATCAGCACCTGCTTGCGCATAGTGGGTTCCTAAAGCCACCGGGTCGCCGACCTCACGCACTCCGGCAAAATTAACTCCTTTGACGACCCGTCCGTCTTTTACGTCTAAACAAGGGATTATGCGGACGGTCATTGGCTCTCCTCCCCTTTGAGCAGGCTAATCGCTGTTTTTAGTTCTATGTTACCACTGTAAAGCGCTTTTCCGACAATCACCCCGGTGACCCCTAATGGTTCAAGTTCACGGAGGCGTTTCAGGTCAGCCAAGGAAGAAACTCCGCCGGAAGCAATCACCTTAACCCCGCCGACCTGGGCGATCTCGGCCAACGCCGTCAAATTAGGTCCAGAGAGCATCCCGTCCCGCGCAATATCCGTATAGATTACCTCAGTGATTCCCCAGTCAACCGCCTGTTTTACTAAATCCACCGCCCGCAGGGCACTGGTCTTAACCCCCCCGTCGGTCGCGACCATCCCGGCACGGGCATCAACCCCTAAAATAATCCGCCCCGGGTATTTCCGGCCGACACTGGCGAGCAGATCGGGATTCGCAACGGCCGCAGAACCAAGAATCACCCACTGTATGCCCTGATCCAAATAAGAGGCGACACTCTTCTCATCTCTGATTCCTCCGCCGACCTCCACCGGCACCGGCACCGCCTGGGCAATCTTTAACACCAGGTCTTGCTGCGCCGGTAAACCCTGCCGCGCTCCATCCAGATCAACCAGGTGCAACCGTTCGGCACCAGCGTCTACCCAACGCTTAGCCACCGTCAACACATCGGAGGTATAGACGGTCTCCCGGTTAAAATCACCTTGTTCCAACCGGACACAAGCCCCATCTTTTAAGTCAATGGCTGGAATAATTAGCAATTTAATCTCTCCCTATTAAAGTTTCCCTCTTTTAACAGTCCCCCCAGCAGGCTGGGGTAAGCTGAACGATATTTTATCTTTGCCGGAGCAGGATGGTGTTCTCCGCTGTCTTGAATATCTTAGCATAGTATTCTTAGCGAAGTGGAGGTTGAAAGCGGAGATTCTACTAGAGCAATACTCCTTTAGTCGAAGGAACCCCCTCCCGGCGCGGATCAAGCGCGATGGCCTGCCGGAAGGCCTGTCCCAAGGCTTTAAACGCTGCTTCCATGAGATGATGGCGGTTCTTCCCGGCCAGGGAACGGAGGTGGAGTGTAATCCCGGACCGGCAGAGTGCGGCAAAAAACTCTTCCGCCAACTCCAAGTCAAAGTTCCCGACCTTGCCTTCCCCTAGCGCCAGATCATAATGGAGGAAACTCCGTCCGCTAAAATCAACAGCCGCCAAGACTAAGGCCTCATCCATCGGGACGAGGGCTGTACCATAACGATGAATCCCTTGCTTATTCCCGAGGGCTTCCCGCAAAGCTTCCCCCAGCACAATACCAATATCCTCCACTGTATGGTGACCGTCCACTTCCAGATCCCCCTGGGCCGTAACCGTCAGATCAATCAGACTCTGATAAGCCAGGTGAGAAAGCATATGATCAAAAAAACCGATTCCGGTACTGATCTGGTGTTTTCCGGTTCCATCCAGATTAAGTGTCAAGTTGATTTTGGTTTCCCGCGTTTCCCGGCTGAGCGTTGCCGTCCGTGCCAACCTTCCCGCCTCCTTATTCGTTATTACGTATCTCCACAGCACGGGCATGAGCCTCCAACCCTTCCACCCGTGCCAGGGTAACGGCTGCAGCGCCATGTTCTTTAAGTCCGGCTTGGTTATAACCAACCAGACTGATTGTTTTCATGAAATCATCAACACTGAGGGCCGAGGCAAAGCGGGCCGTCCCGTTAGTCGGGAGCACATGATTGGTGCCGGCTACGTAGTCGCCGAGCGGTTCGGGCGAATAGGGTCCTAGAAAAACAGCCCCGGCATTTTTGATCTTACCCAGCCACTCATAGGGGGAGTCAATCAACAATTCGAGATGTTCCGGGGCGGCAAAATTGGCCAGCTCAACGGCTTCATCCAGATCCCGCACCAAAATCAGTCCCCCGCTACGCTGCAAAGATGCCCAGGCGATCGCAGCCCGTGGCAGATCAGCCAGCTGTTTTTCCAACTCACTACGGACCGCCTCGATTAAAGGAGCAGACGTAGTCAATAAGATCGCCCCTGCTTCATCCACCGGACCATGTTCCGCCTGGGAGAGAAGATCCGCTGCCACCAAAGCCGGATCGGCGGACCCATCCGCAATGATCAGAATCTCGCTTGGTCCGGCCAGCATATCCAGGCCAACCTCCCCATAGACCAGTCGCTTGGCCATAGTTACATAGAGGTTGCCCGGTCCAACAATCTTATCGACGGGGGCAATCGTTTCCGTACCGTATGCTAAGGCCGCAATGGCCTGCGCGCCTCCGACTTTATAGAGCTCAGTCACGCCGGCTTCCGCCGCCGCGACCAATAAAAAGGGGTTAATCGTCCGGTCCGACCGGGGAGGGGTACAGACGACTAGTCGGGGGACCCCAGCGACCTTTGCCGGCAGGGCATTCATTAACACACTTGAGACCAGTGGGGTTTGTCCACCGGTTCCCCCTGGAACATAAAGTCCTGCCGCCCCTAGAGGTAAATAGCGCTGACCTAACAGAACGCCCTGTTCACCAAAGGTGAGCCAGGTCTCGCGTTTCTGCCTCTGGTGAAAGGCCAGGATATTCGCTTTGGCGATGCGCAGAGCAGACAAAAACTCCTGATCAACCAAACAGTAAGCAGCTTCAATCTCTTCCTGTTTAACCTTTAAGTCGGAGTTGCTTAGTTGGACCTGATCAAACTCCAAGGTATAATCGAGCAACGCTTGATCCCCCGCTTGCCTGACCCGCCGTAGGATCGCCCGTACCTTTTCCAGCAATTCATCATTTCCCGCCGAGAGCAAATTCCTCCGGTCCAACAGTTGTTTGATCGCCTCTAAATCCCGCTTTGTATCGAAAATCCGAATGGTCTCCACCCTCTTCCCGCGTCTCGGTGTTTTGTTATGTACCTGTAAAGTTCGTTGGCGCATTACTGATGCGCCGATGACTAAGATTGGAAATAATCTATCATACCGTCTCCCTTACTGTCAAGGGGAGCCGGCAACAAGGAAAAAAGAAGACCGTTTCAAGAACGGCCTTCTTCTCATCTTCTTGCTTTGTTATGTTATTACTTCGAAGGTACAAATCCAAAGATAACCCCAGCGACCCCAAGGATAATTCCGACGATGCTAAGCGTTTTACCGGTCTTAGCATCCTTGGCCACGGTCTCCAGAATTACCTCTTGCTCTTCGACTTTCTGTTCAACAAAGTTCAGACGGCGCTCGATGAGGCTGAGGTCAACATCGCCGCGGGCTTCCAACTCGGCCATAAATTCGTCCTCTAAGGCAAAAATCGCATCATAGAGTTCATTGACTAGATCATCTAAATCAGCCTTAGTGGCCGTACCTTCTTCCTCCATGATCTGCTTGATCAGTGCTTTGGCTTGTGCCTCAGAGAGGGTAACAGGTCCGTCGCCCTTCGGAAGCTCGATACCGGTAAGTGCTTCCACCCGGCTTTCCAGATACATCAGAATTCTGGCTGTTAACTCAACCATTTCGTAACGAGTGGCGTATCTTTCCCCTTTAAACGTTCCATCGGGGTAGCCTTTAAGTAGACCGTAGTTGTAGAGCAAAATGAAGTTGTCATACGCCCAATGGCTTGACTTCGGAGCATCTTCAAATCCACCCATTACTACCGGTACCATCGTGAATAACATGACAAGCGTTAGAAACACGACCAAAGTCTTTTTCATCTTCAATCCTCCTTTTTTATAAATTTTTTACTGAGCCAAGGGTACTAGAGAAGTGATGGAAAGGATTACATCCGCCTCCACTTTTTCTCTCAACAAACAAAACTGGCTCTTTAACCTATATTATTCGCTTCAATAGATCAAATTCCTTCCTTTTTCACTAGATATTTTCAAAGATTAATCGCCAGATTACCGGCTTTTACTCTCTCCTTTTTTATTCTTTAAATCCCTCGCCTAACACTTCATGGACATCTGTTATGATCATAAAGGCGCGGGGGTCTTCCTCTTTAACCAGCCGTTTTAGCCTGGCTTCCTCCATGCGCCCGATAATACATAATAAAACTTCGCGGGCTTCGCCGGAATAGAGGCCTCTGCCGTTCAGGCCGGTCACCCCCCGCCCAAGTTCGGCCATAATGCGCGCGGCAATCTTTTCCGAGCGGCCCGAGATGATGAGAGCACCTTTGGCATAATTAAATCCTTCTACTACGCCGTCGATGGTCTTACCTGAAACAACGACCGCAATAAGCGCGTACAACATTAATTCGAACGAGCGAAAAACCAGCCCCGCTAGGGCGATCACAATCCCATCAAAGATCAACAATGCTTGCCCCGGCGTAAAATTAGAAAAACGACTGAGTATTTTGGCCGCAATATCCGTCCCGCCGGTTGTTCCCCGGAAGCGAAAAGCCAGTCCCACCCCTAATCCGGATAAAACACCGCCGCACAACGCAGCCAGTAACGGATCAAGCGTCAAGGGATGAGCCATCTTCCCCCAGTACTCAACGGTCAGCGACAGAAAGACTGCGCCAAAAAAGGTGCGCAGACCAAATCCGGTTCCGTAAAAAAACAGACCCGCCAGGAATAACGGTATGTTAATTAATAACATGACGAGGCCAACCGGCCAATGCCACAGGTAATAAAGGACCGTCGCTAATCCGCTCACCCCGCCGGCAGCGATCTTATTGGGGATCAAAAACCAAACCAGACCCAAGGCCGTTAGATTAACCCCGAGAAACACTCCCAAATAATCGCCAATTTCTCTGCGGAACGTAGTTTTGTTGAACGGCTTCATCCTGGGAATCACCCCTTACATGTTCCAGCGGGATTCCTTTTCTCCTTGCCACACCCGCCAGATAAACTCTGGTAAAACCCGCAGCCGTTTCCACCGCTGCGGTTCCTTCCAAACTCGAAAAGCCCATTCCAAGCCAATCTTTCTGATGAAATACGGTGCTCTGACGGTCCGTCCGGCCCACAGATCCAATAAGCCACCGATCCCGATCCCGAGCGGAACGCTCAACTCCGACCAATGCTCGGCTAGCCAGGTTTCCTGTCGGGGGACTCCCATCCCGACTAAAAGGAGAGCGGGGCCCGCTTGGTTAATCTCCGCAATCAACCCCGGACTCGCCTCGTCGGCAAAATAACCGTGATGGCAGCCGACCACTTGCACCTGTGGCCACCGCTTGACCAGTTGAGCGGCGGCCGCCACTGCCACCCCCGGCTTTCCACCTAAGAGATAAATCTTCAACCCCGCCAGCGCCATCCGCGCCAGTAGTGTTTCCACCAAATCGACGCCGGTTACTCTTTGTTGCCGTTTGTTCCCAGCCCGCCGCAAAGCCCAGACAATGCCAATCCCGTCGGGAACGACCAGATCGGCCCGGGTTAAAGCCGCGGCCAACCGGGCATCCCGCATCCCCAGCATTAGCATCTCCGGATTAAGCGTTACCACTCGAAGGCGGGGCTTTTCCCGTTCTCCCCCCTCAAGCAGCAGTCTTTCCAAAAGGGCAACCGTTTCCTCTAAATCGATCAGGTTGACAGAGTAACCAAGGACTTTTGCGGTTCGGCTAAAGCCTTTCCGAGCTGCTGCAGAACCCACTCCCTCTCCTCCTTTGCTTTAACTTCCAGCGCTCTCACCTGCTTCACGGTCTGGAGCACAGCAGCATCCAGATTGGCTCGGAGCTCCTCTACCGCCATGAGCATTAACTTCTCCAAGCCTAAGTCGCGCCAAGTAAAACAGGACCATCCCATCTGTTGACAAAAGGCGATAATCTTCGGATCACCACTGAGCCCGATCCCCGGAAGCCCACACCGGGCAGCGAGCAATAACCCATGTAGTTTCTCTCCGATCACAAAGGAGAGTTTCGGAAGCAGAGCGAGGAACTGATCGAGCTCCTGAATTAGAACCGGGGGCGAATTAGCAAGTTCCTCACCAAGCCGCTCAGCAATTTCATAGTCCTCTGGAAAAAGGGTGATTAATTTGACATCGCCAAAGCGAAACTTTAAATTGGCTAGTAAAGACCGTTTTAGCTGGAGGTTACCTTTGCGGAGGATGAAGCCGATACCAGAACTGCGCCCGGGCCGACGGGGCCATCTCCGCTTTCCTGCGCAGTCGGACAAATCCCATAACGGATCCACTCCTAATGATAATTTCGGCCTGTTCACCCTCATCTCGACGAGCATTCCTAAGGACCACTGATCCCGGCAGGAGATGGCCTGCACCTGGTTTAAAACTGAGCTCGCCACCTTCTTCCCCAACGGAGAAAGGGGGCCAAACCCCTGCCCAGCCAGGATTATGTCCAGCCCCTGCCGCCGGGCGAGCTTTAACAGGGCTAAGTAATAGAAAAGACTGCGCTTGCTCGTTGCATCCTGAATAATGCTGCCGCCCCCGCCCACTAGGAGATCGCCGGGCTGCATCAGTTTCGCCAGCTGCCAAAGGTTCCACCGGGAGATCAGCTGAACCTTTTCAGCGGTCCGTGGCTCGGGGTTATTCGTTAAAATAAACACCCGGGTTTCTGGGAAATAGGTTGTTAGCAAATTAGTATAATACGTACATAAAAGTTCATCCCCCAAGTTGCCGAAGCCATAATAGCCGAAGAGGAAAATCTTTTTCACCGTCAATTACCCCCATCCAGTAAGGCAAAACCGAACCAGAACAAAAAATGTAATAAAGGGGAAGCCCAAATACTCTCGGTCAGGCCCGCGACCAACTGACCAAGGAGAGCGGCGGTCATTCCCCTCTCCAGTAGGGAAAGCTGGCCTAGCTTGTTCTTCCGGACAAACGGCAGAATAAGATAGGCGTACACTAGCCAGCCAAAAATAAAAAGAGCCGGCATCCCTTTTTCCGCCGTTAGCTGCCAGTAATGGTTATGAAGATGGGCAACGCCGAGCGAAGTTGCCTGTAAATAGGAGACCAAAGCCGGTTTACCCACCCCGGTTAGAGGATATTTCTTCATTATTGGCCAGGTTTCCTGCCAGATCTGCCACCGGTATTGAAAAGTGCTGCTGTGCCATGGGGCTTGCACCCGCAGCATCAGAGCGGAGAAGAACGAGGCGGCGAGAAGGGGGAGCAACAGCCAACGTAAGCGAAAAACCCGCTTCTTACTACCCCCATAAAAAAGAAGGCCGGCAGCTGCTGCCGCCCAGGCCGTACGGGAAAAGGTAAAAGCCAGGGCGGGAAAGGTTAGGAGAAAGAGCAGCCCCGTCAAATACCTTTCTCTCTTCTTTAAAACCCCGTGCCTTTCTTCCCAGCCCGCCAATAAGATCGGCATTAAAAACGCTAACAACAAGCCGGTGGTATTGGGATTAAGCCCGGCACCGGTCGCCCGGAAAGGAACCGGGTCCGTAGGGGAAGCCCAGGCCGAAGGGTAAGGCGGTGCCGCATAGGCCTGAACAAAGATGAGGAACAGGATAAGGGCCAAGGCCAGCATGACCGCCTGCCACCAACTTTTTCCCTCTTGACTGTAGCGTCCTGCCACATAGGCGGCTAACAGAATCATACTTTCTGGCAGAAAATCAAGGAGGCCTGTCGGAAAAAACGGCCCCCACAGCCTGGAAAGCAAGGTCCAGAGCAACCAGATTAAAATAGCCCGGAAGCGGGGAGAAGCGGCGGGCAGAAAGAGAAGTCCGGGGAGAAAACAGAGGAAACTGAAGTGATCGACCGGTAACAGGAAGACCATCAAGAGCATTACCGGAAAGAGGCGTTCCCAGTAAAACCACCAATTCGTCTTCTCCTTTTTGAGCAGGCCAAAACACTTACCGAACCGGTGGCTAAGGCTGAGCCATTCCCTGGTCACTCGTTCATCACGGAAATACGGTTGATTCTTCCCACAAACTCCGTGTACAAAGTATGAAACAACCTTTCTTGCCCGGAGCGGACAACCTCCCGGCCACAAAAAATCCCTTCCCGTTCATTGAGCCGTCCGGTGCGCTCAATGATTAAGAGCACATCTTGTTGCTCCTGAAGCGCCGCTCGATTAAGCTCGCCAAAGAGCCGCTGCTCTTGGCGGGGAGGTGCCACCTCTTTATGCCTGATCTGTCCGATGAATTCCCCGGAAGATTGATCTTTAACCCACTGTCCAACCGCCAAACTCTCGGCCAAATCAACCGGGAGTCCGAAGATCACAACCTCCAGCCGGAGCTTCCGCTCTTCCCGGCGGTCAAAACGCGGCCAGGAGCTGACGATCGTCCTAACCATTACGGTCAGCACCATGAGCAGTAAAATCAGATCCATCCAGTGGAGGCGTCCGCCAATCCGGCCTTGCCGATCCAAGAAACGCAAACCCTTCTCCCTAGAGCTCACTCAATGATTACTTTCTCCCGTTCTCCGGTCTGAATATTAATCCGCCAGATCCCCACTTTTTCCGCATCGCCGGTCTGTCCAGGTCCGGAGGTTACCCGCAGCACCAGGTGACGAGCGGCGTCCCAGTGGTGAAAAGCAGTATTATATTGTTCTGCTGGAAAAGCCTCGTTTAATTGAAGATTGAGTTTGTTGCGCTGATCGGTTCGGTAGACCTCCACCCGGTCCGTCCCCGCCGCCGTCGCAATTTCCACGGCAATATACTGAGCATCCGGTGAGAAGGAGAGTAATTGAACCCTCCCGCCATAAAACAGATCAAGTGGCGTCAGTTTAACCTTCTCCGACGCAGGGATTTTCTCTCCCCAGGTTAATACCCCCAGCGCTCCATGGGTTCCAGTCGTCCCAAAGGCGGCGCCTTCTCCCTCCGGGTGCAAGACAACTGCCGAATAGCCGCTACGCTCCAGGATGAATTCTATTCCCTCTTCTCCTCCGATTGGCCTCATCTGTGCCGGAAAATCCTGCAAATTAAAGACCTTAACCGCACTTTCCCGATTGTCGGCACCGACGCCTTCCCAGATTAAGTCGGTGCCTTCCGCCCGTATCTTCGTTACCCCTAGCAAACGGGCGGAGGAGATCCGGTATTCGTCATTTCTGAAACTGATGATCAAATCTTCCGTCGTATTCTTCGCTTGGGGGCGTGCGCGGCTCACCGCTTGCATTACGGTCGTAAAGGCATACCTACCGCCCGCCAGATCCGTTTCATCGAGTATTTTATAGCCCACAAACTGCTCCTCATTCTCCGACCGCAAGGATAACCGGGTACTTTGATAATCATTCCACGCCTCATCCGTTAAATAATCCCGGAGGTTTTCCGTATTTTCCCCCGATAAACGGGCCGTAAGGTAAGAAGATAATAGTTCCCGCGCTTCACTCCGGTTACCCGGCGGCGTCACCGGCTCGCGGTTCGGCGGTTGCAGGTAATCCCAAAGGTTACATCCTTGAAAGGAAAGGATCAAAAAGAGGGGAAGGATTTTTAAACCGGCGATCATGCTTGTCAACCTCTCATTCAGTTATTATCTATATTCTCTCACTTCCCCGCAATCTTTAAACACTCTTTGGATTAAGAATGCGCTTCACCCCCAGTCTAATCGGGCGTGAAAAACAGTTTTAACCTGAAAAATAAAGGAGTTTTCACTTATTTTTAGAAAACACTTTTAAGATGGGAATTTCTCCCTCGTTACCTTTTGGGAAAGGTTGAGGCCCTTTGTTAAAAAAACTATGTGTTGCTTTACTCATCGCCTGTTCTCTGTTTTCCTACCCCACCATGCTCCGGGCCGAAAACCCAGAGCAGATATCATCCGGAGTTTATCTTTCACTCCCCTCCGACCAGTATGTCGAGGCGGACGAGATCGTTACTTATATTTTCCAGCTTGACAATTATAACCAAACAGCGTTTCGTTGCCAAATCCGTGCCGTTTCGGCACAAGGCTGGCCCTTGCTGGGCGATACGGAACAACTTACGCTTCCCCCAGGTAGTACTGAGTATGTGGTCATCTCGGCGATTGTTCCTTCGACGGTGATTGGAGGAAGCGAAGATCTACTTACCCTTCAGCTTACCACGGATGATACTGAAAGAACTTATACCGTCAAATCAATCGTCAAACAGATTCAACGGCTACATTTGGAAACTCCGCAGAATGTCCGGGCGTATCCCGGGGAGCAGCTTAGCATTGCCGTGCCCATTATGAACAATGGTACCATTATCGAACAGTTTTCTCTCGACGTACAGACCGAAACTGGCTGGACGGTGTATTGGGGGAACTCTGATTTTAATCGGCTCTTTCCCGGCCAAAATGGGGAGCTTATAATTTTTTGTTCCGTTCCTGATTCCGTGCTGACCGGCAGTGTCGAACAACTACTTTTAACTTTGCAGACCGACTCAGCAGTCACCATCGAACAGCGCATCAGAATCCGGGTTGACGAGTCACCGGCTCCTGACCGCGACCATGAATTGGTGATCCCTTTACAATCCGATTTCCAGTTCAGCTACTTACCGCCCCATCCCGATTTCCGCTATCCCTGGCAGCTTTCCTGGCGCGCCCGGGGCGATCTCTTTACCCAAATGCGCTTGGACTTTTACCTGAACAGCCGGTATGATCTGACTTTACCCAGCACCATGTTCCTGGGTTTGACACAAGAAGACTGGACACTACGGATCGGAACTTTAGGACACCATTGGGATGGCCTGATCGCCCCGCCGACCTACTCCTCCCTGCTCTACTATCAGCAGCAGACGAAGCATCCCTGGCGTCTCTGGGTAGGTCCCTTAACTTCCTCTTCGCTCACTCCCCTCTGGTGGGGAGGGCGTTTAGATTTATCCCCTTATCACCTGAAGCTTAATTATCTCCATAATTTGGAGGAAGAAAGTTATTTTCAGCACGCCCTCTCCGGTACATATGAACCCCTCTCCTCGCTGCGGGACTGGAAACTCGCGCTCAAGGGAGCCGCCGGTTTTGGCGGCCCCGCGATCCCGGTTCAAGGAGGGTTAACCCTCACCCGGATCGGTTCGGACTGGGAACTGCTCGGGGAAGTCAAGCGCGGCAAAGATTTTTATAATTTCGCCGATTTTACCGAATTCTCGCTGGCCGGCACCAGCAATTACGAAGTGGACTCCTACTTAACCACCGGCTTCAATCTGAGAACCGAAAGACAACTGGGAAAGACAACCCAGCCCACTTATAAGATCTGGTCCAGTCTGTCCATTAACGAAAAGGACCTGGGGATTACGCATACCACCCGCCAGGACGGCAGCATTACCCAGATCGATACACGCGCCTTTTTCCGGCGACAACCTAATCATTTTTCACTCTCCGCCAGTCTCCGCAATGAACAGTTGACCACGGCCTCCAATTCTTTACTGCTGTCGGGGAAATACCATCATCGTTTTTCCAATGCCAACTACCTGGAAGGGATGATCAGGCAGTCGTTCATCTTTCAAGAACAAGAACTGCGACTCGTCCCCGGGGTTGGGGTCCGTTGGGGCTTTACCCCTCCCGAAAAGCACTGGAGTAGTTATGGTCTAATCCAGTGGAACCTTTATCCGCAACAGCAGGAAGAAGAGACCGTCCGGCTGGCTAACTTCCAAGCCCTCTTTCGTTACCAGGCTGCCAATAACACCGCCTGGCAAATCATCACCGAACTCTACCATCAAGGCCAGGATCCGGTCTACCGTGTATTCCTCAATCTCCAACAGCAAGATCTGTTGCGCCTTCCTTCCCCCTGGTCTGCCGTGCACGGCAAAGCCTTTGTCGATTTAAACCGGAATGGCCAATGGGACCCGGCCGAACCGGGAATTGAAGGTCTCCCGGTCTTCTTTAACGGAAAAAAAGCCGCCGTCACCCAGGCGGGAGGCGATTGGGAGATTCCCTTAGCGTCACAAGGCCAACATCTGGTCAGCTTCCCTCAGGAGCATGACGGCTACTATACGCTCCTTCCTGAGCACCGGCTTACAACAGAGATTAACCGCTCGATCACGGTTTTGACTCCTTATTTACCCCCGACTGAGATCAAAGGGGTTTGCTTCCTCGACCACAATCGCAATGGAGAATTTGACCGCGGAGAACCGGTTCTTTCCGATCTTCACCTCTTCGTCTATGATCAAAGCCAAACACTGATCGAGGAAATGAAGGTGCAAAAAGACGGGGCATTCTTCCTCTCCCTCGCTCCTGGTACCTACCAAATCGCCATGGCTGAAGATTCTTTTTCCCCAGAATATGAAGAGCCGGTACCGGTGAAGTTAAATGTTGACCAAGAATCACCGCTCTTGGTCTTCTTCCCGGTCCGGCCGCGTGAGAAGGAGATTGAATTCTTTAATGAATTACTCGACCCCGAACTGTTTGAAGGTGCCCTAGAGAATCAATAAACCAATCTTCAACCCTTTATCCACGATAATAGATGTTCTTCAGTTCCTATGCAGTTTTATCTCAAAACTTAACCATTACATTGCAGTCAGATTATAAAAGACATTAACCTTATATTCTTCGCCACCGTACTCGGAGCCATCGATGACCAAACGGTAATAGACCTTAATCTCCGACCAGCCGGAGGTGAATCCCCCTTTGGTCAACATCTGACCTCCCGCCTCGAGCGGATACCATTCCTCACCATTGAGCGACCACTCAATCGTCGGCGCCGCTCCGAAATCGGCTTGACCGTAAATCATCAACATCCAATCTTGAGCATAGTTCGAGTAGACTTTAATGCTAGCATATTTCCGGTCAGAAGTAGGCGTATAATAGGCCGGGTAAGAAACCGGTGGGTACTGTTCCCCAGCATTCGGTGTGGAGAGGTTGAAGGCAATCTCCCCTTCCCCCACTTCCATGTGGAGAACTTCCGGAACTTCGACCTTAATGAGATGCCCTTGCGATAACTGGGCGGAGATTACGCTACTTCCAAGAACCAGTAAAAATAAAATCCCAGCCAACTGTGGAAATAATCGCCTTTTCACCACTCACCCCTCCACAGATCGACAGGGACCGCAAAGAAATAGGATTACTCGGCGGCCCGGCGATCATAGTGTTCTCCACGTTAGACCCGTAGCTTTGCGCCCCCACTTTTCAATGGGTTTGCCTTTATCGGAAATCCTCAGTATTCAATTATTTGCCAATTAGATTATATAATAATTTCCCATAAAAAGCAATATTTTATGGGAAAATCATGGAAAAGGTCATTGTATTTCCATAGTAACCAGGGACTTCATTTCCCGTCAACACAAGACGAAACGACAGATCGACAAGATAATACGGTAGCCATGGGTAATCCTCACCCTTGGCGATCACTTCCTCACTCCCCGCCGCCTTCATTTTTTTATAGAAATCGCCTTGCTTTTTCCATTCCAATTGTTGGAGCGGAATCAGATCAGCACCAGACCGGAAATCAGTCCCCGACATGAGTAACTGCCAATCGCGAAACAGGGTAATTATGTGAATATTCAAAGCATCTTCCGCCTCAAAATACTCCAGAGGCGGATCAAAGGGTTCGCTCTTCAAATCGCCAAAGCTAACAAGCGTGCTGGAAAGGACCAGGAGCCCTTGGGGGTAAAGATCAATCGGTCCCGCCCCGACCGTTACCGCGCCGGATAAGACGACCGCCAACAGGAGTAAGAGCAACAGCCATCCTTTTTTCTTATCCACCCGACGACCACCTCCTAAGGCACAAATAAGCTGTAAGTAATGGGTGCCGTATAGGTTCCTTCAAGTTCATCTCCCCTTAATTCGAGACGGTAGGAGATTCTCTTGCTATGTTGCACTCCCGCCCAGGGAAGATGATCCCGCCGTCGCGCTAAAACCGCATAACTACCGGGCGTCGGCATCGGTTGATAAGAGCTGTTGCCCTCTTCCGGCCGCCACTGCAGTCGGGAGATAGGAATCGTCTTGTTTCCATCCCGGAAATCCTCAGCATAAATGCGCACTTCCCAATTAGTCGGGATATTACAGCGATAATCCACCCGCACTGCTGCTACTTTTTCATAGTAAAACGGCTCCTTACCCATCGGCGCCCCAAGATCAACCGTCTCCCGCGAAAGCCGGATATAGACCTGTTCCGGAATACGAAACTCCAGATCGCAGTCGGCGGTTGAAGTCGGTAAAGCCAGCGATAAGATTACCATTACCAAAAAGCTTAAACCGGATAATCGTTTTCTTCTCATTACCTCTTACCCCTATCTTACTGTACCGTAAAGACTCTTTGGTAACCAGCCAGTTTTGACCCGCCATAATCGATAATGATCAGACCAATATAACGGCCCGGTGGTAAGTTGTAATTCTGCTTGATTTCAACTTCCCGTTCACCGCCGGGGAGTACTTTAAACGGGGGAATGGCAATGGTCGTCACCATTTTGTTCTGTAAATCCTTAATCTCGACCCGGCCGACCGGTTCGAGGATGGAATCCCCTTCATTCTTAAAGGTAAATTTCCCGGTAAGCCGCTGCGTTTTGTTCCACGGTTCGGCGGCAAGCGTAAAGGAACTAAGGCTCCCCTGGGGCAGATTGGTCCCCGGAACGGTCACCGTAATGCTTCCACCGATCTGCCACTCCATTCGGACGCCGCTGGTTTGCAAACCATGAAAGGGAATGAATTTCACAAAAAACATGCTCCAATAATCACCGGGAGGAGCGGACCCCGGCACTCTTCCCGAGACTTTAACCAGCTTTTTCGTCCCGGCCGGTAGCAAAAACTCGCGCGGTTCAATCTGCAACCAGGCCGTTGCCGACTTTTGAACCTGACCGGCTTCGGAATGAAACCGGACATTACCATGGAGATCAAAATCCCAATCGATCAAGTAAGTCTCCACCCGTAAATTTTGCTCTTTTGCCCCATAGACCTCAAGCGTGCCTTCGAAATAACCGGAGAGGTCCGGGGTGAATTCCAACCGGGGCGGAGATACGGTGCCGCTATTTGCCACAACCGGTAAGGCAAAAAAGCCCACCATCAAGGTGAGCAAACCTATTATCCACAAAAGTCGGGTAGCAAAGTCTTTCATTTCTAATTATTCCCACTTTACTCTTTGAATTTCATCTATTTCATCCTTATTCTAGTTGGTCACCCACATTGGCTATCCAGTCCTTCACACCGGCAAACCGACAGCCTAACCTGATCGGGCCTTCTCCGCCGGCTGCATAACCAAACCAGAGAGACTACTTCTTTGTAATCACTCACTTCGTGAATAAACAGACTAGAGGGGTCGACTAGTTATTCAGCTTCTTGAGCGCAAGAAGGAAGCCAAGTCCTTTTCACTAAGCAAGGAGGTGACGAGAGAAAAAGAATAACCTAGAAATACTTGGGCTCAAAGCGCAACAATGGAATAGGTAACAGTGGTCGAATAGCTACCAGCAAAAGCTTCTTCTGGATAATTGATCAGATAATAAATCTCTGTTGTTTGATTGACCGGAGTATTCCAGGTCGCAACCTGGGCCGCATCTTCACCCGTTAGAGGCATTGAATTGGTGATACTACCCGAAGTAAGCCCCCACTTAAGATGAGAAACAGAAAAACTTTGTGTCGCCGCTTCCCCGATAAAATCAGTAGCCGATACAGTTAACGCCCAGTTCCCACTCTTATTGCAACGATACTTAACTCCTACTGGCCCGGCCGTAACTGTCTGCCCAAAATCGGCGAAATTAACATCAATATCACCATTTAAAATCTCAATGTTCACATATTCCGGGATCGTTACCGTAATCTCATGGGAAGCCGTGTCATTCGCCGCCAAAATCGTCCCCACCAAGAGACAGATCAGGATTAACGGTAATACAACTCTTAATTCTTTTCTCATCTAAAATATTCCTCCTTGTCCAATAAATTATAACAAAAAAACCGACCTAAAGGTGCTAAGCCTTTAGCGCCGGTTTCACTACTCGCTCCCTTCAGACCAAGTGACCAGATAAAGTCTGAAGATCTTCGCTCCGCTAAAACTATTTTAGTATTGACTTTAATATGTATTATATTCGATCCAACAATGCTTGTCAAACCTAATATTGGAATTATGATTAAGTTTTTATTAAAAAAAAATGGCTCCCCGAGTTGGATTCGAACCAACAACCGCCCGGTTAACAGCCGGGTGCTCTACCGTTGAGCTATCGAGGAATGCCTTGTCGCAATAGTAATAATACCACGGTCATTCCTCTTTGTCAAGGGGTAGAATCGGATCCTCCTATAATTTTTTACTAAAGATAACCGAAATTAATCTTTAACAGGAGAAATCTGCATTCGCGGCTAATTAGATTATGACTGAATCATTTTTCTGTTTGGAGTTGAACTGCATGCGTCCTTTTCTGAAATGGGCTGGTGGGAAAAGCCAATTGTTGGAGCACTTCGCCGCCCGCTTACCCGAACCAATCAAGCAGTCGAAAAGCATCCCCCGCTATCTTGAGCCCTTTGTGGGCGGAGGGGCCATGTTTTTTTATTTAAAAACCAATTTTCAGATCGGCCAGGCCTATTTATTCGATATTAATCCCGATTTAATCATTTGTTATCAAGTCATCCAGAAGAACCCTCATGCTTTGCTGAAAATACTTGACCATCTAATCTTTGCATACGAAGCTAAAAGCAAAGAGGAGCGTAAAGCCTTTTACTACCAAATTCGCGATTTATTTAACCGACAAGCTAAATCCATGGACCGGCAGGTTTATAGTAAGGAGTGGGTGGAAAGGGCCGCTTGGCTAATCTTCTTAAATAAAACCTGTTATAACGGGTTGTTTCGTCTGAACCAAAAAGGTGAGTTTAATGTCCCCTACGGCCAATATAAAAAACCGAAGTTCTATGATCATGATAATATCACGCAAATATACCAAGCTCTACAAAATACCGAAATAATCTGGGGCGATTTCACCGCGGCCGACTACTATGTGACCAAAGACAGCTTTATCTACCTCGATCCACCCTACCGGCCGTTAAACCAGACTTCGAATTTTACCAGCTACTCCAAGGGCGGCTTCTCCGACTTGGATCAGCAAAGACTGGCCACCCACTTCCAAAAATGGGACCAAAAAGGGGCCTACCTCATGCTTAGCAACTCCGACCCGAAGAATGAAGATCTCAATGATCATTTTTTTGATAATCTGTATAAAGGCTATAAAATCGAAAGAGTACCCGCCAAGCGGTATATAAACTGCAATGCCCAAAAAAGGGGCGCCATTAATGAGTTAATTATCAGAAACTATTAGCCCCGATTGTTGCTGCGGGCTCTTTTCTTCTCCGGACCTGTCTTCCATAGGCTCTTGCTGAGAAGAAGCGGCGGTACTTTGCTCCGGATAATACCGGCAAAGCCAATCAAGCTCCCGGCGCTGCTCATTTGCTTCGTACCAACCCCGGCCAAAGAGACGATGGACCCGCTGAAAGTATTCTTCATACATCTTTCCCACCCGCTCGACAGAATAGTTCTTCACCGCCCAGGCGCGGCAGTCCTGCGGACGAATTCGGTGGATATTTTTTACCGCCCAACAGAACTCTTCAACCACCCGGCAGCGGTAACCGGTGACCCCGTGGAGGACCGTTTCCGGAAAAGCCCCCCAATCACTGGTGATCACCGGGGTTCCACACAGCTGCGCCTCCACATTCACTCCCCCGAACGGTTCCAAATAAAAGGTCGGCATCAATACGGCCTTGGCTTTACCAAGCAGCCGCGCTCTTTCTTCCGGACCGACCGCCGGTAAATAGATAATATGTTTTTCGGCGCTTAAAGCCAAGCCTTCCTGGGGATTATCCAATGAACCTTGTCCAACAATATACAATTGGTCTCCGGTTGCTTTCGCGACCTCAGCCGCGACTTGCACTCCTTTGCGCCCAATAATCCGGCCGAAATAAAGCAAATAGTCCTCTTTCTCCGGTTCGTACGGAAAATCGGCCACCTCAAAATAGTTGGGAATGACCGCGTCATACCAGTGACCATCATCTAGTTTAAGCAAACCATAGATATAATGCATCCAGGCATAGGATTCAAACACCCGGAAGGAAGAGAAAACCCCGGTATAGCCGATCCCTGATTCGATCGTCAAAAGCTTAACCCCTTCGGCAATCGGTTGTTGGTAATTACCCATTGGGCACAATAAGAGGTCCTGCTCCTCTTTCCGTTCCAAAATAGCCTGAATCGCATTTTGATTAAAAGTACGATGGGCTAAATCTTGCGGATGATGTTTGAAAAACTCTTTCGACTTATCATAACGACCGTAGGTTTTTTCGAGGATCTCTTGGGTTGAAACCGGAATAAACTCGTCACATTCGACCTCGGAACCTTCTACCCCGTAAAAATAGACGAAATGCCCATATTTTTTCAGGATCCGCGCCAGCTTCACGATCTTTTGTGTGTAAGCACAGGCTGAATTCTTCCTATGCGTAGCTAAATGCGCCAGTCCTAAAAGATGAAAGCGGAGTCGTTTCATTTTAATACCCTCCCGTTCACGCATAGAAGCATTTAGATAGGAGGAATTATGCCCGTGAAGTGGCATAATTCCTCTGCTCTGGGGAGAACAATCTCTCCTGTCCTAATATCAGACGTCTTCCCTTAACTATCTCAACTTAGCCGACGGATCACCAAAGCCGCATTAACTTGCTCCTCAGTACCACCGATTAATGATTCTAATGTGACCGCATCGAATGACGAATGGTTGCGGATATTTAGGATTACCGGTGCCTCAATCTCAACAATTACTGTTCCGCTGTTTTGTATATTGGCGGCGCCAACACTATAAATCGCCCCCGGCACCAGGTTCCCGCCGAGGAAGATTGCAAATTGGTTGACCCGGTCCGCCTGCACGGTAAAGGTGATTTCGTAGACACCGGATTCTTCGATCAAAATATCGCCACTCCCCGGCGGATGGACAATTCCTCCCACAATCAGGCCGTTGTTACTGAACGGAACTATCCCATCGATCGGAATTTCCTCAACCGTGCCGACATTATAGATATAGGCGAAGGTTTGCGGAGCCCCTGGACCGGTCGGGCCGGTTGCACCGGTGGCACCGGTTGCGCCTACCGGACCAGTGGCACCCGTCGCGCCCGTCGCACCTACTGCGCCGGTCGGACCAGTAGCTCCGGTCGCACCCGTGGCGCCCACTGCACCTGCCGGTCCTGTAGCTCCGGTCGCACCCGTGGCGCCCACTGCACCTGCCGGTCCTGTAGCTCCGGTCGCGCCCGTGGCTCCTACTGCGCCTGTCGGTCCGGTAGCTCCAGTCGCGCCCGTGGCTCCTACTGCACCTGCCGGTCCCGTAGCTCCGGTCGCGCCCGTGGCTCCTACTGCACCTGCCGGTCCCGTAGCTCCGGTCGCGCCCGTGGCTCCCGTAGGCCCAGTTGGACCCGTCGGTCCGGTGGGACCGGTTGCGCCCACTGCATCAATCGGAAAACGAAGCAGGATCTGCTGTATTTTATTGATCAAAGCCAGCAGCGGTACGATCTCCCTACATAAATCCGGACAGCTCAACAACTGGGCGACCAATTTATCGAAGATTACTCCGAGGACATTAAGGACACAAAGAAAATCCTCTTCCTTCAGGCAACGCTTGGCCAGTTTAAGATCGTTCAATAAAACATTCTGTAAGTCTTTGGGTAATTTAGCTTTAATGATCTCTTTTTCCAGTTCGACCAATAATTCCGCAAGGTCACGGATCGGAAAACCATAATCCACAGACTTCCACCTCCCTGTTGAATAATACATACCTATCATACGAAAAGGGTTTTCTAAATGCGCCACGGCAGAAGACATTTTAAACATTTCTGCCCAAAATGTTATTTAGGAAATAATGATGAAATCACATAAACCAAACCAATAAAAAACCGCCGGTCAAAGACCGGCGGCATTGTAATCTTCTCTTTAAACTCTGTTTAGTAACCATTAAAAGCGTAATTTGACCGATAAACCGGTGAGGCAATACAGTGCGACGGCGAAAGCTTCGCTTTGGTAACCACATCCACCTGACTCCATCGCGCCACCACAACCAAAAGCTTAGCGGTAACAACCTGTCTTAAGCAACCCGGTAAACATCCTCGGGCCGGATGTAATGTATAGCTTACATCAATCGCCTCGAGATGGGTCTGGATTTCATTCAACGGATCAGGTTTGACTCCGGGCAAGTCGGTTTTTAGCACAAAAGGTAAATCTTCAGTAGTGAAACGCAGGTAATTATGCGGATCGACATAGAATATTTCTTTACGAATAATGCCTTCCGTTACTACTTTATTCGCCAACACATGGCTGGTGGCCTTTAACAGTTTGGCCTTAATGCGATCAATCTTAATCGCATTGAGGCAGGTTGCTGATTTGAGGACCAGTTGACTGGCTTTTTTGCCGATTACCTTTAAAACCTTAAGCCGTTTTGTTTTGAGATTGAGCTGTTGGGGATTGGTCGAATTAAAATAATACTTCAATACGCACTCCCCCCTTAGCAAGGGATTCCTTTATTTAAGGGATTGCATAAGTGGAGACTTAATAAGATTAAACCCTAATATAATGCCGCGGTATGCTGCAATATACCACGATATTGTCGCACTATACCGCAAATATTGCCGCGCGTCATTATACAATTCCCTCATAATGTATAGTATAAGTTTACGCTAAATCGGTAACCTTCTTTTTGAATATTTTCTCCATTCTTTATAGCTTGTTTCTTGCCAAAAGCGCACCCACCCTAGCTCGATAAAGCCTACCACTTATCTAAGTGGCGCTCAGCAACCTCCGTCCTCCTTTTCCGGATCCTGAAGGTAAATTTGATCTAATCCTTCCTCCGCCTTCAATCGTTCATAAGCCTCTTCCGCCGCCCGGCGACAACTAGGGCAGGCTTGCCACGGGAGCAAAACTGCTCCGATCTTACTAACCCGGCCGTTGTAGTGTTCCGCCCGCGAATAAACCCGCCGGTACCCACTGCAAGCCGAGCAGCGTTTAATTGCTTCCGCCTGGACCTCGGTGATCTGATCGGTATCGTAGTAGATGTAACGCTGCCGTTGAAAATAGTCGTTTTCTCCAAAGATTTGCCCCAAATCCTGTTCTTGGCGACCACTCCAGACTGATTGCAGATACGCTACGGTCCGGACAACTTCCTCCCGCACAGACCGGCGCTTAGCAGTCAACCCCTCGCTCTCGGGTTCTACCACTCCGGAATAGTCCAACCCGGCCAGGGCCAGAATAATCCCGACGTTGACATAGGGCAACGCCCCCTCAATCGAATAACCTCCTTGTAAAACCACAATATCCGGGGCCAGTAGTTCCGTCAGGCGGGCATAACCCTGCGCCGTAATCTGCATGTTGGTTAAGGGATCGGTAAAATGATTATCCTGCCCGGCCGCATTAATTATCAGATCGGGTTGAAAATCACGGAGGACTGGCAGGACCAGGTGCTCGGTGACGTACAACAGTTCGGCATCA
Organism: Bacillota bacterium; assembly: GCA_012727535.1. Lineage (GTDB taxonomy): Bacteria > Bacillota > UBA4882 > UBA10575 > UBA10575 > JAAYGU01. The sequence goes on along the minus strand of JAAYGU010000100.1, from coordinate 1,063 downwards.
CCACTGCCCGGTGGGAGTGGCACATTCAGGGTTAACCCATAAGCACCCGGACCGCCCAGCTCATCTACAGCGCCGCTCCCTGGATAGAGTGTTCTCCCGTCCTGGTGGATCGAAATATGTAAAATCTCCGGATCATTGTAGTATATATCCTGCGTACCGTCGGCATGGTGCGCATCAGTATCCACAATGGCACACCGTAATTTACCCCTCTTTAATTTGCGTAAATACTCAATCATCACCGCTTCGTTATTAATGGTACAAAAGCCACGCGAACCGTGAACAATCCGCATGGCATGGTGCCCCGGAGGGCGCAGCAATGCAAAAGCCCGCCTGGTTTTACCACCCGTCACGAGTTGGCCGGCTGTGATCGTTCCCCCGGCCGCGATCAGATGAGGTTTGGTCGCTACTTTCTCTACGGACGGGACACAAATATGTGCTCTGGCAATATCCTGCAGAGAAGCGACCTGCGGCCGATACTCTGTAATCTCTGGAAGGTCAAACAGCCCTTCCTCCATGATCTGATCTCTGGTATATAAAAGCCTTTCTTCCCGTTCTGGGTGATCCGGCGAGATCGCCCAATCAAAAGCGGGGAAAAAAACCAGACCAACCTGTGTCATTGCCCTCAACATCCATCCTCAATCTCTTATTTTTGGGAAACCCGCCGAACCTCCGGTTTCACCTGCGCGGTCAACGTATATTGCTTCCCGACCGTGCGAAAGCCACGCACCATATTAAAGACTTCTTCCTCGGTAATTTCAATGTCGGCCGGGGTTACCTTCACACCCATCTGTTGTGCGTAACTGACTGTTCCGTCCACGGCTTCCCGGCGGGCCGCCTGCAGATCGAAGAATAAAGGCCGGGGGATCGGCCTGACATAATCAAGCTCTGGGATAACCAGCTGTCCCAGCGCGGTATCTGCTCGTAGTGTAATCGAAACCGTGGGGCGGCTGGCCGCCGCACCAATCGCATTAGCCGCTTCATGATAAGGAAGTAAGCTGTACGGCAATTTCATTTGTTGGGCAATTTTAGGTACAAAAAAACCCGCCGGTCCGCCCATTCCGAT
>JAAYGU010000099.1 GCA_012727535.1 Bacillota bacterium | reverse complement strand
TCGCCTTCGAAAATTTTCGACATTTCGTTCACTACCGAAAGGATTTTCTCTTCTACTAAACGAATTAGATCCATGAGGAACCTCAGCCTCCTTCTTCAGGGGGGATTCATTCATCGCTGAATGTGAGTTTCCTCTTCTTTTTTCCATAAGTTATTTCCTGCTAAGACCTTCAGTAATTTTACACTAACACCCTTCCGGAAGATCAAGATATTCTGGTGAGTAATATTTGAAACGAAACACTTGTTAATCGCATAAGGCCGCAAGGGCCTTTGGGTGGCCTGATTCCACCAGATCCGCATCCCTTTCCATTTAAACCCCACTTTTTGTATTACCTCTGCCACCTTAAAGCTTAAGGGGTAATATTCACCGTTGAGATAACGGTCCCCGATTAGAACAACCAGATACCGGCGGGGAATCAGAATCCTCAGGGCTTCCCGGGCAAACTCCGCCATTTTCTCCAGGTAGGTGCTGAGATTCGGGGTATTACCAAAATCCTTATCTTCCCCCGGATTATACATCGAGAAATTAGTCTCAGCCGTAAAATCCACCCGGTGGTTACACCCGTAAGGCGGATCGGTAATCACAGCAGCAACTTGGCCGGTGGGAAATTTCTTCAGTTCCTTCAGGCAGTCGCCTGGTAGCATTAAGCCGCCAATCTTCCGTCCCGCCAATCCCTCGACCAACCTTTGTTCCTTAACGGAAAAGCCGGCGGTGATCTCCTGGTAGACCCTTACCCACTCCATATTTAATTCAATCCCCACCGCTTTACGGTCGACCAGCGCTGCCCCGAGTAAAGTACTGCCCACGCCGGCAAACGGATCAACCACCAGTTCGCCTCTTTTTGTAAAAAAGCAGATAATCTCCGCCATTAATTCCGGCGGTTTAATCGCCCCATGTCTTTTCCGTAACCGGTGTGTCGGATCCGGTGGATAATTCGTTGGATAGATTGTATTTGTCCAATATAGCCACTCCGAGCCGGATAAATGATTCAAGGGGTTCCCCACTTTTCTCCCCCGCTTTAGTCTTCTTCCTCTTATCTTATACTTTCTCCGCTTCGTTTATGTAGGAATCAACCACTACCTAGTATGTTCAAGGGAACTTCCGCTCAGACCGGGCCTTGGCCAGATCAATCATAAAAAAAAAGCACCTTTCCGGGTTTAACCCCTTTGGTGCTTTCGGCGTCGTCTTGAGTACCCGACTGGCGGGCTAAAGATAAAAACAGATGCCTTTTTACCAGTTAAAACTGAGAGCAAACTCATAGCTCTCACTGTTTATATTATAACCCAAACTGGCCTTGAAGCAGTGTAGATCCTTGACCAACCTTACCTTATTCGTTACCCACTTCAGATCTTTTCCACTTTGCCAGCGGTGCTTCCCCTCCGCCTCAACCCGCCAGGTTGAAGCAAGCTTAACCCCGCCGTTCCAGGAGGTTTCCCAGTACCAGTCATTAAATCTTCCGGCGGGTAGATTACCATCTCCGTAGAAAAGGGCGGTCGACAGCGTAAACCCAGGCAACAGGCGAGTAGTTATTCTTCCGCCGTAATCCTGCCGTCGGCGGAGTCTCTGTTGATTATCGTTTAGGTTTGTGCTGTAAACCAATTCTCCCCTGGTCTTACCAAAGAGGGGGAATCCCAGGCTCAGCGTATCCTCACCTACGGTTGACTGGCTCTTCCAATCCCGGTCTACCTCGGCGCGCAACTGCACTCCACGCGGAAAGCGGTAAACCAGGGTGGCATTACCGTTTAGGTTCTTCCCCGGCTCCCAGAACAGCCTGGGAGTGACTGTTAAGTTGGGAGTAAGCGTCCAGCGGCCTTCGCTGCGCAAACGCTGCCACTGATTAGTACCTAACCCCATCCCATAGTTCAGGACAAACCCTTCACTAACCTGATGGGAGAAGATCCCCTCCACAAAAAGACCACGCGTACTATTGGCCCCCACTTCCAATTGCGGCCAGTTATCATAACCATCAGCCGGCAGGGTCAACGGTGGCAGCGGTAGAACCGGTAGGTTCTTTAGGTATAACCAACCCCACTTACTCTTGATTTTGTCCTCCTCAACCACCACCCGGCTGGTTTTAATCTTAATACAGGGAACGGAGAGAGCACACCGGGTAAAAGCTACATCCTCCAAATATAGCTGGTCACCGTCGATTCCTCCATGCTCCCCGGAGAGCAGAGACTGGCCAACTGTTCCTCGCGGAGTAATAATCCTCCCGCGATCCTCACGGAGCGAATATTCAATCTTCTCCCCCTTCCAGGTTCCAGAAGAAGTAACTAGTTTCACATCCTTTTCCGCGATCACCAACTCTTCTTCCTGGTAATAAAGGAGATGCTCTGCCTCCAGCAGAAAATCGGCGGTCGAGAATCTAACTTCACCAGAGGCTACATAGATCCGCTGTTCGGGATCGAACTCAACCTGCAAAGCCTCAATCTCCAGTTGCTGGTTCTCAGCAGCCGCCACCGGAAGTAACCCAGAGGAAAGAAAGAGGAAAGCCAGGATAATGGGCTTTAAACCATTTTTAATTGTCCTTATCTTCATCAATTGTTCTACCCTTTCCCTTAATACAAGCCCACAGTCTAATAAGTTCTTTTTTCTCGCTTGGCACCTGCAAATCCTTTAATTAACCGGCAGAACATTATGTCAGCCCCGGCTGATTAATCCAGTTTACGCGCTGTTCGAAAAAGCGGAAAACCCTGCGGTGAATAAGTCACATTCTCCAGTTTAGAGGAGACCAGATAGGGTTTAACACTGAAGTATAAAGGGATCACCGGCAAATCAGTCATCAGTTTTTCTTCTAACCAGTGATAGATCTGATACCGGCTGCTCACATCCATGCGCCGCTCTGCCTCCATTAACCAATCATCATACTCCTGATCCTGATAACCGGAGAAATTCTCCGCCGCTTGGGAATGGAAAAGTCGCAAAAAGGTCATGGGATCCGGATAATCACCTTCCCATCCCTGCCGCGCTAGATAGAAGCGACCGGTGGAAGCCAACTCCATAAACTGATCAAAACTAACAGCTTTAACCTTAACCTTTATACCGAGGTTGAGCTCCCACATTTCCGCCAAAATCTTGGCCATCTCAGCGGGAACAGTACTATCAACCACCAAAATTTCAAGCTCCGGGTAACCATCCTCACTGGGATAGCCGGCGTTGTATAATTGTTCCAGGCATTTCACTCCGTCCGCCGGACCGATTAAATCGCCACCCGTCCGCCGAAAATCCGTACCGCTTTTACTATCGGAGATCCCAGGAGGAATTAATCCCGTAGCCGGAATCCCACGGAAACCAAGGGTCTTCGCGACCAGTATGTCGCGGTTAATCGCCAGCGATAACGCTTTCCGGAAGGCAATCTTATCGAGGGGTGGTCGCCGGGTATTCACATAGACAAAGCCTGTCCCCATGGTTGAGGCTTGCACTAGATCCGCCGCATAGGCCGGGAAAATAGAAAACGGGGGTTCTTCCAGCAGATCAATCATTCCGGCAGCATAAAGCGTTACTGCGGTATTGGTCGGGAAAAAAGTAACTTTAATCTCTTTGAGGTTTCCTCTTTCCCCCTGGTAATGATCATTCGCCACCAACACCGCATGGTTCCTGGGCTCCCACTTATCAAGGCGAAAAGGTCCGTTACTACAGAACCCGGGAGCGTAATCGAAATTATTCTCTTTTATATATTTGGTGTGAACCGGGAGAAAGGCGGGAAAAGTCAGGAGGTTTAAAAAATAACTGCAAGGTTCCTCCAAGACAACCTGTAAAACCCTTTCATCCAGTGCGTAGATCCCAATCTCATCAAGGTTACTGAGCTTACCAGCCCGGTACAAAGCGGCATTTTTCACGACATCTAAGAGCATGCGCGAGGGATTCTCCGTCGTTAGTAGCCGTTTCCAGGATAATTCAAAATCATAAGCGGTTACTTGATCTCCATTTGACCAATAAGCTTCCTTGAGATGAAAAGTATAGGTTCTGCCATCGGAAGAGAGCACCCACTTCGCAGCTGCTCCGGGCAGCAAAACCCCTTGATCGCAAACCACTAAGCCTTCATGCAAATTAGCGAGGAGAATCTTTTCGGTATCAAAAAGCGCGACCTGGGGATCCAAAGTTAAGGGATGGGTAGCAAGGTTAATGGCTATGCTTTTCCCCTGCTCGGCGGTGCTCAAGTTAAGTGGAGCCCGAATAAATACTCCTAAAATTAAGATTAAGATGATCATCCGTGGCCAATATCTGGTCTTTGCTTTTTGCATGAAAGTACTCCCATATTTGTTTTCTTCTATTTTATCAGAGTTCAGACCTGAATTGAATAGTAAATCGCTTTAATGGTTGATAACATAACTTACTGAATAAAAAACCCGGGGAGACCCCGGGACAGACTTCATTGGGCGGATTTAGTAGCGATGATCAACACCTAATACCAAGAGAATAAGGATTAAGAAGATCAAAAACGGTAAGAAATCATTCTTATACATTCCACTTCCTCCTTCGCATCATCGGATCCTTCACTTCATGTTATGACCGCTGAGGAAAGTTTGGTACCAGGCTTATGGTATTTTCAACAAAAAAACGGGCTAGCCACCCGTTTTTTTACTCTTTTCTAGCTTAACCCGACCTGCCTTAAAACTTCTTTCAGTTGCTCAAGCTCCTCCTGTCCAGGCTCAACCAAAGGCAGGCGGGGTGTTCCTACCTCCAACCCCAACAGGTTCAAGGCTGCTTTAACCATAATTGGGTTAGTGTTGATAAATAAAACCTTAAACAAAGGAAGTAATTCTTGATGAATTTTCGCTGCTTTGAGGACTTCACCCTGGTAGAAATGATCAATCATTGTTTTCAGTCTTCTACCCACTAAGTGTGCCGCCACACTAACAACTCCGACTGCACCGACCGACAGCATTGGTAGCGTTAAAACATCATCACCGCTATAGATCATAAATTCCTTTGGCAAAACGCGTACCATCTCCGCGGCTTGAGCAAGATCTCCGGCTGATTCCTTTAATGCAACGATATTTTTAATCTCCGCCAGTCTGGACATGGTCGCGGGAGTAATATTAACCCCCGTTCTACCGGGTATATTATAAATCATCACCGGTAAAGAAGTCGCTTCCGCCACCGTTTTGAAGTGGCGATATAACCCCTCCTGCGGCGGTCTGTTATAATAGGGCGATACTAGGAGGATACCGTCCACTCCGGTTCGTTCTGCTTCCTTGGTCAATTCCACGGATTCTTTTGTATCATAGCTTCCCGTCCCCGCAATAACGGTCGCTCTACCCCCAACCGCCTCGACCACGGTACTAAAAAGTGTTAATTTCTCTTCCGTTGACAAGGTGGGTGATTCGCCAGTCGTTCCGGAAATCACCAAACCATCCGAGCCGTTCTCCACCAACCGTATAGCAAGGTTTTTAGCGGCTTGGTAATCCACCTCTCCTTGCTGATCAAAAGGTGTAACCATCGCGGTTAAAACCTTTCCAAACTCAATCATCGAAAAACCTCCCATTCTTCAGGGGTATTATTGATTAATACCGCTTAATTCTGCTGCCCAATCATCCCTCCTTTATTCACCTAACCCAAATTCATCATGCAAGGCTTTAAGTGCCCTCGTCATATCCTCTTGTCTCACTAAACAACCGATATTAGTATGGGAGTCGGTCGTCTGAAAGAGCAGAACATTGGCTTTGTATAACCCATTCACCACCCGGGCCATAACCCCCGGAACACCGCGCATCGCCGCACCGACAATCGAAACCTTGGCAAAACCCTTTGCCCCTTTGAATTCTAAACCGGTCTCTTCTAAAATCGCCGTTGTGCGGTCGAACAGCGCTTCTTTGACGGTAAAGGTAATTCTCTGCGGTGAAACTTGGATCATATCAAGGCTAATCCCTGCCTCCGCCAATAGATTAAACACTTCCAGAGCCTTACCACTGGTATTCACATCCTGGGGACAAAACAGATTAAACTGCGCCAGTTCCGGAATATAAGCCAGTCCGGTTATCATCTTATCTGTTTTGATCTCCATGTCCGCCGAAGGAAGTTGATCACAAATTAACGTGCCTGCTCCCTCGGAAAAGACCGATTTTATCCGAATGGGAATCCGCCCATTCATGGCAATCTCCACCGCCCGCGGGTGAATCACCTTGGCCCCCAGGTGCGCCATCTCACAAAGTTCGCTGTAAGTCATGACCTTTAACGGTTTAGCTTGAGGAACCAAATGCGGATCGGTCGTCATCACCCCGTTGACATCCGTATAGATCTCCACCGCTTCGGCCCGCAAAGCCACGCCGAGAGCGGTAGCAGTCGTATCGCTACCGCCACGCCCTAAAGTTGTCGCCTCAAACTCTTTAGTGATCCCCTGAAAACCAGCTACCACCGCAACTTTCTTCAATTTTAGCGCATCAAGAATCCTTTGCGGCTTGACCTCAATGATCCGCGCCCCGCCAAAATGGCAGTCGGTAATAATGCCCGCCTGTCCGCCGGTAAAAGCTTTGGCTTCAATCCCATGCCGGCGCAAGGTTTGCGCCAGCACTACCGTGGAGATGATTTCTCCGCACATCATTAACAGGTCGAGTTCCCGCGGACAGGGTTCCGGATAGATCTCTTTGGCGAGGCTAATCAGAGTATCTGTTGCGTAAGGCGCTCCGTAGCGCCCCATCGCTGAAACTACCACCACTACTTCATAACCGAGGTCGATTGCTTCCCTAATTTTTGCCACTACCAGTTCACGTTGTTCTGGCGTAGCAACGGAAGTCCCTCCATACTTTTGTACCAATATTTTAATCGGAGACCACTCCTTTTATTACCAATTTATTTTGGCACAATCCTCATTAAATTTCAACGCTAGTCCTTGTTTTCCTTTATATTTCCTAAGATACCCGGTTGGATTTGCTCCCCCCGCAAAGCAGAGAAAATGGTCTCACATAATAATTCCATCCGCGCGACCAAGGAGCGCGGTTTGCCTTTGGGATCATCTTGACCAAACGGCACGAAATAAATAAACTTCCGGTTCAGCATGGTAGCAACATTATAAAGATTAGCGCCTAAACCGTCATTGGTCGCGATCGCTACCACCACCGGACGACCATTCCTTAAATGCGCTTTACAGGCTAAAGTCACCGCCGTATCGGATATCCCCATTGCCAAACGGCCTAAAGTCGTTCCGGTACAAGGAGCGACCACCATCACATCAAAGAGTTTCTTCGGACCAATCGGTTCGACTTCGACCTAAGTGTGCCATGGTTTTCTTCCGGTGATCGTAAAAAGCGTTTTCTGTATATCCTCTGCATTCCCAAACCGGGTATCTGTCTCAAGAACCGCCGGTGATAAAATAGGGTACAAGTCCGCTCCTTCCTGCTTATGTCGTTCGATTTCCGGGATGACCTCCGGAATAGTACAATGGGAGCCAGTGAGCCCGATCCCAATGCGCACACCAGACAGTTGCATTATGAAACACCTCCTGTTAACTTCCAAGCTACTGACATAGATTCACTTCTTCAGTTCCTGTTCGATTAAGCCTGGAAGTTGAGCAGCGAGGATTCTCCCAGCCGTTAAAGGCGCAACCTTACCCGGTAAGCCTAAAGCTAAAAGAGCGGTTATTCGGAATTTTTCCGCAGCCGGAAAGTCCACACCACCAGGAGCGGAGGCTAGATCAATTATAAGGGTTCCGGGTTTCATCCTGCTTAAAATTTCCTCAGTCACAATCAGTGCCGGGATCGTATTAAAGATCACCTCGGCGGAGGCCACGTGATCCGCCAATACGGAGAGTGCTATGGTCGTACAACCCAAATCTTCAGCCCTGGCTAATTGGGCAGGATTCCGGGCGGCCACCTCAACCTTTGCCCCCCAGGCCACCAACCGCTCAGCCAGCGCCTGCGCCACTCGACCGTACCCCAGGAGTAGACAACGGGCGTCCTGAACCGTAAAGGCTGTTTTCTCCATCATTAATTGTATTGCTCCCTCGGCCGTCGGAACGGCATTTGGGATCGCAATCTCGTCGCACTCAGCATATTCAAAAACCCGGATTCCGAGTTGAGCAGCTTTTTCTTTTAAACAATGCGGAAACGAACCGGTGATAATTAAAGTCTGTTCTCCAATCGCATTCCAAAACTCTTCCCCGAGGTTAACCTCCACCGGTTCGCTTGTTTTCACCATTCCCTTACCATCGGCCCCACTGATCGGGAGGATAATAACCCTGGCGTCCGAAACCGCCTCTTTAATGCTACTGACCGGATATAAACGTGGCCGGTCGGAAACCGGTGCCAACCCATAGGTTTTAACCCAGGCAGCCCGTTCCAGCATTGTTTCGGCCACCAAGAGCTGTCGCTGATCCCCACCAAGGACCGCCACTCCGCTCTGTGCCAAAGCATTACTCATCCAAGAACCCTCCCTTTCTCACTATTACCAGGCAATTAAGCCTATGCTTCGCTTTGACGAAGGCATAGACTCTACAACAGTCACCAGTCAATAGTAATATATTCCCCGAGAAAATGAGAGGTGCTAAAATAGCCTACTTGAGCAACTTTTTTGGTAAGAGCGGCAATTTTTCCGTAAGCAAGCTTAATCCACCAACGATTCTAACCCGTAATAGAAACCCTTTAAGGACCGGAGCTTTCGGACCGCCATTAAAACTCCGGGCATAAAAGATGATCGATCTAGCGAATCATGCCTAAGCGTCAGGGTTTGCCCCTGACTACCAAAGATTACCTCCTGATGAGCGATGAGCCCAGGTAACCTCAGGCTATGGATCTTTACCCCTAAGTATTCTCCCCCCCGAGCACCGTTGATCTTCTCCAAAGGAACCGGTTTGGCGGTTGGTTCCGACCGCCGGCCGACCGCAATCATCTCCGCCGTCTTCAACGCTGTCCCTGAAGGGGCATCGACCTTACGATCATGATGTAACTCAATAATTTCCACATCCGGAAAATACTTCGCCGCTTCCTGGGCAAACCGCATCATCAGCACTGCGCCGAGCGCAAAGTTCGGGGCCACTAACAAGCCTTTTTCCGACTTTGCAACCAAGGCATTAACCTCTTCCAGATTCTCCTCTGTCAAACCGGTGGTCCCGATCACCCCGGCTACTTTATTCTCCACCGCCGTTTTGATATTCTCCATCACCGCCAATGGAGTTGTAAAATCAACCATCACTTCGGCTCGCGACTCTTGCAAAACCGCTGCTAAGTCCTCCCTAATCCGCAGCC
>JAAYGU010000098.1 GCA_012727535.1 Bacillota bacterium | reverse complement strand
GCGGTCCTCTTCCCGGAACCTAAGACCACAGATATGTTGACCAGTCACGTCGATCTTCTGCCCACCTTACTGGGGATCGCCGGATTACTTCCCGAAAAAATCCAAGCAGAATTAAGTAAAAGCCACACCGAGGTCCATCCCTTGGTCGGCCGCAATCTAGCACCACTCCTGCAGGGAAAGAGAGAGTTCATGGGGGCCGGGGAACCACTTTACTTCATGACCGATGATAATGTAACCAAGGGTCTTAATCAGGTAAGCGCCTTCGGAATCCCCTATCATGCTGTGGTCCAACCCAATTCCATTGAAACAGTCATTACCACCCTTCCTACCGGGAAAGGCGGAACAACCGAACTCTGGAAATATTCCCGTTACTTTGAAAATCCCCAATTTCAAAGTATTCCGGGTCGAAGTAGCCGTTTTCCGTATCGCGGTCCAACCACCCGAATCTTCAATCCCGGCTGCCTGCTTGAGCCGCCTACTAATGGAGAGCCTGTCCCTGATCAATATGAAATGTATAATTTAACCCGCGATCCCCTTGAAGTGGAGAATCTGATCCACCATCCCGATCCGGCGCTTCAAGGAATCCGGCTCATCCTCGACAGGCTTCTCCGGGAACAATGCCAAAAGAAGCGTCTCTACCCAACCAGCGGCGAGGTTCCCAACAAACCTTCCTGTTCCTGAGTGATTTCGGCTGGAGGAAAATAAAGCAAACTGCGTAAGATAAAAGGGCTATTTCACAAATATTGTGCTAATAGCCCTATTTCTAAAATCATCCTTTTATTACTTATTAATTAAGATTAAACCCGCGATACACAGGATTACACCCAGTACTTTGTTTAGGCCAAAACCTTCGTGGTAAAAGAAAATGCCAATCGGGATGAGTGCAATCGCCAAAAGGATATTGGCCACCAAAGACCCGACGCTGATGTTCCAGCCAGCCCGGTAAGCCATAATATAACCAAATTCCAGACCAACAATGGACACCGCCAGCGCCAGGCTGGTCCAGTTCAATTCATGGCAAGACTGGAGAAGTGTCTTCTCTGCTTTACTGAGATAGAAAGCCACCGCCGATATGATCCCAGCCAGCAAATAGGTGACGAACAAAGCGGAAAAAGGATTAGCCTGCTCCGGCGTAGATTTCTGACTGATATTATATAAAATATTGGACGCTACGATCAGAGCAATCGAGAATATGTACATAAACATAACAAAGACTCCTTCGCTACCGTCATTAGCCTTCTAGCCCGGAAGGCCGTACAGAAAGGCCAAAGCCAAAACCAGTAACAACTCAACAATTTGCGGGTATAAAAGTCTGGTCCAAAACGGAAAAATCTCTATCCGAAAATAATCCACCGTTAAAACTAAACATAAATGGAGTGGAGAAAGCATGGTCCCAATGTGCCCAGCCACAAAGGCTAACATGATCGCGCCCAGATGAAGCGAACCCCCTAAGTTGAAAACAGGGAGTAAGAGCGGATAGGTAATGCCCACAAAGGCGGAAGGCATTCCTGTTAATAGCCCGATCAAAAAGGGAAAGATAATAATAAGCGCTATGCTGGAAATGCCGGCTGCCGCCAATATTGTCGGGATAACTTGTGACATCCCCGTCCACTCAAAAGTGGTTTTAAACATAAACACCCCGAAAAGCATCAGCAACATTTGAAAAGACCAAATTTTTGTAAAAAGACCCTTAAAAAACGCTTTATCTTTGCGCATGCGGTAGAGCAAAATTAGGTTTGTCAGCAACAAAGGCCAAAGGATTGAGATCTCAAAAACAACCACTACCAACATAATCAGCAAGACCGGCCATACGATCCTGAGCAATCCCCAAAGCATGCTCCCGGTGCCAAACCCTGAATCCGCCTCCCCCTGCCTTTCTCCGTTCACGGCTCCCTCCCTTAATGCTTCCTGATTCTTCTTTAAAACCGGGCGTAGATAAAAGAGGTAGCCCAGCAAAGTAAAGATGAGGGTGGTGGGCAACATCAGCAAGATATATTTCCCCATCCCAATCCCTGAAAAATAGATGGCCAGAATCACCCCGGGAAATAAAGGACTGCTCATTTCCCAAATATGCCGGAACCAGTAATTCAAAAGGGACTTTTCAACAGGATCAATATTAAGGTCTTTCCCCGCCAGATCGACCAATGGCGCGGATAACTTGGCTCCCCCAAAGGCCGGGATCGATCCGAACAACGCCGGAAAAACTGCCGTAATCCTCACTCTGTTTTTAAAGGTCTCCTGGAGAATCTGAAGCGCCCGCTCAAAATAAGCAACCCGTTTGAGTAACTCTTCCAACAAGTTAATCATAAGATTAATCCCGATGAGCTCAAAAAAGTAACTGTCTGTAACAATACCGCGGACAATGTTTACAATCCCGGCCGGTTCAATCCCTGCTCCGATCAGCAGAGCCCCGGAAGACAATAACAGAGACCAACCAAGGTTAACTTTGGAAAGTACTGAAACAATTAAGACAACAACTGACATAACGAGAGTCCATAGTTGATTCAATTTTAAATCTCTCCATCTCCGTAATTTGCAAGCATTAAACTAGAACTGAGCTAGGTATATTCTAGGGAAAGCGGCTGCCGATCCTCCAAAGGCCAATGGTAAAACTCTTTTGGCGGTCCAATTATAGACCGCCATTAAGACAACAGTTGCCAAAATCAGTAAAATGCCATGAAAGTGAGTAGTCTTCGTCACCTCCGCTTCAGCATAAAACTCCTCTTGGGCGCGACCACTTCATCATATACCAAGTAATATAGTGGCCATCCGGAAATAAATCAGTAACGACAGTGCGTCCACAATCGTCGTAATGAAGGGGCTGGCCATCACTACCGGATCGAAGCCCGCCTTTTGCGCCAGCATTGGGAGGGTACACCCGGTCAACTTTGCCACAAAGACCGTTAACATCAGGGTTAGACAGACCACCAAGGCCACCAAAAGGCTGACTTGATCAATGAGCATTAGTTTCGCAAAGTTAAAGACCGCCAGGGTAACGCCGGCCAAAATCGCAACTTGAAACTCTTTCCAGACAATCCGGAGAAGATCACGAAACTCCAACTCATTTAAGGAAAGGCCGCGGATGATCGTGACCGACGCTTGGCTACCCGAATTACCGCCGGTATCCATCAACATGGGAATATAAGCCGTCAACAGGACATACGTCTTCAAAGCATCCTCAAAATGGTTAATAATCAATCCGGTAAAAGTAGCTGAGATCATTAATACCAAAAGCCAGGGAATCCGGCTCCTCCAGATTTCCAGGACAGATTTTTTTAAGTACGGTCGGTCGGTCGGCGTAATCGCCGCCATCTTTTCAAAGTCCTCAGTGGTCTCTTCCTCCAACACGTCAAGGGCATCGTCAACAGTAACAATCCCAACCAACCGCTCCTCTCCGTCCACGACCGGGAGAACGGTCAAATCGTACTTGGCAAATATTCTAACCACTGTTTCCTGGTCCTCTGTTGTCCGCACCGACACCACATATCGGTTCATTATATCTTCAATCCGGTCCTGCTCCTCGGCTAAGATAATGGTGCGGATCGAAACAACCCCAATCAAGCGCCTTCCATCATCCGTCACATAACAGACGTTAATAGTCTCGCTTTCAATCCCTTGCCGCCGGATCCGCTTGAGCGCCTCAGCCACTGACATATGTGCGCGGAGGCTTACAAATTCCGTTGTCATAATACTTCCGGCTGAATCTTCCGGGTATTTAAGAATCTCATTGATTTGCCGGCGGGGTTCCGAATCGGCCTGCCTAAGAATGCGCTTAACCACATTGGCCGGCATCTCCTCAATTAGCGCCGCCGCATCATCGACATAAAGTTCATTGACAACCTCCTGAAGCTCGGCATCGGAGAAGCCTTGGATCAAGAGGTGCTGCAGGTCGCTGTCCATCTCGACAAAGGTCTCTGCGGCCAAATCCTTTGGTAATAACCGGAAAACCAAGGGCTGACTTTTTTCCGACAATTCGCTAAAGAGAGCGGCTATGTCTGCCGGCTGCATAGTGGTTAGAATATCTCTTAAGCGCTGAAAGTTTTTCTCTTCAATTAGCGTAAGAATGGTTTTTTTGAGGTTTAGATAATTTTCCGCCATTGGTCTTTCTCCTTTCTGTAAGTACTAAAAACTCATTAGGTATACGTTACCCGTCTTGAAGGAGTAAGACACAATTAGGCTGAAGCTTTAATGAAAAGTGGACGCCTTCGTAGTAATCGTCCCTTTTCTTAAACTCCGGCCTAGCACTGTGCCATTACTACTGTCAGCGTCCATCTTTTTCACCTCACTTTTCTTTACAATAATCAAATTTTCCAACTATCTAGCTTATTGTAATTGCCTTATATACTCCACAATTGGGTCAATCGCCTCCCGAGCAGTCCAATCACACTCACCCTCGGCCTGCATGAGCGCGGCTTCCCATGGCTCATAGGTCGCCGGATCTTTTTTGGCCACCGCTTTTTTTAACAGTCGGCATAGGTTCCGGTCCAACCAGGTCATTTTCGCCTCATTCCAAGCTCCGCGGCAATAAAAACAAGGCACCTCAGCCAGTTCCTGCTTAAAATTACGCTCCCGCAGAGCAGCCATCCCTTTTTCATCATAGGGGGAGGCGCCAACCGCAAATACAACCAAAGTTTTATCCTTGATTCTGGGATAATTTTTCTTTAGAAAAGAAATACCCCGAATACCTGTGGCATAGATCCCGCCACCCAGAATAATGATGTCGTAAGTTTCAACCTGTTCGATCGGGGCGTTTTTCGTCTCCATCAAGTCGCCGCCTAACTCTTCCGCTAACCATTTGGCATATTTTTCGGTTGCTCCATACTTACTTTGGTATAAAATAACTGTCTTATACATTTTCCTCCTCCAGTTTTAATAAGTCCTGCCCCTAGTAACTTTTTCTTTCTCATCTCCACATCCCTTCTTTATTTTTAATAAGATTCCCCAATTTTTCTTCTTCGCTGGTAATCTTGGCCAGGTAGGCAATAATATCTATGCTAACTGCGTCGAAATAGCGTTTTTCCTATACTTTAAGAGTACTTTGAGGTGAACCCCAATGTCAAGGACAGAAATTTTAAAGTACTCCCAGATTAGCCTCGATTTTTAATTCTTCTAGTCTTTCTTGGAGCAATGGGTGGAAAAAAATAGTCTCAAAAAGAAATCGCAGATCTGTTGAGTGAATCACAATTAACGATCGGCAAGTATGAGACAAAGAACAAACACCCCCGCCAAAGGCCATTGACGAACGTGCAGTGGCGTTGGTGTCATAACCTTAGTTAGTCACCCCTCGACTAAATATATTACGTCAGTTGCACATGTCAGGCATACACGACACTAAGACATCTCTTAAAATTTATGCTACACATTTTCTCTCTTGCCTCAAAAACAGATATTATTATAATAAAACGCAAATTCCATTAGTTTCCTGCAAGCTAGCTAACAAATCGGTTAGCAGGATTTCACACTATCTTTTTTTATTGTATAAAATTTTAGCCCACCAATTTAATAAAACCTGCTGAATGCAGGTTTTATGATGGGAGAGGTTATATAAGAAAAAAGGTTTGCTCAACAACCCTGTTTAGCTCCACTTTATTTTATTGACAGAAGCTAAAAATTCGTACAGCAGTTGATTTTTACTTGAAGGCTTTTTATCATCTCTAACTCTATGTTAGCCCTGTGACAAAGATCCTCCGGTCTAGTCGCCATTTTATTACTTGAAACCTCTTATGGGCAACCTTTCTCAGGCAGATCCCCGATCAGCCTATTTGAAAAATCATTTGCATACATTGCTAGTTAAGTTTATATAGATAGACCATAGTTTTCGCTTTCAAGTTTCGCTTACTAATCAGCCTTTTCTGGGGGGAGTATGAACGGAACATTAGTAAATCGCTCTGTCATTAAAGCTATTATCATTGAAGAATAGGATAATAAAGGAGTGGCTAAGGAATCAAGTTGTTCTTGGATCTCTTCTTTTTTAACTTCCTTATTAAATTCAAACGTACCGATAACCTCAAAATCTAGTTTAAATAGCCCTTCAGGTTTAAAAAATAACTTTTCAGATAACCTAACTTTAACAATATTACCTCTAATTTCATATAGATCTAAATAATTCGAACGTTCTAGGGATAACTCATTTGAGGTGGTATCATATTTTAGTTGTTGCCCATTAATACTATACAATTCAATATTAACAAGCGAGCCCTTTATAATTTCTTCTTTCTTCTTTGCCATTTCAGTTTTATTAGCCACAATTTTTACCTCCTGTAGGATTTATTAAATTAGCTTCCTCCCATAATCTACTATTTAGGCTAAAGAGCTCATTTTCGTAGCGCTTTTTAGGAAATTCATCTAGTTGGTTAAAAACGTAAACAGTCAACGAATTGCTCCTTGTTGATTGAGCCTTACCAAAATTCAACGACAGCATTGATAGGATATAAGAATTAAGGCTAACTTCTTCTTCACGGGCCGCTTCAGCTAAATTTTTATGCAAAAATTTTGGCAGTCTTAAAGTAAATTTTCCACTGTATTGTTCTTCTTGATCTAAAGTAGGTAAAGGAATTTTCTGACCCCGTTTAATAGCAGTAGTAAACCAGATTTCCTTCGCTTCCTCAATATTTTTTAAGGCTTCTTCAGCTGTTTCCCCATCTGAACAGCACCCTTTAAGATCTGGTATTTCAGCCAACCAACCTCCACCGTCTTCCTCACTTAAAGGAATTAATCTAACTTGATACTTTAGTTTTAAATATTCTCTAATTTGGTTTTTCACATTATTCCTCCTCCATAGTATTTTGAATTAGTTTTATAATTTTTTTCACGTAGACTTTCTTCACCCGATTATTGTGGACGGGTATAGTCAGGATAGTAGGATCTTTTGGATGATAAACCACCCAATGACTACCAGTACTTGGTGGTTCACAAACTAAACCAAAATACTTTAGTATTGGAAGGAGTTCTTTCCACTTTTGATCAGTTGGGTTATTTAATATCCTCTCAAACCTTTTTTGAATTCGAGACACTTACATCTCTCCATACATTATATCCCTTGAATATCATCTTTGATACCAAATGCTTTTTATGGTACCATATATGGTACCATATATGGTACCATTTTTCAATTTATTTCTTGCCAACAAGTCAATACCG
>JAAYGU010000097.1 GCA_012727535.1 Bacillota bacterium | reverse complement strand
GTATTACGGAGATGTACCGGCTCCCGCTCCAGGTGCGGAACTCCTGGTCCGCGCAGGATCGGCTGCGGTGGAATCATCTCCCAGCCCCGCTGCTCCGGCCGGAAAAGCGTGACTGTCTCCCGCATTTTCGCTTGGTAGCCATCACCAAGGACAAAAGCGGGGAACCGGTACTTCCAGGCGGCATTGAAGGCTTTCAGCGTGTACTCAAATAATTCTTGGTGGGAAGAAGTCGAATAGACAATCCGCAGGCCTTCCCCGTTACCACCGGTCGTGGTCAACCTTAATTCCTGCTGGGAATAGATGACTGTCGCGGTCGATGGACCGCCTCGTTGTTGGATTATCCAAACACCGGGGAGCCTCATCATCTCCGCCATTGAAATTGACTCTTGCATTAAAATATTGCCCGGACCAGCTGTCGCCGTGAAACATTTCTTACCTACCATCGCCCCGCCCAGCATGGTAAAACCGGCAGAAATCTCATCTTCGGTCTGGAGAAAACCGCGGCCGAAGTGCGGGGCCAGCCTTGACCAATAATGCATAATTTCATTTTGGGGAGTAATCGGGTAGCCATACATAAAATCAGCATCGGCCGCCAACGCCGCCCAGGCCACCACCTCATTCCCCGTCATAAACATCTGTTTTTCCTTAGCAAGCAGTTCTTCATACTCCCTGCTAACCAATTCTCTTGTGATAACGCTCACCCCACTTCTTTTTTGTCCACCCTTTACTTTAAGCCGCTCGGTTTCCTCGAAAGCACAGGTCTATTATTCACCATCAACACCCACATCTTTCAGCGCAGCCCGGCCTGGCCGCAAAACGCCCCATGATCAGCTTTGATGTGCAAACAAAAGAGGAAAGGTTTCTGCTCTCATCCGCCTGTTGCCAAAAGGGACTACCAGACTGCATCCTGCATATAACGGTCGAGCGGCCAAACCACGTTCCCCATACAGTCCACCTCGCCAATCTCCTGAGCCAGAGAGCGCAGCGCCGTGGTGGCCACCACGGGAAGCCCAAGTTCCTTGGCGGCAGTAGTGACGATCTCCGCCCCCTCTTGGATCAGGGAGACGGTGGTCTTACTTCCCAGGTGCGTATTGTTGATTAAACCGTCAATTTCCCCTAATTCAGCGATGTATTGGCGGATTAAGGGTACCGTCGCGGTCAAGGGGCGGGTGGTATTTACTACCATATATAAATGTAACTTCGCGTCTTGTTCCTTCCGCCAGCGGCCACCAATTAAGTTTAGTATGTTACGACCGTTCACCCCATATCCCAAGTCGATAATCACATCGCCGGCAGAATCGCACGCGGTAATCATCTCCGGCCGTAAGGGGATGGCGGCTTCCCCCAGGCCAAATGTTTCTGCGGTTTCCCAACCGAGAACATTAATTCCCATCTCTTCCAGAAACTTTTTAAGCGGGCGTAAGGTATAAAATGGTTCCACCAGGTCTAAATCGACCAGACGAACCTTTCGTCCACTCCGGCACTGATGGATACTTCGATTCACGGCGTTTTCACTTTTCCCGCTGGCATACTCTCCAACATAGGCCTCAAGAATTCTAGACATCCCCCGTCGCCTCCCCAAATTAATCCCTTCGTAGGTTACGCCAAACCGGAGAATAAAACCAACCATCATGGAAAACCTTATTGGTGAACCATTCTGTCCCGACCTGTTTGGACACCTTGGCGCAGGCCTTTTTATAGACATTGACACCGGATCAAGAGGTGAAAGCCAATGGCGAAGAAAGAGCTCACTCCGGCCCAGAAAAAGTACCAAGCTAAAGTCAGACAAATTGAACCAAGACCCCGCTACCTGCGCCATGCCTTCTTGGCTTTTTTCTCCGGAGGATTGGTTTGTGTATTAGGCCAAGGCTTAATCGATCTTTATTGCTGGCTCCTGCACCTTCCCCCGGAGAAAGCCAGTAACCCGGCTGCGGCAACGATGATTTTAATCGGGGCGTTACTCACTGGGTTTGGTGTCTTCGACAAACTAG
Source organism: Bacillota bacterium (assembly GCA_012727535.1). Classification (GTDB taxonomy): domain Bacteria; phylum Bacillota; class UBA4882; order UBA10575; family UBA10575; genus JAAYGU01. The sequence goes on along the minus strand of JAAYGU010000097.1, from coordinate 1,576 downwards.
CCAAATATGCCGGTGCCGGACTGGCTGTGCCGGTCACCGGTTTTGCCAATTCCGTAGTCGCTTCGGCCTTGGAATTCCGGGAAGAAGGTTTAATCTATGGCGTAAGCGCCAAGATGTTTCTCCTCGCCGGGCCGGTCATTACCTTTGGTGTCGTTACCGCCTTTATCATTGGTCTGTTATACGCTATTTTTCAGTAGAGAGAACGGCAATTTGGCTTTGTCCTAACAAAGAGGAGAAAACGATGGGGAAAAAAACGGGAAAACAGACTTATCAATTGACCAATCCACCGGCGATCATCAGTACGGGTACAGTCGTTGGTCCCTTTGAAGGCCGCGGTCCCCTAGCCGAAGATTTTGACGAAATATTAACTGACATTCGCAACGGACAGAGTTCCTTCGAAAAAGCAGAACGTTCGCTCTTAATCAAAGCTTGTCGCTTGGCTCTAGACCATGCCGGTTTTCCTTCGACGCAAGTTGACCTTTTTTTAGCTGGCGATCTCCTCAATCAGATCATCTCCGCCAGTTTCAGCGCCCTTGACCTTGGCATCCCTTTTCTTGGTCTTTACGGCGCTTGTTCAACCGCTGCTTTAGGTTTGGGCTTAGGGACTTTGCTTCTAGACGGAGGCTTTGCCGATACAGTATTAACGGCTACATCCAGCCATCATTTAGCCGCCGAACGGCAATACCGCTATCCCACGGAATATGGGGGGCAACGCCGTCCTTACCAGCAATGGACCGTCACTGGTGCCGGAGCAGCTCTCCTCAGTTCGACTGGTGAAGGGCCCCGGATCACCGCTGTGACCTTTGGCAAAGTAATAGATTTAGGCTCGACCGATCCCTTGAATATGGGTGCCGCCATGGCACCCGCTGCGGCCGACACCATTATCCGCTTTTTTCAGGATACCGGGTGGGAGCCAAACTCTTTCGATCTCATTTTGACCGGGGATTTGGGCCAATTCGGCCTGGAGCTCTGCCGGCAAGAACTGAGTGAACAGGGATTCGACCTGGGCGATAATTTTATGGATTGTGGTTTAATGATCTACGATCTTCAGAAACAGGATGTGCATGCCGGGGGCAGTGGTTGTGCCTGTTCGGCCGTTGTCACTTACGGGCACGTCTACCGCCGGTTCCTGAGAAAAGAGCTCAACCGGGTCCTGTTGGTCGCCACCGGCTCCTTACACAGCCCAACCACCTACCAGCAAGGGGAGAACATCCCCACTATCGCCCATGCCGTCCGGATCGAAGCTTGAAGTTTGTTGAGTGAGAAAACTAAGAAAGTGGTGAGGTAATGTCCCCCATGACAGTCGCCGAATGGGTCGCCGAACAACTGGCGGTGTGGGGCGTCAAATACCTGTACGGTGTACCCGGAGATGCGATCCTGCCCTTCCTAGAAGCGGTAAATCGCCATCCCACCCTCCGATTTATCGGCGTTAACCATGAAACAACGGCCGCTTTTATGGCTTCAGCCCAAGCCAAACTGACCGGGACTTTAGGTGTCTGTCTGGCGACCAGTGGACCGGGCGTGGCGAATTTAGTCAATGGGTTGTTGGATGCCAAAAAGGACCGGGCACCGGTGT
>JAAYGU010000096.1 GCA_012727535.1 Bacillota bacterium | reverse complement strand
TTCTGGAGCTGCTCAGGAGGGAGCGGTTTAATTTCGCCGGTAATGATCCAAAAGCGGGGCTTTTGGTCATGCCGACCAGCAGTATGTATTATCCACGGGGCTATTTTTCACCGGACGAGATGTTTGAGCAGTGGCAACGGTTGTATGAGGCGTCCAGGGAGGAAGGCTACAAGAGATTCAGGGTCACCGGGGAAACAAGTTGGCTTAAAACCGGCTTACCAGGGGCGGAACGCTTTGTGGAATACGAAGTCAAGCTTGATACAGCCCTAGATAAATATCCGATTACCGTTCTCTGTCAGTATAATACCCAGCTGTTTCATGGTGGGGAGCTTACTGATCTGATCAATGCTCACCCGTTCATCATCAGCAATGGGCAACTGCTCCGTAATCATTTTTATGATCTGCTGGCCGAAGTAGGATTGAGCGCAGGGTCGCTGGAAATAGTAACCCCACGGCTAAAGACTGAGTTATCAAGGCAGGTTGACGCCTTATTTTTAACCGCGGCCTTAGTTTTAGCCACTCTCCCCATCCGGCAGAAAATAGAGTATTCCGAGCGCCTCTTGGCTAGGCTGATCGGGCAGGGAAAGTTTCATTTTTGTCTTGGGGGATTAATGTGCGACTCGACCATACTTGCTTGCCCCGGGAGTAAAACCAGGAATGTTTGTCCCTGCTGTTCATTAAGGAACAACCCTGATTTTATCAGTTATGAGATTAAAACCACCGAAAGTTTCTATGGTTATCTCCTCCTTGAGCGCTCCGTAGACGAAGCATGCCGAGCGTTGCGACCCTCCTTAGTTAATTATTTAAACCTGCTCGCTTTTTCGATCGAAAACGACCGGCAAAAACAGCGCTTGCAGACGCTCAATCTTCATCTGCAACAGGAGATTATTTCGCGGAAAAAAACTGAAAAATTACTCCGAGAGAATGATGAATGGACGGCCCGGATCTTGGAAGGGACGGATGAGGGGCTCTGGGAGAGCGATCTGCTTACCGGCGTGATTAAGTATAATAAAAACTGGCAAAAGGTTCTGGGGTACAAACCAGGCGAAATAATCTTTACCCAAAACTGGCTAGCGGCCAGGATTCACCCCGAAGACCTGCCTTTATTAGAAAAAGCGCTCGCTGATTATATAGAGGGCCAAGCCCAATATTACGAAGTGGAGTACCGCATCAGAACGAAAACTGGCGAATGGAAATGGGTTTGGTCCCGTGGGATCGCTCTCTCCTACGGTGCCGACAACAAACCGATTAAGTTGGGGGGGACGATTCGGGATATTACCGTTCACCGGGAAACCGAAGAAGCGCTGCGTGTTTCCAAAGAAAAACTGGCCGCTGCGAAGAAGCGCGCCGAAGCGCTTAAGATCCAAAAACTGGAGTCGCTTGGCATTTTGGCGGGCGGGATTGCCCATGATTTTAATAACTTGTTGGCAGCGATTCTGGCACATGTCCAATTGGCGGATCTAAAACTACAAAAGGGGCTGGATGGGCGGCAGAACTTGCAGACTGCTGAAAAGCTCACCATGGAAGCGTCTAAACTAACCAGACAGTTACAGGCTTTCACCAAGGGTGGGTTACCGGTCAAACAAGCCGCTAAGCTTTCCGTACTGCTCAAAGAGACGGTCAAATTTACCCTCTGCGGTAAAGCCGTGCAGTGCAAATTTATGTTACCTGCCGAGCTTTGGATGGTGGACATTGACAACGGCCAGATCGGTCAGGTAATTCAGAATATCGTGCTCAATGCCTGCCAAGCAATGCCGCGGGGCGGTGTGATCACGATCGCAGCCACCAATGAAGAGGTCCCCCCGGAAAACGAAATGCAGCTTAAAGCGGGGAAATATGTTAAGGTTGAGATTAAAGATGAAGGGATGGGAATTCCGGAAGAGAATCTGACCAAGATTTTTGATCCCTACTTTACCACTAAAGAGAAGGGAAACGGTTTAGGTCTGGCCTCCAGCTACTATATTCTGAAAAACCATGGGGGATTTCTCGGCGTCCGTTCCAAGGTGGGCAGCGGTTCGACTTTTTATTTTTACCTTCCGGTTACCACTGCGCAACCTGTACCTGCCCCCCCGAAAATCTCCCCTAAGAGCAACGCCAATGGGAGAATTCTGATCATGGACGATCAACCCATGATCAGAAATTCGCTCCGGGAGTTTTTAGAGAGTTGCGGCCATAGTGTGGCCGTAGCCAAAGACGGGTGGGAAGCCGTTAAATTGTTTAAAAACAACTGCGAAAGCTCCACCCCGTTTGATCTGGTGATTCTGGATCTAACTATTCCAGGAGGGATGGGCGGCAAAGAAGCGGGTCAATATATCTTAGCCCTTGACCCGAGTGCTAAGGTGATTGTCTTCAGTGGTTATTCCGACGATCCGGTGCTGGCCGATCACCGGAAATACGGCTTTTACGATACCATTACTAAGCCTTTTCGTTTTGAAGACTTGAGCGTCAAGATTGAAAACGCGCTTCATCCCAGTGCACCATCGAATAACCATCCGGCTTATTAAGCATCCTCCCGTGTCTATCGGTTTGGCTGCTTGAATTCCTTCTTTTCCCTCTTTTTTTCCGCCCGGAAGGCAGGGCGGGCGGTATGTATGAATTGGGGTATACGGGGAACGCTAGGGGAAAAGGAGGATGATTGTACTGAAGATTAAGGACATAATGACCGATCAAGTTGCTTTCGTCAGCCCGGAGACGACAATTGTTGAAACGGCGCAGTTAATGCAGAAACATAATGTTGGTTCGATCCCGGTCTGTGAAGGGCAGAATATAGTGGGGATCGTGACCGACCGAGACATCGTGGTCCGCAGTGTCGCCCATGGGAAAGACGCTAGTACCAGTCCAGTACGGGACGTAATGACCTCGAACGTCCAGAGCGTCTCCCCGGAGATGGAACTGAACCAGGTGGCGGAGCTGATGTCGAAAGAACAGATCCGCCGGTTACCGGTGGTGGAAAATAACCGGTTAGTCGGGATGGTTTCGCTGGGGGATCTGGCCACGCAGGCCAAGCATGATGTGGAGATTGCGCAAACCCTAGGGGAGATCTCTAAACCGTCACAACCGGAACAACTATAAAACAAGCGTTCTTTTCGATTGGTCGGGCGAGGCCGCCCTTAACGGGGTGGATTCCGGATGGTACATCCGGCCTTAAACTATTACAGAGAAAGGTAAGCAACCCTTTCTCTTTTTTTGTGGGAAAAGGGTGGCCAGAGTCGGGTGCAGGCGGTCTGAAGGGTTAAAATCTATTTAAATCCATCGGCAATTGATAAAGAGAATTTGGGCATGATAGGAATATATTTCAGTTTATCTCCGTTTATCGGCCTCTTTCATCGGATTCTCTAGGAAAAGGATTTTTTTTGGGGGGAAACGAATGGAGGAGGGGGTTTTTCCTACTTTTCTTTTTTTGTGCACGGATTGTCTGGTACAAGATGAAACGGAGGATTTATCATGCAAGAGATAATTTTCGGGGTGCTTGGAGGATTAGCCCTCTTTATCTACGGAATGAATCTGATGAGTGAAGGCCTGAAGAAAGTGGCCGGGGATAGAATGCGCCGGATTCTTGAGGCCGTTACCAAAAACCCCTTAATTGCAGTAGTAGTGGGGGCTGCTGTGACGGCGATCCTCCAGAGTAGTAGTGCGACGACGGTGATGGTTATCGGCTTTGTGAACGCCGGCTTGATGAATTTGCAGCAGGCGATCGGGGTGATTATGGGTGCCAACATTGGTACGACGATGACGGCCCAGTTGATCGCCTTTCAGATCGGCCATTACGCTTACCCCATTGCCGCGCTGGGTTTTGCTTTATACTTTTTTAACAAATGGAAACGTGTCAAACATTTCGGGCAGGTCCTTTTTGGGTTCGGGGTCCTTTTTATCGGCCTCAATATCATGTCCGATGTGCTTAAACCGTTGGCCAACGATCCAACAACCCTAAACTTAATTACGACGATGAGTAAACGCCCAGCCTGGGGGTTGTTAACCGGGACGGTGCTCACAATCATTATCCAAAGCAGCAGTGCCGTGATTGGGGTTCTGCAAAGCCTGGCCTCGCAACCTGTGGCCATGGACGGAACAGTTCGTGCCCTGATCCCTCTAGCCGGTGCGGTTCCGATCTTACTGGGTAGCAATATCGGAACGACGATTACCGCTGCTTTGGCCAGCATCGGTACGAACAATGCGGCCAAACGGACGGCTTTATCCCATACCCTGTTCAATGTTTGTGGGACTATTCTTTGTCTTCTTTCTTTCCCCTTGTTCATCAGTTTTGTCTACCGGATTTCCCCGATGCCGAATCCTGCGTTGGGCGTAACGGAAGCAGGAGTCATCTCCCGACAGATTGCGAACGCCCATACGGCCTTTAATCTCTTAAATACGCTTGTTTGGTTACCCTTCGTCAAATATTTGGCCGTGATGGTCACGCGGATCATCCCTAAAGAGGATGTCCAGGAAGAAAGGGCGATCAAGTATCTGGATGAGCATGTTTTGAACAACGCAGAAGTTGCCCTTGATCTATCAGCCAAAGAACTACGGCGGATGGGAACCTTTTCTCAGCAGATGCTCTCCGAGGTGGAAAACTTTATTATTCCGGGAAGCAAACTGCTTGACCGGGAAAAGCTCGAGCAGAACGAAGAGATCTTGGATTTTCTGCAAACAGAGATCATCCATTATCTATCGACCATTACTTCGCGGAGTTCGTTGACGGTTCGCCAATCAAATATCCTCGCCAATTTAATCCATATCACGGGAGATTTGGAACGGATTGGTGACCATTGTACGAATATTATGGAGCTTGAGATGATTATGGAGGAGGAGAAGATCGTCTTCTCCGATCTGGCGCAGCAGGATCTAGAGAAGATTTTTCACTTTACCGCTGAAATGTTTGACCTTTGCCTGACTGCCCTGGAGAAAAGGGATTTAACGGCCGCCCGGCAAGTGCTGGAGATGGAAGGAACGATGGATATCCTCGAAGAGGAAGCCCGCAATAACCATCTGGAGCGGCGCACCACCGGTTACTGTAACCCCAGGGCGGCGGTGGTCTTTAACGAACTAATGCTTAACCTGGAAAGGATTGCTGACCACTGTAACAATATAGCCGAAGCGGTAGTGGACCGCGAATTAGAAGTAGGTTAAAGCATTGCCGGAGGAAGGTCGGCTTCGTCATACCCGGGGCGGGGGAACCCGGGATGTGCCCTCCGGTAATAATTAATATAGTTAAGAATTAACTAAAATAAATATAAACATGGTTGACGACCTTTTGGGTTTTTGGTATAATTTCCATCAGTAAATAATAATGGTTGTAGAAGGAAAAAGTAGTGGCGATTAACCGCTACCAACACTTAACGGCTAAGGAATTTCAGCAATTCCTTAAGCATAGAAAAGAAAGAAGAAAAAGAGGGGGTAAATCGGAATGAGTTTAAAGGGAACAAGAACGGAGACTAACCTGATGACCGCTTTTGCCGGTGAAGCCCAAGCCAGGAACCGGTATACTTATTATGCTAGTCAAGCCAAGAAAGAAGGCTATGTTGAGATCGCCGAACTGTTTGAAGAGACCGCTAATCACGAAAAGGAGCATGCCAAGCGCCTTTTTAAGTTGATGGAAGGCGGAGAAGTAGAGATTCAAGCGGCTTTTCCGGCTGGACCGATCGGGAAAACGGCTGACAATCTCAAAAGTGGGATCGAGGGCGAAAATTTTGAATGGACCGAGATGTATCCAGAATATGCGAAGATAGCAAGGGAAGAAGGGTTTGAAGAGATTGCCAAGGTCTTTGAGGCGATCGCCATCTCGGAAAAGAACCACGAAGCACGGTTTAAAGCACGTCTAGCGGAGATAGAGGCCGGTAAGGTCTTCAAGAAAGATACCTCGATCCGCTGGATCTGTCATAACTGCGGGTATATCCACGAAGGTGAAGAGGCCCTGGCGGCTTGCCCGGCCTGTGCCCATCCGCAAAGCTATTTTGCGCCCTTAAGCGAGTTGGGGAGATAACGCACCGCACAGGTGCAGGAGCACTAGCTTTTGGGAGAAAACGAAAGGTTTGAAGAGTAAAAGCCCACAGACGAAAGGTTTTCGTCTGTGGGCTTTTGTGTATACAATATATCAGCCTTTTTAAGTTCGGTTTCCTTGACAGGGGTGTGACCGGAGTGTTTTAATTAGTGGTAGAAAAGAAGAAATGAGGGATAGACGTGGTTACAATCACGGGAAAAGATGGCGCCTATCTAATCAGAAACCGGGTTATTGTCGACAAACCGACGGTAACCATTGATGAGATAAACAAACGATTACAAGCAGAAAACCTCCCGCCGGTTACGGAGGCGGTGCTCCAGCCGGAGCGGGCGAAGACCCAGACCATCACCCACCGGATTCTCAGCGCACACAACACGTCCGGGGAGGCTAGCCAGCTACGCCTCCGCTTCGATGCCTTGGCTTCGCATGACATAACTTATGTGGGGATTATCCAGACCGCTAAGGCCAGCGGCCTCAAAGAATTTCCGGTGCCTTATGTGCTGACCAACTGCCATAACAGCCTGTGTATGGTGGGGGGGACAATCAACGAGGATGATCATGTCTTCGGCTTATCCGCTGCGCAGAAGTTCGGCGGGATCTATGTCCCGGCGCACCAGGCGGTCATCCATCAGTACATGCGGGAGATGATGGCGGGTGGCGGGCGGATGATCCTTGGGTCCGACAGTCATACCCGCTACGGCCCGTTAGGAACGATGGGCGTGGGCGAAGGTGGGCCTGAGCTTGTGAAACAGCTTCTGGGTCAGACGTATGATCTGGCTTATCCGGAAGTGATCGCCGTTTATCTTAAAGGGAAGCCGGCTTGGGGCGTAGGCCCACAGGACGTGGCGTTGGCGCTGATCAAGGCCGTCTTTGCCAGTGGTTATGTCAAGAATAAAGTCTTGGAGTTTGTCGGCCCGGGGATCGCCAATCTGTCGATTGATTACCGGAACGGAATTGACGTCATGACCACGGAGACGACCTGTTGGAGTTCGATCTGGCAGACAGACGAGCAAGTAGCGGCTTATCTGGCCGCGCACGGCCGGGCGGAGGACTATCAAGAACTTGCGCCGGGGGAAGTCTGCTACTATGATGGGATGATTGTCATAGATTTAAGCAAGATTGAGCCGATGATCGCCCTTCCCTTCCACCCCAGTAACGCCTTTACCATCCGTGAGTTGCAGGAGAATACGGCTGATCTTTTAGCGGCGGTGGACGCGGAGAGCGAAAAATTGTTCGGCCGCGCCGGGGCCTCCTTTTTGCTGACAAGGAAGATCACCGACGGTCGGTTGCGGGTGGATCAGGGGGTCATTGCGGGCTGCGCCGGGGGTACTTTTGAGAATATCTGTGCCGCCGCCGGGATCATCGGGGATCACCATCTGGGGAACGGGGAGTTCGCCCTGAGCATTTACCCGGCGAGCCAGCCGATTAATATCGAAATCACGAAAAATGGGGTGGCGGCCCGCTTGTTAACCAGCGGCGCTACCTTACGGACCGCTTTTTGCGGGCCCTGTTTTGGGGCCGGCGACATTCCGGCCAACGGCATGCTCAGTATCAGGCATACCACGCGTAACTTCCCCAACCGGGAAGGTTCTAAACCGGGAGAGGGGCAGTTGGCCGGGGTGGCTTTAATGGACGCCCGTTCGATTGCGGCGACAGCGCTCAACGGTGGACTCTTAACCGCTGCGACCGAGTTGGCTGAGCAAGCGGTGGCCGTCAAAGGCCTGGATTATCAGTTTGACCCGCGGGTCTACCGGAACCGTGTCTATGTGGGTTACGGCCAAGCCCGTCCGGAGACGGAATTAAAGTACGGCCCGAATATCACTGATTGGCCGGAGATGATCCCCCTGCCGGAAAACTTACTGCTCAGCGTAGCATCGGTGATCACCGATCCGGTGACCACCACCGATGAACTGATCCCCTCCGGGGAGACGTCTTCCTACCGCTCCAACCCTCTGCGCCTGGCGGAGTTCACCCTTTCGCGCAAGGATCCGGATTATGTGGCGAGAGCGAAAGCAGTCTACGAACTGGAACGGCAGCGGCGGCAGTGGGCGGGCAGCGGGGAATTACCGGCCGAATTGATGGAACTGTGGCAGCGGTTGTCCGCGGTGACCGGTATAGCACCGGAGCGTCTCTGGGCCGTGACTGGGCTGGGGAGCACGATCTTTGCGGTCAAGCCGGGGGATGGGTCCGCGCGGGAACAGGCCGCTTCTTGCCAGAAGGTCTTAGGCGGCTGGGCCAATATTGCGGTGGAGTATGCAACCAAACGTTACCGTAGCAACCTGATTAACTGGGGAATGCTCCCCTTGACCATTGCCCCGGAGGCGCAAAGTAAAATGCAGACCGGTGCTTTCCTTTACCTGCCCGGGGTGCGCGCTGCTGTCGAAGCGGGGGCGGAACAGCTCACGGCCTATCTGCTGACCGACGGCGCAGCGGAAAAACTCACCTTAGACTTGCCCAACCTGACGGTGGAAGAGCGCCGGATTATCCTCGCCGGTTCTTTGATCAACTATAATCGGGGTCAATAGAGTTCAAGGTCTTAGCGAGAAGACAGAATAAAAGAACAGATCATGCGTGCCGCCTGGCGCGCATAAGAAGACAACTGCCCGGCTTACGGGCAGTTTTTCTTTCCTGCCTTTCCGCTCCGGTGGCAGGAAATAACCGGCAAGTCAAGAATCACTTCCTCACAAGAGCTTACAGCATGAAAGGAAGATGTGCATGGCTAAAGTCTCCATCTTACAGGTGGGTATCGGGGGGTATGGTGACAGATATAGCGGAGAGTTGCTCCGTCATAACCATGAAGGGAACTATGTACTGGCGGGAGCGGTCGATCCGGCGCCGGAGCGCTCACGCCACCTGGCCGAACTAGAAAGGTTGGCGGTTCCCATCTTCCACAGTATGGAAGAGTTTTATGCACAAGGAACCGCTGATTTGGCGATCATCGCCTCGCCCCTTCAGTTTCACAGCGTACAGACCATCTTCGCCTTAGAGCACGGGAGTAATGTCCTCTGTGAAAAACCGGTGAGCGTCACGGTCGAACAGGCGAGTGCGATGCGGCAAGCCCGAGATAAAGCCGGTAAATTCGTGGGTATCGGTTATCAATGGTCGTTTAGCGAGGCGATTACAGCCTTGAAAAGAGAGATTATCGCCGGAAAACTGGGGCGACCCCGCCGTTTGAAAACAATGGTCTCCTGGCCCCGCAGTTTTGCTTATTTTCAGCGTAGTAACTGGGCGGGACGAATCCGGGCGCAAAATGGGGATTTGATCTTAGACAGTGTCGCCAATAATGCAACAGCCCATTTTCTCCATAATATGTTCTACGTCCTGGGAGACCGCTTTGACCGGAGCGCGGTACCCGTTGAACTGGAGGTCGAACTGTACCGTGCTTACCAAATTGAAAACTATGATACGGCAGCCTTTAGAGCCAAGACCAGAGAAGGCGTAGAAATATTATTCCTGGCGACACATGCTTCCCGGGAAGAATGCGGACCGGCTTTTTGTTTTGAGTTTGAGCAGGCGACCGTCTATTATGACGCTGAGCAGGAAAAGGAGATCAAAGCAGTCTTTAAGGATGGGCGGGTAAAAACATATGGGGACCCGTTTGCCGACTATTTTCAGAAACTATGGACCTGTGTGGCGGCGGTGACCGACGGTAGGCCACTTCCCTGCGGGATTGAAGCGGCACTTCCTCACACCATCTGTATCAATGGGGCGCAACAAGCGGAGATCAATCCTTTCCCGGCTGCTTGGATTGCCCAAGATGAGCAGCGGCTTTATGTGCCGGGCCTGGAAGTCGTACTGAAAGATTGTTACGAACGCTTTCAGTTACCAAGCGAAACCGGGGCAGGCTGGGTACGACCGGCCACTAAAGTTAATCTCCAAAACTACCTGAGTAAGCTGGGGTGGTAGGCAAATAGTAACCAAAAATTATTATAATTATAAAAGGCAGGAAACTCCGTATTTAGCAAGAATTTAAGAAAGGGAATTATTCTCAGCGAGCAGTGCGGAAAGGAGGGAGAAGGTGTTAAGTATCCGACTCGGCAGGCGCCGTGGCCGGGGTCGCACTGAAGAAAAAGGTCTCAATTACCACTTGTTAAAATATCTATTATTAATCGGGGTAATTTTCATAGGTTGTGGAAATGAACTCAAACGAACAGGGGAGGCTGGTATGATGAATTGGGGAGTTAAAGTTGCGGATTCAATTATAGCCAGGTGGCCTGATCCTTTAACCCTGACCAAAAAAGGCTGGGAGTATACTAACGGAATTATACTCCATGGGATCGAAAAGATTTATAAAAAGACGGGAGATAAAAGATATTTTAATTATATAAAAGAGTGGGTTGATCACTATATTGAGACCAAGACGTGGCGCACGGAAAACCTGGACCACATTCAACCGGGGATGCTCCTGCTTTTCCTGTACGAAGAGACTGGTGAGGAAAAATACCGGGAGGTCGCCGATGACCATTGGGCCTCGTTTGCTGACCGGCCCCGGAACGCTGAAGGCGGTTTTTGGCATAAAACTACCTATCCGGAGCAGATGTGGGCGGATGGGATCTATATGGGCGGGCCTTTCCTTGTGAAGTATGCGCATCTTTTCGGGGAGACGGCACCGATTGATGAAGCCGTTAAACAAACAACCTTAATCGCCGCGAAGCTCCTTGATGAGCAGACCGGACTGCTCTACCATGGTTGGGATTATTCGCGCCAGGCAATCTGGGCAGATCCGGAGACCGGCTTATCGCCAGTGTTCTGGTGCCGGGGGATGGCCTGGTACGCTATGGCGTTGGTTGATATGTTGGAATACATACCCAAAAGCCACCCGGGTTACCAGGAACTGCTGACCATTCTGCAAAAGATTGCCGTCGGGATTAAAAACACCCAAGATCCGGAGACCGGCTTATGGTATCAAGTCATGGACAAAGGCGACCACAGCGGCAACTGGATCGAAACTTCAGGCAGCGGGATGTTCATTTATGCTTTAGGCCGGGCTGTTCAGGACGGATACCTCGACCAAAGCTATTGGGAGACGGCGCGTAAGGGTTGGGAGGGTCTCCAACAGAAGATTACTATTGACGCCGACGGCGGGTTGGATATCCATGATACGGTTGAAGGCATGGGGATCCAGGTTGGCGTGGAACAGTACCTGGAAAAACGAAGGTTCACGAACTATCCCCATGGGTACTGTGGAGTGCTGAAAGCCGCTAGTGTAATGGAAGATCCGAACAAGTGAAGCTGCTGAAGACCGGCTGCTCAGCCCGGTTGTCAGGCCACAGAAACAATTTGGTGAGCACGTGCTCCGGAACAAGAAAAAGCTAAATTTATTAATCTATGGGTTGAGTCCCTTCTGAATATTTGTTATAATTGATGTTAATGATAGATGAACTCGATCGACGCAAAGCTCGATATATATTGCGTTTTAAATAGACGTTACAAACTCCAGTTAATTATAATATAGCCGTATAATCTAACGCTGTTTCTACATATATTGCTCACGGATTCTTCTTGTTCCACCGACCTGAAGGAGGTGATTGGTTAGATCCGTTTTCTGGTGACGATTACATATAAAAATAAATAAAAAGGAGGTTCACTCGTGAAAAAAAGAGTTAGTTTGCTTTTGTTAGCGGCGATACTTCTGGTCAGCTTGGTTCTGATTACTCCGGCCGGTCAAGCCAGAGACTTAACTAAGTTGGGCTTGAAAGCTTCCTATGACCTGAAAGGGAATACTGTTACGTATATCTCTTGGACAGCGGATCGGATGAAAAACTACTTGGAGACCGATCCGGTGGTGAAAGGACGCCTCAAAGAGGCAGAAAAATTCTTTAATTGTAAATTCCATTTCCTCCAAACCCGTGATATCCCGGCCACTAATATGGCGAGATTAATGGCGGGCGACTCGGCTTATGACATTTGGAATTCCCAGACCCGTATCGGTTATTATGAGTTGGTTTCGCAAGGTGCGGCCTATCCGATGGGAGATCTTCTACCGGAGGCCTTTTATAAAGGGCTTTCCCATCAAGAACAGCAAGCCGTTAAAATCCTAGAGTTTAATGGTAAAATTTACGGGATCGGCTCCACGCACTGGGGCGGCGGTATGTGGAATGTAGGCTCGATGGTTACCTTCTACAATAAAACCCTGATCGACCGTGAAGGACTGCCTGATCCGTATGCTCTATACAAAGAAAACAAATGGACCTGGGAACGGTGTGATGAAATTGTCCGCAAAGCAACCAAAGACACCAATGGTGACGGTGAAATCGATCAATTCGGTATCTACCGTGTCCGTCCGTTTGCCCTGATGGTCTCGAATGGTGGAGCGACCACCCGCAATGACCGCAGTGGACGACCGGTCTTTGCGATGGATGAGCCGGCGGCTTTAGAAGCATTACAGCTCTATGCCGATTGGAAACAGATCGGTGCAGTCGGCGGAAGATTCCTGGATGGAAATGCCGCGCTTGATATGCACCAGGTCTATGAAGCGCACAATTCCGGATATGTAAAGATGAAGGATGTCTTCTCGATCGTGCCGATTCCGATGGGGCCGCGGGCGAATAAGTACGTCTATCCGCACTGGTCCCCGGAAGTGGTGATTATCCCGGTTAACTCGGCGAACCCGGAAGCCATGGCAGCGATTAATGCTTTCCTCTTCCGTGAAAGTGATGTCTCCCGCAACCTCGTGTTGGCCCGTCATGTCCGGACCAGAGAGGGCGCGGAGGTCTTCACCCGCATTCAAAGAGAGTGGGCCGGCGAGACTAAGTATCTCTATGAAGCCTTCGGCGGCGCGACTGGGATGCTGGTTGACCTGACGATTAAAGAGATCATTAACGGTGAAAAGACCCCGGCTGTTGGTATGGCGGAGATTAAACCGATTATCCAAGGAATGCTGGACGAGGTCTTCTATAAAAAATAAGCCGTACATATATTGACGGCAGTAAAACCTATGCCTTAACTACCCAGAATGAAACCCCATCCTAAGACGGAACACCGCTTAGGGCGGGGTTTCATTTCTCCGGTCTAGGGTTATCAAGGAAAGCAGGTGTTAAGATGAGTGGCACTACTTATTATACGATCGAAGAACATTTGCTCAGCATGTACGAGCAAACAGGCCGAAAAATGGGGCTTGCGGCCCAAAACCGCACGGAGTACGAAAGCTGGAAGAAGCAGGTCCGGGCGACCTTAACGGCGTTGGCCGGGATTAATAAGATGAAAACCGCCCCCTGGCAAGTACAGGAGGTGGGAAGAGAACAGGGCCCGGGTTTTACGCGCCAAAAGCTGATTCTCCAAACCGAACCGGGAGTCTGGATGCCGGTCTATGTCTTATTCCCAGATGATTGGCAGGCCGGTGAAACTAGGCCGTGTTGGATTGCACCGCACGGGCACGGCAGCGGTGGGAAAGCAGGGGTGGCGGGAAAGACGGAGTTGCCTGGTGTCGCGGAAGGCTATCAACGGTACCGGGGCGATTATGGGGTGCAGTTGGCGAAAGCCGGGTATATTGTCTTCTGCCCGGATGCCCGGGGCAGTGGTGAACGGCGTGAGTTGCCGGACCAAGGTGATGAAAAGGAGAAGGTCCTGGCCAGTTCCTGTACAGAACTGAATAATATCGCGATCAGCCTGGGGCAGTCGCTGATTGGGATGTGGACCTGGGATTTAATGCGCCTGCTCGACTACATTGAAAGCTGTTCCTTCTGTACGCCCGGGATGATTGGTTGTTGTGGGCTATCCGGCGGCGGGTGGCAGACCTTGTGGCTGGCCGCTCTGGACGACCGGGTTAAGTGTGCCGTGATCAGCGGTTACTTCCATGGGTTTAAAGGTACGATCTTGCGCACCAATAAATGCGGCTGTAACTTTCTCCCCCATCTCTGGGAATATGTAGACGTCGGCGACCTGGGTGCGTTAATCGCCCCCCGACCACTGCTGATTGAGAGTGGAGCCGAGGATCCGCTCAATGGGGAACGGGGATTAGAGGATGTCGCCGAGCAACTGGCAATCACCCGGGAGGCTTACCGGTTGTTTGGAGAAGAAGACCGGCTCTGGCACCATGTTTTTCCCGGCGGGCACCGGTGGGACGGGGCCAAACTCCCGGAGTTTGCGGCCAAATACCTGCCGTTTAAATGAACGACAAGCAAGGGGGGTTAACTGTGCTGAACCGTTACGCACTGGTGAGCAGACATAACCCGGTCGTCACCGAATTTGCTCCGGATTCCCCTTTATCGGTGGGCAACGGCGAATTCGTCTTTACGGCGGACCCGACCGGCTTGCAAACCTTTGCCGCAGACTATGAAGCAAACATGCCGCTCTGTACGATGGCGCACTGGGGATGGCATACCACGCCGCCGCGCGACGGGCGGAGAATTGAGCCCCAGGCCTACCGCTTAACCGAATACGAGACTTACGGGCGGCTGGTCGGCTACGCCACCGGGCGGGATGGGCAGGAAGAAGAGTATCACTGGTTACGCCAAAACCCCCACCGTCTCCACCTGGGGAGGATTGGGTTGGCGATTAGCCGGCCGGAAGGCGCACCCGCCACCCGGTTTGATTTAGCAGCGGTCCGGCAAACACTCGATCTCTGGCGCGGGATGTTGGAGAGCCGGTTTACGGTGGATGGGGAGTTAGTGCATGTTCGCACTTGCTGCCACCCTACCCGTGATCTGCTTGGTGTCTTCATTAATTCTCCGCTCTTCCTCCAAGAGAGGCTGGCGGTTAGTTTCGCTTTCCCCTACGGGTCGCCGGAGAAAACCGCCGCTGCTTGGGGAGAGGAAGACCGGCACCGGACCGAAATCATCAGCGCGGGCGGGCACAAGGTTACCCTGCTTCGCGTCGTGGATGCCACGACTTATTTTGTCACCCTTGCTTTTAGCGGCGCGCAAGTTAAACGGCAGGGTAAGCACTGCCTACTGCTTACAGCCCAGCCCGGCCGGGAGCAGATCGAGTTTACTGTGGAATTTACCCCGAGCCAACCGCGGGTGCCCTTGCCTACCTTTACCGAAACGGCAGTGGCGGCGGCGACCTCCTGGGAGAGTTTCTGGAGCAACGGAGGCCTGGTCGAGCTGGCTAGGAGTCGGGACCCGCGTGCCTTGGAACTGGAGAGAAGGGTGGTGCTTTCTCAGTATTTAACGGCGATCCAGTGCGGGGGCTCTTTACCCCCGGCGGAGACCGGCTTGACCTGTAATAGTTGGTACGGGAAATTTCATTTGGAGATGCACTGGTGGCACGCGGTTCATTTTGCCTACTGGAACCGGATAGACTTTCTGGAAAGGAGTCTCTGGTGGTACCAGTTGATCCTGCCCCAAGCGCAAAAACTAGCCCAAAGCCAAGGCTACACTGGCGCGCGTTGGCCGAAGATGGTCGGACCGGAGGGTTGGGACAGCCCTTCACCGATTGGGCCCCTCCTGATCTGGCAGCAACCGCATCCGATCTATTATGCGGAACTCTGTTACCGGGCGCAGCCGAGTCGCCAGACCCTGGAACGCTACCGGGAGTTGGTCTTTCAGACCGCGGAGTTCCTTGCTTCCTATGCCGTTTATGAGCAAACGCGGGATCGTTATGTCTTGGGGCCGCCGGTCATTCCGGCGCAAGAATGCCACCGGCCGGAGTCAACCCTCAATC
>JAAYGU010000095.1 GCA_012727535.1 Bacillota bacterium | reverse complement strand
GTATAATAGAATGAGACCAAGATTTGCGGGTCTCGTGGCTCAGTTGGTTAGAGCGCTGCGTTCACATCGCAGAGGTCACTGGTACGAGTCCAGTCGCGACCACCAAAGTGTGAGGAGCCGTAGTGTAGTGGTTTAACATGCCAGCCTGTCACGCTGGAGATCGCGGGTTCGAATCCCGTCGGCTCCGCCATATAAGAAATAAAGATGTGCCAAGGTAGCTCAGTCGGTAGAGCAGGGGACTGAAAATCCCCGTGTCGGCGGTTCGATTCCGTCCCTTGGCACCATTTTTTTGTCTAAAAGCCCCTGGCTAGTAGGGGCTTTCTTTATTTTCCCAAGAAAAAACATTATATTAATATATTATCAAAATAGATTTTAGCCAAATATTTAAAAGCTTTATTATAATATAGATAGAAGGGTTCGGTTGTTTCTACCAACTCTTCCAGCCCGTTCTGTGGACAAGTTTTAGTCATTCAGCTAGTGTCCGATGGGATGTTTTTGGTAATTATGCTATTTCGACGGGTTAGAGAATAAAGCTTTTTGTGTTGTCTACTAAAAGGCCTTATTTAACTGCTAGGCACTGGAGCAAGACATTAAAGCAAAGGGGCAACACCGAAAGCGTGAGAGAAAGGAGCAGGTAGATGGCTGATTGTCCGTTAATTGCCGGTTGTCCTTTTTTTAACGATCGCATGAAGAATATGCCAGCAATGGCCGGGATCTACAAGCGTAACTATTGTCAGGGAGATAACTCCAGGTGTGCCCGGTATATGATTTTTAAAGCACGTGGTCGCGAACATGTGCCGTCGGATCTCTTTCCTAACCAATTTGAAAGGGCGGAGCGAATCCTCCAAGAGTAGCTTTTCTTAACCACGGGAATTGCATAATTACCGAAACATCTCTTTGCCACTCAGGAAAAGGCATTTTGCCTGGAAGTTCTAAAAAAGCAACACATTCCACCACCCATTTTGTTATCTCCATTCGAGAAGAACTCATTAGTCAGTTGTCCAAGGTGCTGGCTGTTTTTTTTTAGATTACAAGTGCCTCTTTTGTCTCTCGAAGTTCTTTCCTAAGACGGGTATTTTCATTGGCCATAGTTTCGGGAGCCGCGATGAACTTCGCTACCAGCTTTCGCTTGTTAACACAGCTATGTAATGAATTGGCGCCAGTCCCCAGATTACGAGGCAAGCATTGCTGTCCCGCCCGGCCGCGCGCGAGGTGGAATGGATGATCGATCACGCGCTGATGCCGATGAGCGAGCTGCTGTTACCTGTCCGACCTGGGCGAAATTCTGGACATTTCGATCAAGGAACCCGGCATCGAGACCGTCATCAAGTCGATCTACCAAAAAACGTAAACACCGGTAATTAAGCGAATGAGCTTGCCAAAAAACAAAATGGGTTTGTCTGATCTTTACGGAGAATTAACAAACATGCTCTTGTGAAAAAAGTAACGATCCGTTACAATAACATTGTGAAATTAATCACAAGGAGACTAATGGATGGAAGAAGGGTTAGTAGTAATTCCTAAAGCGACGATTTCGCGGCTTCCGCTGTATTTGCAGGTGTTGACCGAGTATCATCATTTGGGGATTACGTTAGTTTCTTCGGAAGAGATTGCGCAGAAGCTTGGTATCACCTCAAGTCAGCTACGAAAGGATCTATCCTATTTCGGTGGGCTTGGCATCCGAGGCGCGGGATATGACGTCACTTGTTTACTAGAAAAGATCAAGGAAATCCTGGGGATGCAAAAGAAACGGCGGCTGGCGATTATCGGCGCTGGTAAAATGGGTACGGCTTTGGCGGGTTATCACGGTCTGCAGCAGCATGGATTGGAGGTCAAAGCGCTATTTGAGATCGACAAAGGAAAGATTGGGACGACGATCGCCAATATCCCCATCTATCCGTTGGCGGAACTTCCCGACCAAACAGTTAGACTTGGATTGGAGATTGCTGTCTTGACGGTACCGGTCGCGGCCGCGCAAAAAGTGGCTGATTTAGTAGTCGAAGCGGGATTTGAAGCAATTTGGAACTTTGCGCCAATCCGCTTAGAGGTGCCGGATAATATAATTGTGCAAAACGAAGATCTGGTAGCAGGAGTTCTAACACTGGTCCATCATTTATCTAGGAAGATTGGGTGATTGGGTTTATTTTTTTGGTAAACTATGTGAAAGTATTCACAAAAGGCCAAGGAGGGGTTTTGATGAAAACACTCTCGGTCTGTGTCGGCAGTTCTTGTCACCTGAAAGGGGCTTATGAAGTAATCAGAGAGTTACAAAGATTACTACAAGAGCACCAACTGCAAGGACAGGTGGAGCTGAAGGCGACCTTTTGTCTGGGCCGATGTCAATCTGGAGTCACCCTCGAACTGGACGGAGTACTTTATACCTCAATCACCAAAGAAAATGTGGGGAAGTTCTTTAACCAATGGATTTTAACGAAGTGATCCCGAAACGGAAGGGGGACAAGTGATGGGGATTATCTCAACGATCGAAGCCAGCTGTCGCGATTGTTACAAATGCGTTCGCCATTGTCCGGTGAAGGCCATTAAAGTCACGGCTGGGCATGCGGAAGTAATGGAAGACCGCTGTATCGCTGATGGGTGGTGCGTGACGATCTGTCCGCAACAGGCCAAAAAGGCCATGGACGGTAAAGAACTGGTGAGAAAGATGATCAAAGCTGGCGAGAAAATTGCCGTCAGTTTAGCCCCTTCCTTCGTTGCTTTACAGGAGTTTACCAGCCCGGATCGGTTAGTCGGCGCTTTACGGGCTTTCGGTTTCACCTATGTGACCGAATCAGCCGAGGGGGCCGAATTGGTGGCCGGGGAGCATTTACGGTTGCTTAGTGACGCCCGTCCGTTGATCACCAGTTGTTGCCCGGCAGCCGTGAATTTAATTGAGATTTATTACCCCCATTTAATCAAGTATCTAGCGCCGGTGGCTTCACCAATGATTGTCCATGGGAAGCTTTTGAAGGAGAGATATGGTCCTGAGGTTAAAGTCGTCTTTATCGGGCCTTGCCTGGGGAAGAAAGCTGAGTACCGGCGAGCTGAACACCGTGGGGTCATTGATGCTGTTATAACCTTTGAAGAGTTAAGCGAGTTGCTGGCGGAGGCGGAGGTTGATTGCTCCGGCCAAACACCCGGAGTCTTCGACCGGGTAGGAGGGCAGGCTCGCGTTTTCCCAGCGCCTGGAGGTCTGGCCAAAACCGCGCGTCTGAGTACTGATCTGTTGGCCGAGGAGGTTATAACCGTCGATGGACTGGAAGAGGTTATCGAGTTTTTGCGGGAATTTAATCAGGTAAAAAGCAGTTTACGCCTGATCGAGCTTTTGGCCTGCCGGGGTGGATGCCTAATGGGGCCCGGGTTAAAGAGTGGACTCAGCCTTTATGCCCGGCGGGAACGTCTGCTCCGTTACACCCAGGTCGGTGTAACCGCCGGGGCAGCGGAAGTCTTAACACCAAAAGAAGAGACTTCAGATCCAAGCAAGCTCTTTACCCTTTACACTAAACGTCAGGTTCATTCCCTGGGGCCTAGTGAGGAAGAGATTAGGCGGGTTTTAGCCAAGACCGGGAAGTTTAATCCGGAAGATGAGCTTAACTGTGGTGCTTGCGGCTATAACTCCTGCCGGGAAAAAGCCGTAGCGGTCCTGGAGGGAATGGCGGAGACCGAGATGTGCATTCCGTATATGCGGGCGAAGGCTGAGTCGCGGGCTAATCTTATTTGTAACAATACACCAAACGCGATTATTGTCGTGGACCGCGAATTGCGGATCATCGAGGTAAATCCAGCGGCCGAAAAGAAATTTATGTGCCGTCAAGAGCAAGTGGTTGGGCAAAACCTCCAGATGGTGATCGATCCGGCCCCGTTCGTGCAAGCACTAAAAACAAAGCAGTTAGTCACCGGAGAAGTCGGGTATCCAGCTTATGCGATTTTCACCTGGCAAGCGGTCTTTTATGTTGAACCGGAAGATGTCATCATCGGGATCTTTGTCGATATTACGAGAGAAAAAGAGCAACGCGATAAACTGGCCTTGGTGAGGGGAGAGACCCTGACTAAAGCACAGGAAGTTATTGATAAGCAGATGCGGGTCGCCCAGGAGATTGCAGGATTATTAGGGGAAACCACCGCGGAAACAAAAGTTTTGCTGACGAAGTTGATTAAGTTAATAAAAAATGAGGGTGGGAATGCCCAATGAAGATCTATATCGACCTGGAGTGGGCTGGTTTAGCGAAATATGGCGAAGAGCTCTGCGGTGACAATGTCGAAGTGGTTCGCACTCCCGATTTTGTCGTCGCGGTGCTAGCGGATGGCTTGGGTAGTGGGGTGAAGGCCAATATCCTCTCCAAGATGACGGCGAAGATTATTACCACCATGTTCAAAAACGGCGCCGCCCTGGAAGAGGTGGTTGAAACCGTCTCCCAGACCCTTCCGGTCTGCCAAAAAAGGGATCTGGCCTATTCTACCTTTACGATTATTCAAGTAACGGTCAATGGCCAGGTTTATGTGGCCGAGTTTGATAATCCCACTCTGTTTTTTCTGCGGGAGGGGGAGATCATACCGCTACCTTGGCAAGAGATTGAGATCTGTGGCCGCCGGATTAAAGAATGCCGGTTCCAAGCGGTACCGGGTGATGTTATGGTTACGGTCTCCGATGGGGTCATCCACGCCGGGATCGGGGGGGTTTTAAACCTGGGTTGGCAGTGGGATGATGTCGCCGACTATCTTAAAAAGTTGGTCAAAAAAAATCCTGATGCCCGGAGTTTAAGTCAGTGGCTAATCACGGCTTGTGAACAACTTTATGCCTGCCGGCCGGGTGACGATACAACGGCGTTGGTGCTGAAGATCCGAACGCCGCGGACCTTAACGGTCGCGGTTGGGCCGCCGCAGAACAGGGAGGACGACCGAAAAATCGTCCAACTGCTTAGGGAAGAGGCTGGGAAAAAAGTGGTCTGCGGTGGCACGACCGGCTCGATCTTAGCCCGAGAGCTGGGGACGGAGATCAAGGTTGATTTAAAGAATTTGGATCCCGAGGTTCCGCCGTACGGAAAACTACGGGGCGTTGACTTGGTGACCGAAGGGATTATTACCTTGAGTAAGACCCTTGAGATGTTGAAAAAAGCAGAGACTCATCCCGTAGGTAAAAATAGCAAAAAGAACAATGCGGTGACCCTACTCTCTCAGTATTTATTAGAAAGTGACCGGATAAAGTTTTTAGTGGGGAGAGCGATTAACCCGGCCCACCAGAATCCGAATTTACCATTAAATATGGCCCTTAAAATGCAGGTCGTGAAAGAGATCGCTGAAAACTTGGAACAGCGGGGGAAACAGGTTGAGTTACTTTACTTTTAACCTCGACGGTGATCTTCTTTTTGACCAGCCTAATTATAGACAGTTATATTGATGAAAGGAGACGCAGAGGATGAAACAAGAGTTATTAAAGACCACTCCCGAGGAGGAACAATCCTCTACCTACCAGCGGAAATTTGAAAAAGTTAATGAGGTGATCAATCGGCTGGGACGCTCAAGATCGGCTCTGATCCCGATCCTCCAGGAAGTACAGGAGGAGTACCGTTATTTACCGGAAGAGATCCTCACCTATATTGCCACGGCTTTGGATCTTTCCCCGGCGAGCGTGTTTGGTGTGGCCACTTTTTATGCCCAGTTCTCGCTGGAACCGAAAGGTAAATATGTGATAAAGATTTGCGACGGTACAGCCTGCCATGTTCGGGGGTCCGATCCGGTACGGGAAGCTCTGCTCAAGCGGTTTAATTTAGAAGGTAAAAAAAGAACCACTGATGATCTGCGTTTTACTGTAGAGACTGTATCCTGTCTGGGAGCTTGTGGATTAGCACCGGTGGTGTTGATTAATGATAAAATTTACGGCCAAATGACACCGGAGGCCATTAATTTGATCATCGACGAGATAATGAAGGAGGATGCGGAAGATGAATAATCCAGCCTTAGACCAGCTTAAACAGTGGCAACAACAATGGCAGCAGGCTTTTCAGAAGGAAAAAGCCAGGATTCTTGTTTGTGCCGGTACCGGGTGCGTGGCGAATGGTTCATTACAGGTTTATCAGGCCTTAAAGCAGGAAGTAGAGGCCCGGGGAGAGTTCGTCACGGTTGATTTAATTTTAGAAGAAGAAAAATCCGGAGTAACCGTTGTAAAAAGCGGTTGCCACGGGTTCTGTGAAAAAGGCCCCCTTGTCCGGCTAGAGCCTTCCGGAGTACTTTATACCAAAGTGAAGCCGGAAGATGCGGCCGAGATTGTCGAGGCTTTAATCAACAATGGAGAACCGGTTGAACGCCTCTTGTACCGGCATCCGGTGACCGGGGAAGTTTTTGCGCAAGAGAACCAGATTCCGTTTTATCGTCACCAAAAAAGAACTTCGTTGTTGCACTGTGGAGTGATTGATCCGGAAAATATCCGCGAATATATTGTGGACGATGGCTATCAGGCTTTAATCAAAGCGGTGACCACGATGACGCCAGAAGAAGTATGCCGGGAGATCCTCGACTCCGGACTGCGGGGGCGGGGCGGCGGCGGTTTCCCGACTGGGCGGAAGTGGGAATTTACCCGGATTGAAGAAGGTCCCAAGAAATATGTGATCTGTAATGGCGACGAGGGAGACCCCGGCGCTTTTATGGACCGAAGCCTCTTGGAAGGCGATCCGCACCGTATCTTGGAAGGGATGGCGATTGCCGGTTATGCAGTGGGAGCGGATGAAGGTTATATCTACGTGCGGGCGGAGTATCCGTTGGCAGTGGAACGGCTGAAAAACGCGATTGCGGCCGCACACGAGTACGGACTCTTAGGTCAGAATATTTTAGGGACTGGTTTTAATTTTGAGATTAAAATTAAAGAAGGGGCCGGGGCGTTTGTCTGTGGCGAGGAGACTGCCTTAATCGCTTCGATCGAAGGGAAACGCGGGATGCCGAGTCCCAAACCGCCGTTCCCGGCACAGTCCGGTCTCTGGGGAAAACCGACCCTCATCAATAATGTGGAGACTTTCGCCAATGTGGCCCTGATTATTCGCCAAGGAGCGGACTGGTTCCGGCAGTTTGGTACAGAAAAAAGTCCAGGGACCAAAACGTTTGCCATCACCGGTCAGGTGGCGAATACCGGGCTGATTGAAGTCCCGATGGGTATTACCCTGCGCGATGTGGTTTTTGAGATCGGTGGCGGGATCCGTGATGGTAAAAAGTTCAAAGCGGTCCAGATCGGTGGCCCTTCGGGCGGGTGCTTAACCGAGGAACATCTCGACTTGAAACTGGATTATGATTCATTACTATCGGCCGGCGCGATGATTGGCTCCGGTGGACTGGTCGTGATGGATGAGGATACCTGTATGGTGGAGGTTGCCCGTTTCTTCATGAATTTTACCCAGAATGAATCCTGTGGCAAATGTGTACCCTGCCGGGAAGGAACCAAGCGGATGCTGGAAATTCTCCAACGTGCGGTTGATGGAGAGGGGCGGCCGGAAGATGTTGAACTCCTGCAGGATTTGGCAGAAGCGGTCCGCGACGGTTCGCTCTGCGGTTTGGGGAAAACAGCGCCCAACCCGGTACTGACGATGCTGAAATACTTTAAGGATGAGTATATCGCCCATGTCGTCGATAAGAAGTGTCCGGCCGGGGTCTGTTCCGCCCTCAAAGGGTACTATATTGTCCCGGAGGAATGTAAAGGTTGTAGTAAATGCGCAAGGTCCTGTCCGGTCCAAGCGATTAGCGGCGAGATTAAAAAACCGTTCACAATCGATCAGGATAAATGTATCAAATGTGGAGCTTGCGTTAGTACGTGTCCGTTTAAGGCGATTAAGGAGGGGTAAGAATGGCAGAAAAAAACAGTGTGCTGATCGATGGCCAGGTTGTGCCGCTGAACGGAGAGAAGAGTATTCTAGAGTTGACGCGGAAGATTGGGATTGAGCTTCCGACCTTCTGTTACCATTCGGAACTTAGTCTGTATGGAGCTTGCCGGATGTGTGTGGTCGAGATCGAGGGTCGTGGGATTATGGCTTCCTGTTCCACCCCGCCGGTACCGGGCATGAAGATTCTGACCAATAGCCCGCGGGTGCAAAGGGTCCGCCGGACCGTCCTGGAGTTGTTGCTGGCCAACCATGACCGTGAATGCACAACTTGTGATCGTAATGGAACTTGTAAACTTCAGGATCTGGCGAACAGATTCGGGGTGAAGAAAATCCGGTTTGGGGAGCGGGATCTTAAGCTACCTTTGGATACTTCCAGCCCTTCATTGGTCAGGGACCCAAATAAATGTATCCTCTGCGGTGATTGCGTCCGGATGTGCTCTGAAGTACAGGGCATCGGCGTCCTTGACTTCAACGGTCGTGGTTCCAGTGCACAGGTGACGCCTGCTTTTAACAAAGATTTAGCAGAAGTCGACTGTGTCAATTGTGGACAGTGTAGCGCCGTTTGTCCGACCGGGGCGATTGTCGTTAAGGATGAGACGGATCGGGCGTGGGCGGCGATTAATAACCCGGAGAAACTGGTGGTGGTGCAGGTGGCGCCGGCAGTCCGGGTGGCTTTGGGCGAGGAGTTTGGCTTACCGGCCGGAGAGTTGGTGACGGGGAAAGTGGTCGCGGCTTTGAAGCGGCTTGGGTTTGACAAAGTATTCGATACTTCGCTGGCCGCCGACTTAACAGTGATTGAAGAGACCAACGAGTTCATTGACCGGTTGCAGAAGGGAGAAAGATTGCCCCAATTTACCTCGTGCTGTCCGGGTTGGGTGAAGTATGCCGAGCATAATGAGGCCGAATATTTGAAGCACCTTTCTTCCTGCCGTTCGCCGCAGCAGATGTTTGGTTCTTTGGTGAAAAAACACTGGGCAACGGAACTGGGTAAAAAACCGGAGGATATCTTCGTCGTTTCGATTATGCCCTGTACCGCGAAGAAGTATGAAGCCGGCTTGCCGCAGTTTACCACTGACGGTGTTCCGGATGTAGATCTGGTTCTTACCACCCAGGAACTGGCGCGGATGATCCGGGAAGCCGGGTTGCTCTTTGACCAGCTGGAGGTGGAGTCGTTTGATACGCCGTTTGGCTTCACCACGGGCGCTGGTGTAATCTTTGGCGCCACCGGGGGTGTGGCCGAAGCAGTACTCCGGGCCGCTCATGAGTTGGTCACCGGGGAACCGATTGAGCAGGTTAACTTTACGGAAGTCCGGGGATTTGACCATCGGAAGGAAGCCACTGTCGAGATTGCCGGGCAAGAGATAAAGGTGGCGGTGGTGCATGGGCTGGCGAACGCGAAAGCGCTTCTGAAAGAACTGAAAGAAGGGAAAGTTCATTATGATATCATTGAGGTAATGGCTTGTCCCGGCGGTTGTATCGGCGGTGCCGGCCAACCAATCTCCACCAGCCCGGAGACGAAGAAAGAGCGGGCCAAGGGTATTTATAATGCTGATAAACTTTCTCAAATCCGTAAAGCTCAGGATAATCCAGTGGTGACGAAGTTTTACGAGCGGTGGCTGGAAAAACCGAACAGCCATGCTGCGCATGAAGCTTTGCATACTGCTTACGTGAACCGGAGCCGGATTAATGGTGAGCAGATCCAGCTTTTAACCAGCAAACAGAAGGAGCAAGTTGACGTTGCAGTTTGTGTCGGTACGTGTTGTTACCTGAAAGGCTCTTATGATACGCTGAATAAATTCATGCAACAAGCCGAAGCAGCAAAGGTTACTGATAAGATTAATCTGTATGCTACCTTCTGTCTGGAGGGTTGTGAACAAAGCCCGGCTGTTAAAGTAAATAATCAGATCATTAATGGCGTTACGCCGGATCAAGCAGAAAAGGTGTTTAAAGAAAAAGTCCTGTCTAAACTGGAGTAAGTATTGATCTTTGGTGGGAAAAGGCCTCTTCGACGAAAGAAGAGGCCTTTTTGCTCCTCTTCTTTTTATCTGGGGTAATTGGCAGCAAAATATTAGCTCAACTGTGGTTAAGCGAAAAATCGGTGTTTAGGGTTTGATTTTCTGTAAAGATAGTTGCCGATAAAAGGGAATAAGCGGGGTAACGCCGAATAATAAATGGCATATTACTTGAAAGGATGAGCTTGAGATTATGGTTGAATTGCGGAAAGCAAAAGTAACGGATGTTGAAAATATCCATGCTTTAATCAACTATTACGCCCAGCGTGGTTTAATGCTGGCCCGTTCAAGGAGTATGCTTTATCAGTTTCTACGGGAATTTATTGTAGCAGAAGAAGATGGCGTTTTTCTGGGCGCCGGTGGTCTCCATATTATCTGGGAGGATTTAGCAGAGATTCGGGCATTGTCTCTGGTCGAGCAAGCCGTCGGGAAAGGAATCGGCCGCCGATTAGTGGGCAAACTGATTGAAGAAGCCAAACACTTGGGAATTCCACAGGTGTTTGTCCTGACCTACCAACCGGGGTTTTTCATTAAATGTGGCTTCCATGAAATCCCGAAGGAAAGGTTATCGACGAAGGTTTGGAAAGAGTGTATTGATTGTCCAAAATTCCCGAATTGTGATGAGACGGCGTTAATTATAGAGACTGGTGTTTAATCGCTTAACGATTGGCGATTTACTTAATTCAATTAATAATGGCAGCTGATGGGGATTATTTAATCCTATACTCAAGGGGCCAAACAGTATATTGGTTGTTTTAGACAAAGTGGCGCCGATTGAATAAGTTCTACAGAAATGGATAATTCTCTTAGGTATCAAAGATGAGGAGTAAACCAGATGCAGGATCAGACGGGAATTGCTTTTCGTGGTTTTATCTTGGATGATTTCCAAAAAGAGGCGATCGATTATTTGCTGGAGGGTTTTTCTGTGCTCGTTTCCGCGCCCACCGGGGTGGGTAAGACCCTGATCGCCGATTATTTAATCGCCCATGCCATTAGTCAGGGCAAAAGGGTTATTTACACGGCGCCAATTAAAGCGCTTTCCAATCAGAAGTATAAAGAGTTCAAGGAGTGGTATGGGGAAGAGAAGGTCGGAATTATCACCGGAGATGTGGTGATCAATGCAGAAGCACAGGTTACCATTATGACCACAGAGATTTTCCGCAATATGCTCCAACAGGAGAAAGAGGAGCTCAACGATCTTTCTCATGTTATTTTCGATGAGATCCATTACCTCTCCGATGAAAGCCGGGGAACGGTCTGGGAAGAATCGATTATTTTCATGCCTCCCCAAATCCGTTTATTGGGACTTTCGGCGACGATTCCTAATGCGGATGAATTAGCAGAATGGATTCAGGAGATCAAGGGGCATCAGGTTAAAGTGGTGCAAAAGACGGACCGTATTGTCCCGCTGGCCCATTTTGTGTATAATCCATTGACCGGTGTAACTACTTTACCGCGCCTCCGCAAAGCCTGGGAGAAAAAGCTCCAAGCGGAAGCTGGGGGGCAACCGGCGAGAGGAAAAAGCAAAGCGCTTTGTACGCATAGTGATTTAATTCGCGAGGTTCGCAAGCGGGATGGACTGCCTTGCCTATACTTTGTCTTTAGCCGGCAACAATGCGAATTAAAGGCCCTTGAATTAGGGGAGCGCTTTAACTTTTTATCCACCAAAGAACAAGCGGTGGTTGAGCAGGTGGTGGAAGAGGTCAGCGCCAAATATGAACTCGAAGGTTGGCCGACGCTCCACCGCTTGAAACAGCTTTTTATAAGGGGAATCGCCTTTCATCATGCCGGACTCTTGCCCGCCCTGAAAGAGTTGGTGGAGATCCTTTTCGAGAAAAATTTGATTAAAGTGATGTATGCCACTGAAACCTTTGCGGTGGGGATTAATTATCCGGTGCGTAGTGTCTGTTTTGATGCCCCGACCAAATGGGATGGGGTTTCGTTTCGCCCCCTCACCACTTTGGAATATTTCCAGATGGCCGGACGGGCCGGTCGCCGGGGGATCGATGAGCAAGGTTTTGTTTATATTTTAGCGGATCTGGACCGCTACCAGCTTTCGGAATTCCCCAGTTCGAATGTTAATGATATTGAAGAATTGACCAGCCGGTTTAATTTAAGTTACAATTCAGTGCTCAACCTTTATAAGAATCACCGGCGCCCACAAATTTCCGTGATTCTAAACCAAAACTTCGCTACTTTCCAGGCTCGGAATGATAAAATCCGTTTAGAAAAACGCCTCGCTCAACTCCAGGCGAAGTCTGGCAAACTGCGGAAGGTCATTTGTGAGGATTGGGGCGAGTTGTCTTGCCCCCATGCTAGGTTTTTAGCTCAGAAACGTTTGCGCAAAAGGGAACGGCGGATTAGGTTTATTAAAGGGAGGATTGCCAAAGCCGCTGCTGCCCGGGAAATCGAGGAGCTCAAGACGGCACTAGCCCAAGCTAGGCCGCGCCAGTGTACAGCCGATCAACAAAAAAAGTGCGCCCAAAGAGTAGAGTTTTATGAGAGTCTTTACCGTGAACAACTTGGGCTGGAAGAAAGCGTTGCCACCATGAAAGTAGCCGGTCGGTTTGAAGATGACCTCACTGCTAAGACGGCCATCTTGGAAGAGCTGGACTACCTGAAGGATGGGAACTTATTACCTAGGGGTGAATTCGCAGCGCAGATTTATGCCCAAGAGTTGTTAATTACCGAGTTCTATTTCTCCGGTTTCTTTCACGAATGGGATGAGGATCAGATTAACGCGGTGATTGTAGCGGTAGATTATGAGCCGCGGAAAGGAGAAAGGGTTCCTAGCCCCAGTTTACTCCCCTTTGATCAAAAGCCGATCAAGAAGATTATCCGGGATCTAATCTACCGGCACGGGGTTGATGATCGCGAACTTCAATTTTTCCCTAGTTTATCCCCGTTGGCTTATCGTTGGAGTCAAGGATGTGACTTTTTCGAATTGCTTAATTATACCGATTTACAGGAAGGCGATATTGTCTCTGCTTTCCGCCGCGGGATCGATTTATTAAGACAGATTCGGGCGGCGTGTTTAGGGGAAGATCCAATCCTGGCGGCAAAACTGAAGAATTGTATGAACAAGATCGACCGGGATCTGGTCGAGGTTACGCTCTGATTTGATTATAGGTACGGATTTTGCTTTCCGGGTATTGGCGGAAAAGAATGATTGATTAGTAATTGATAGTGAGAAGGATGATGATGAAGAAATATATGTTCTTGAGGATACTGCTTATTTTCGGGGTCGCGTCTCTTCTTTGCTTGGGCCCAATTCAACCTGTGGCGGCCGCCTGGACGACCTTAACCGGTGAGGAAGTGTTGATTCGGGAAGGAGAAGAAATTGACGGTGATTTATGGGTGTTTAGCCGGGCGGTGGAGATAAGGGGAAGAATCAAAGGGGATCTGCTGATTGCGACCGAACATTTGAAAGTTAGCGGGCAAATTGATGGTGATCTTTTAGGGTTTGCCGCGCAAACCGAGCTCTCCGGGAGGGTGCTGGGTAACCTGCGCTTGTTTTCGGTCTTGACCAATCTTAATGGAGAAATCGCTGGAAATATTTCGGCGGCCGGAAGTGAACTTTTCCTCGGTCCCAAAGCGACGGCCTCTTCTTTATTGGCCTGGTATACTATCGCGACGGTTGCCGGGGAGGTCAAGGAGGCAGCCTACGTCAAGGGGACGGCCCTGACCATGAGCGGCCAGATCGGGCAGGATTTAAAGGCCGGAGGTACTAGGGTGATGCTTACCCAGGATGCCCAGGTTGGAGGGGATCTAATCTACCGGGCGGGGATTGAACCAGTGCTGGAGCCCGGTGCTAAGGTGGGAGGGAAGTTAAGAGAGTTTGCCACACCACCACCCCCAGGCTTGACGGCTTTAAGAGGGGTCTGGTTTGTCGGCGGTTTATTCCTTGGTGTGGTCTGGCTTTTAATCTTTCCGCACCGCTGGACGGAGATGATGGCGATGCGCCCGGCTTGGCGGCGTTTAATCGGCTTGGGATTAGGCGGTTTAATTATATTACCCCTGCTTGCCTTCCTCGCCTCGGCGCTCGTCTTCGGATTACCTCTGGGAATATGTCTTCTACTGCTCTTTCTAATCCTGGTGTTCTTCGGGGAACTGCCCAGTTATCTTTTACTCGGAGACCTTCTGTTTGGCGTCTTAAGGAAAGGAAGAAGAACGCATCCGATTGTACTCTTTACTGCGGGTGGTTTTGTCCTAACTTTCTTAAAAATATTACCTTACATTGGTTACTTTTTTAGTATTGCCGGGCGGGTGGTCGGCAATGGACTACTTCTTTCGTATTTGTTTTATGGAAGAAAGCCAATGAAACCTATGAACCATGTGGCTAGGCCAGGCGGTTAGCGGGATGGGTGGCAGGTAATCTAAGGAGAAGCCAAAAAGCCTAATAAGCTTCCTTCAGTCCGCTAATAATAGACATATCGATGTACTGAGCGGGCTTAAAGAGGAGGCGACTAACTGGAATGGTACGTGCTACCAGAAGACGACGGTGGAAGATTCTTTTTTTTGTGAGTGTACTCTTTCTGATCGCCGTCCCCGGTTGGGCGGCCACCGAGCGGTGCGCCTGTCCGAATGAGATTGAACTGACGTTAGGGGCAGAAGGGGAAGATGTTACCGAACTACAGCGGTTTCTAAAGAATGAAAACCTTTATTTCCACGAAATATCAGGGGTATTTGATGCTGCTACCAGAGAAGCGGTCAACAGTTTTCAAAGAAAAAATGGGTTACCGGCCACTGGTAAAGTCGACTTTGCCACCTGGAATTTACTTGGCCAGAGCGCGACTACTCCGGTATTAACAAATCCACCCCCTGGGGACCTGCGGATTATCGTCGACCTCAAATATCTAACCCTAACTGTTTTAGTGGATAATCAACCTTTTGCCAGTTTCCCGGTGGCCATCGGTAAACGGGAGACCCCTAGCCCGGTTGGTGATTGGAAACTGATATCGAAGGGGCAGTGGAGTGGCGGATTTGGCACCCGCTGGTTGGGCTTGAATGTTCCGTTTGGCATTTACGGCATTCATGGCACCAACAAACCCTGGTCGATCGGCCGACTGGAGAGTCAGGGCTGCGTGCGCATGTTTAACCGGGATGTTGAACAATTGTACCGCTGGGTTAAGATTGGGACCCCGGTTCATATCATTGGCGATCCCTTTATGGGCAGGAGAAGACTGGTAAAAGGGGAGAAAGGTTCTGACGTGATGTTTTTACAGAAACGCCTTAAGCAATTGGGCTTATACGAGCAGAAGGCTGATGGTATTTACGGCTACGCAACCGAACAGGCGGTTAAGAAGTTTCAGGCCGAGCGACGGTTGCCGGTGACCGGACAGGTCGGATGGGCAGAATATCAGGCGATGGGTTTACTGCCTGAAGAATAGTTTTAGCCGACAAAACCTCCCTGAACGGGGAGGTTTTTTTCATGGGAAAAAAGGTTTTCCCCGGATCGTACAGAATATAACAAGAAAGAATTGGTTAAAGGAAGAACATTTTTGTTCGATTTATCATTCCGACAATTATTAAGCATTATTCTAATGGCTGCTCTCCCCTATATCGAACTGCGCGGCGCCATACCCCTGGCGATTTTGGGATATGGCGTCCATCCTCTCCTTGCTTATGTTTTAGGAGTAGGCGGGAATTTAATTCCCATTATACCGATTATGGTGATTCTTCCGGTGTTAGCCCGGTGGGCGGAACACTCCTTGCTCATCCGTCGGTTTTTTGGTTGGCTCCGGAAAAAAACGAGCAAGCATGAGTTGGAGATCAATAAGTATGGTTTCTGGGGTTTAACGGTTTTTGTGGCGATTCCCTTACCGATGACGGGGGTGTGGACCGGGTCAGCGCTCGCCTATTTATTGGGGCTAAGAAAACGGTATGTTTTTACCGCTTTAACTCTAGGGGCTTTGATTGCCGGGCTGATCGTTACTTTAATGGTCGTGCTTGGTTCTTCTATTTATAACATCCCCAAATAACCAAGGAAAAAATGGCGTAAGTGTAAACCCACAAGGGGTCACAACATGAGATATAGTGTTTAGCCCAAGAATAATCTTTAAAAGGGGGGATTGTGTTTGAAAGCAGTCTATATTAATCCGTTTTTGAATGCTGCCTATAATGTAATCAAAGATATCGCCGGGGCAGAGGCGACGAAGGGAGAACTGAGTCTAGACTCTTCTCCGATTAAAGGCGATGAGGTTAATGTAGTGATTGGGGTGACTGGGGATCTAACTGGACAGATCATCTTTTGCCTGACGGAGAAGACTGCTCTGGTTTTGGCTTCGAAGATGTTATTCACCTTAGCGACGGATACTTTTGATGAACTGGCGAAAAGTGCGATCGGTGAATTGGGGAACATGATCATTGGCAATGCGGTTACTGAATTAGCAGAAAAGGGATTTATCTGTGATTTGACGCCCCCGGCGTTGTTTATTGGAAAAAATGTTACGGTTTCCACTGCGGTGTCGCAATTTTTAGTGATTCCGTTTCAGACGAATTTTGGCAAGTTAGATATTAATGTTGCCTTAAAAGAGACCACGTAAGTAGGGAGGAATTTTGGTGAAAGCGGTAAAAGTTGACAAGCTGATTCCCGGTATGGTCTTAGCTCAGGATGTTTTGATTCCTAGTACCGGAGTGACATTGCTACCCAGTAATGCCGTTTTGACCTTAGAGATGATTAGACGGATTACTTCTTTTAATATTAGTGTGGTCTTTATTGCCGACCCTCAAAAAAGTGAAGAGGAAAAGACAGAGGAAATTTTAGCTCCGGCGATGGCGCAGGCGCATGAAAATGTGGTAGCTGCCGTCCGGGATATTGTCACCAATCCCGAAGACCAGTTGTTTGAAGAACAGATCATCGCCGGTTTAGTAGGGGAACTTCTCGAGCATGTCGAGATGGATGCCAGTCTCTTTTTGAACTTAACGCATTTAAAGACCTATGATAATTACCTTTTTTCCCATTCCGTCAATGTGAGTATTTTGGCGCTCCTGATTGGCGAACAATTAAATTATTCCTCGGAAGAACTTAACCAGCTCGGGGTGGCTGCGCTTTTGCATGATATTGGAATGTTGAAGGTCCCCATGGAGATCTGGCGTAAGAGCGGGACGTTGACTCCTGACGAATACCAGGAGATTCGGAATCATCCCCTTTATGGAGAGGAGATTTTGGCGGCTAAGAACATGTCAAAAGAGATCAGGGCCGTTGCCGCACAGCATCACGAAAGGTTTGACGGGTCCGGGTATCCAAACAAGTTAAAGAGTAGTGAGATTAATTATAAAGCGCGGATTGTGGCATTGGCTGATGTTTATGATGCCTGTATCTCAGAGCGCCCTTACCGTGAGCGGATTACCCCGCAGGAGGCCTTGCGCTTAATCGTCGCCGACCAGGAACTCTATGATCCGCAAATATTAAAGGTTTTTATCTCCACAATGGCCGTCTATCCCATCGGTTCGCTGGTTAAATTGAATACCGGTGAAATTGGTAAAGTGATTAAAGTGAGAAATAAACAACCTTTCCGCCCAGTGCTTCAGATCTATTTCGACCGGGAGGAGAAACTGTTGGATGAGCCGATCCGACTGGACTTGAGTGAAGATGCGAACCATCTGCTCTTTATTAAAGATACCCTATCACCGGTTCAACACAAGAAAGCATTAGCCGAAATCGGGAAGAATCGTAACCAGTGAAATGAAGAGCAAAATGGCAGCCAACCGAACAAGGTTGGTTGTTTTTTTTCGCGTTTTTCGACTTTAAGGGAGCAAGCTTTTGCAGGACATGTTATGGTTCATTCCAGCATCTACCTGGGGATTTAACTCGAAAGATCTTGATAAATATGCTATAATTTTTATGTCAATTACCCTTTGTCTATTATGAAGAGGGGTGGGGGACAGTTACTATTGGTTGCTGTTGCTCTTAGATTCATTTGGAAGAATTCTTAAAATGATAATTTTAGCTTTAGGAAGGAGATAAAGGATGTCCCGGAAATACTGGAGCCTGAGACAGATTGTAATTGTCGTGTGTGCTTTTGCCCTCACCACCGGGCTCCTGTTTGGTGGAAGGACTTTACTTGAGCAGTTGTTCAGTCATCACCCGTTACAAAAATGGGTTCATAATCTGCCTGCCGTGGAAAGCTTCCAACTGCAAGAAAGTGGTGGAGAATTGAGGGTTAAAGTAAAACTTGACCCACAGCAGGTAACGAACCTGAAAGAGACGATCGAACCATTAATCCAAGAGGTGGAGGCAAAAAAGCAAAGAACCGTAACCGAAGTACTGATTGATAATAAACCAACGGACGAATTGGCCGAAATCTATTATCAGCTCAGTTTTGCTTTGGAGGAAGCTGAAGCCACCGGAGAATATAATGAGCTTTATCACACTCTCCAGTCCTTACAGGAGCAAGTAGGTGAAGGAAATTTCCGTGTCTACCTCGGAAATGATTTTTTCTATATTCAATTAAGCAAACAAGGTCATGCCTATTTTAAGGTCGTTCCCAGATCGGCCTCGACGAACACAGCGGAGCTGGAAGGGGGGAGCGCTTAATGAGGAAAGAAATATTGGTAGGGATCCTCGCTGGGGTGTTTGTTTTTCTGATCAGCTTAGGCTTGGATCCAGCACCTTTTCTACTATTGGGCGGAGTTTTGTTTCTGTTCCGCTTCTATTTCCAGGGCCGCGGGATGGAGAAAAATCTAGAGACCCTGGAGTATACAGGGGAAAAAGAGACCGTTTCGCCGGTTACTTTTGCTGATATTGGTGGACAAGAGGTGGCGAAACGGGAATTGATGGAAGCCCTTGCTTTTCTGCAGGACGAGGAGAAAACGCGGGATTTAGGGATTAGACCGCTCAAGGGGATTCTTCTGAGCGGCCCACCCGGTACCGGGAAAACACTGATGGCTAAAGCCGCCGCGCATTACACGGAGGCTGCTTTTTTAGCCGCTTCCGGATCCGAATTTATAGAGATGTACGCCGGCGTAGGCGCACAGAGGGTACGCCAATTGTTTAAGCGCGCCCGTAAACTGG
Organism: Bacillota bacterium; assembly: GCA_012727535.1. Classification (GTDB taxonomy): domain Bacteria; phylum Bacillota; class UBA4882; order UBA10575; family UBA10575; genus JAAYGU01. The sequence goes on along the minus strand of JAAYGU010000095.1, from coordinate 589 downwards.
CGAAAAAAGAGGGGAAGAAAAACGCAATTATCTTCCTGGACGAACTTGAAGTCTTAGGGGGGAAGAGGGGTAAACACACTTCTCACCTGGAGTATGATCAAACTTTAAACCAGTTATTAGTGGAGATGGACGGGATCAAACCACACGCGGAGACGAGGATTTTGGTGATTGGCGCAACCGACCGTGCCGATCTGCTGGATGAAGCCCTATTACGCCCTGGACGGTTTGACCGCCAAGTAAAGGTGGATCTCCCGGAAAAAGAAGGCCGGTTGCGGATCCTGGAGATTCATACAAAAAACAAGCCACTGGCGCCGGATGTTGACCTAGTGAAGATTGCAGAGGATACTTTCGGTTTTTCCGGCGCGCATCTGGAAGCGCTGGTCAATGAGGCGGCGATTCTTGCCTTTCGTCTTGAAAAACAAGAAATCGGACCAGAACAATTGGAGGAAGCCATCGATAAAGTAATTCTGGGCGAGAAGTTGGAGCGAAAACCGCACCGCGAGGAACTGCAGCGGGTGGCGGTCCATGAGGCCGGGCATGCGCTGATTAGCGAGACGGTAAGGCCGAATTCAGTTGCTCACCTCACGGT
>JAAYGU010000094.1 GCA_012727535.1 Bacillota bacterium | reverse complement strand
GATTAAGCGGTCGGGTTAATAATTCTCCGGTGTAGGCTTGGACCTCTCGGATCCGTTCCCGCCAAAGATCGGTACTAGCCTGAAAAAACTGAACCGAACCTTGTTTTATTTCGTCATCAAGGCGGAGACGATAACCCTCCAATTGCGCCAGGTCTTCCTGGGTGAAAAAACGCTTATTGTAATCAAGGCTTTTCAAATAAAGAGTGAACATTCGCTCCGACAGTTCATCGGTGGTGGCTGGTGGTGAATAGTGCCAGGTGGAAAGGGCAAAAGTGGTTAACTGCATTAAGGCTTGCTCTCTACTAACTACCTCCGCAGCGAAAATAGTGGTAAATAAAGAAAAAAACAGAACAATACAGAGGAGTAGCGGGTAAAAGCGATGGGCAAAACGTTTCATTTTTTGTCCCCTATTCTTCTAAAAAATTACTTTGGTAATTATTTGCTATTCTCCTGATGTTACGCCTCAATCTTATCAAAGTAATAAATGCGCGTCAAACTATAAAAACCAGAGATATTGTAATCTTTCTGAAATTTACTTTATGTATCGAACCGCAGGTGATTCCACCGCCCTATATAGGATGTCCCGAAGCTGTTGACACCATGGTGCGCGCTATGTCCCTCCCACTACCAAGGCGGACTACGGACTTGCACCGATTAGATTGCACCCATGCCGGGCGCACGCAGATAAAAAATGGAACCTTAATCACAGGTTCCATTTTTCTTCAAGTAGTCACTGGCTTTAGCGGTCCAGAAAGCATCCGGCCAAAGAGGCCGAGCCTAGGCAAATAATCGCCATTTACTCAGCGGCCTGAGTTTAATATTTCTTTCCGGTATTCAGCCACCGTCTGAATTACTGTCGCAATATTCTCATCGGGTACATCATGATCCATGTTTATACAACAGATCCCGGTCTTCTCCGGATCAGCGGATGCCTGTAGCATGCTGAGAAGATCAGCCCTGATCTCTTCCGGCTCCGCGTTTCTGATCTTAACCGGGTCATAACGCAGATTCAAAAACGCCTGTGGAAGTTTCTGTCGACACAGAGCAAGATCAGAGCCCCAGCCAACATCAAAGAAACAGACCTCGGGAATCTCGGCATAAGCATCGGCGTAAAGCTGCATATTTCTGCCACAATGATGAATACCATAGGGTTTGAAAGTCCGGGCCAGTTCCTGATCATAGGGCAGAAGCATTTGCCGATAGGTATCGGGAGAGATCATAATCACCGAGCAATTGGAGTGCACATTAAGCTTAGGCTCAATCCACTTGATACTCCGGTTAACCGCGATTGAGGTTGTTCCTGTTTCCTTTCTGATATAAGTGACAAACTCTTTAATCGTTTCAGTAACAGCACTAAATATCCTCTTAGCCCTTTCCGGGTATTGGATAAGATCAATAAAGATCTTTTCACCGCGCAAATCAAGGGCTACATTCAGGACCCCTTGCCAGTTAATATCGCCTACTACATAGCCAAATCTCTGCTTCAGAGTCTCAACCATCTGTCTTAATTCCTGAAAGACAGCATTCTCCGCAAGCTTAACCGGTTCCAGATTATCTGCTTCTTCATCGGAGATGTTTTTAGGTATCACCTGGGGGGAAGCATTCTTACTGTACTCCACCTGACAACCGAAAAGCTCCGAAATAATATAGCCTGCTGCGAGATGAACTGCACCAATACAGGGTCTGGGCTCAGGATTTTCTTCTTGTTCTAAGCCATATCCCGCAAAACGCTCATTTAAGATCCGGCGCATCACGAGATCAACCTCAACCCTGGTGTCGGCATCATAGAAGAATTCCCGTTCAAAACTAAGGCCATAATTTCGATGCCACCATTCCGGGTGAAAGACAAAAGTGACAGGTAAAAAAGTCTTTGCTCCTAGGTTTTTCATTGCTTAAATCCTCCCTGCACAGCCGGAGTAGTTCACCGTTGGGTCTTCTAATATACTCCTTCTCTTTTTGCTACCTCAATAACCTTTTTAACATTTTCCAGGGGAGTACCCTGCTCAAGAAAGTCGGAAGCAGCAAAAATATATCTCCCACCTGGTTTACCAATATGCATAATCTCTGTTACCTTCTCCTCTACCTCTTTCAAACTGGCTCTTTTTAGAAAATCGACCTGATCCAGATTGCCGGAAAGGGTAAGTTTATCTCCGATCTTTGCTTTCGCTTCTTTCAGGTCATTATCACCCTGGGGAGGAGCCGCCACCGTCTCCCACATATCAATCCCAAGTTTGACGTAGCTGTTCTGTAAAACCTGGGCCTTACCGCAATTATGATAAAGAGTGAATTTACCCGCTCCTTTTATTGTATCAACCAACTTTTTTTCATAAGGTAAAATAAATTGTTCGAAATAATCGGGGCCAACCATCGCGGAATTGGCTATATTCCCCTGTATACCAATACAGTCAAACTCTGCCTCAGCTAGTGCCGAGTTAAACTCAATAATTAAATCGGTCATGGTCTCCATATAGGACTGGTAAAAACCGGGATTGATATAGGCATCCATCAGAAGATCCTGGACATTCCGGTAGGTCGCAGCCTGGTTGAAGACACCTCCCCAGCTCCAAGGGGCAGATATACCCAGATCGCCGATTAATTCCCGGGAAAAGGAAGCCCTTTCCTTCATCGCTGCCACCGTTTCGCGGTCAATCCGGGGTATATATTTCTGAAAAATCTCAAGATCTTTTTCGTCCTTGATCAGATACTCAATCGTCGCAAGGTGGATACCGGAGCCGGTTCTTTCATCATAAGGCCCCACCTCAACCTGTTTTAGAACCCCGTCCGGCGTTGCTATTTCAAAGATCCGATAGAAATTGCCTTTGTCTTTCTTAGTGCTCTCATTAACCTCCCAGTTGGTATAGGATCTTTTCATAAAATGAGGACTCTCAAATGCCCGGTCCCGAACCAAGAGATCAAACCCTAAGATCTGGGCACATTCAACTGCATCTTTTACCCTGTCGACCTTTTTTTTCTCCGGGAAAAACCAACCCAAGTATTCTTCCTGAACAAATAACCCGACAGGTACCCTGTCAGGTATTCCTCCGCCGAGTACAGTCAGTATCCTTTCTCTGCTTGTCACCTTGCTTCCCTCCAATTGCAATCCATTGCTTTTAAAGTTTCGATCCCCTAGTACGATTACTACTCTTTGCTCGTCACTGCTCGCGCACTGAATGACTTGCCTTCGTTTCTCGAAGCTCGTCACTGCTCGCCCGTCACCCGCTTTTGCCATCAATGTACCTAACCGGGGCGAATAGTGTACTCCGGTGAGTTGAATTCTGGGCAAAGTATTCTTGGCGAAGCAGTGTTGAAAGCGGGCGCGCAACAGGGAAGTCGCGAGCCCCTTTCCCAGGCCACCTGCCAACAATCCGGTAAGAACACTTACTGTCTAAAAAAGAGCATTTGACTCCGGCGAAGTTAACAGCCGCAGATCTCGTGAATCCTATGATAAACCTCTTCTTGTTCGTCCGGAGTTTGACAGTAAGTCACAACGATTAACTTCATTCCCGGTCGCCAAAGCTTCTCAACTTGAGCGCAGATCGACTCAACGTCACCCACAATTCGCGCATTGAGAATAATCCCAGTATCACAAAACTCTTCGGCGAACGGTTCCGCGTCATTCGGATCGGGATCAGTCTCCGCCGAAAAGGCTCCGTCGACCATTATCAGATTTTTTATTTTTTTAACCGCCGGTATTTTCCTAGCCCAATTGCCGCAGGAGTGGAAGGCACAACCCCCAAAGGCTGAACCAACTTCTTCCCTGAACGGTATCTCCAACTTTTCAAAAAACTCATCCGAGATCATTAAAGAGACATCATCACTCATCCCGATCCCCCGAAACTCCCTACTGCTGGCAAAACCATGACCAGGATAGACCAGAACATCACCGATTAATTCTTGTTGCTTTTTGGAGAAAGCAATTAACAACTCCGAGAGCACAGAGAGCAGTGTTGTATAATCCTCCGGGTTGTCATACATCTCCAAAAATAGTTTATCGATTGAGATCAGATAAGAAGCCATATTAATCGGTGACTGGGTATCTGTAAGGGACATCGGGATCTTCCCTTGGGTTTTTTCCAGGAAAAACTCGATCATGTTTAATATGTGTTTACCAATTTCTGTCTTCTCCACCGGCTGGTAATCATATTCCAGAGCCTGCTTTATGCTGGAGAAGCGGGGTTTGGTGGCGGGTGCCTGGTTTTCTTCCCAGATATACTCCAGACCAAAAGCACCCGTAATCGTGCCAATTCCATACCAAGGTTCTAGGAAATTGGGAATGTCCGCTTTGTATTTCATACTCTCATGCAGAGCACCCAATTGCAGTTCGAGGGAGAGTTGCATATCTTTACAGGCGTATGCAAAAACCCCCGGGGCTCTAAACCGCCGGTAAACGGCTACTCCCTCCTCACTGTTCCAGAATGAGCGGCATTTTTCCCTTAAAGAAAGTTCATACTGGTGATATTTTTCGAAATCAAATGTCTCGAGTGAAACTGGTTCAACCTTCGATCCTTGGGCATCCTGTACCGTATAATCAAACTCATTCCTTTTCATAACTCGTTGTTCTCCTTATACCAAAGATTTTACTTTAAAACACCACGGAGACTAAGAGTTTTTGCCAGATGACAACTGGTCCAGTGACCCGGAGAAACCTCTTCCCAAGCAGGCACTGTCGTACGACAAACCTCTTCGGCATAATTACAACGGGTATGGAATTTGCATCCCGAAGGCGGGTTAGAAGGATCCGGAAGCTCTCCGGGAAGAATGATCCTTTTTCTACGGGCATCAGGATCAATAATTGGCGTCGCCGAAAGAAGAGCTTCTGTATAAGGATGTTTGGGGTTTCGGTAGAGCTCCGCTGAGGGAGCCAACTCAACAAAACTCCCCAAATACATGACCGCCACGCGGTTACTGATGTGCTCAACCACGGAAAGGTCATGAGAGATAAACAGGTACGTTAACCCCAACTCTTTCTGTAAATCTTGCAAAAGATTAACGATTTGCGCTTGAATCGAAACGTCCAGAGCACTTACGGGCTCATCGCACAGCACAATTTGGGGTTGTAAAGCCAGGGCCCGGGCAATGGCGATTCGTTGTCTTTGTCCGCCCGAAAATGCATTAGGATATCTCTCCAGATGTTTGACACTTAAACCCACCATGTCCAAAAGCTCGCTTACCCTTGACTTTAATTCCTGCCCGCGTGCCACCCCGTGAATAAGTAAGGGTTCGCCAATGATTTCCAAGACTGTTTTTCTGGGATTAAGTGAGGAAAGCGGATCTTGGAAAATGATTTGCATGTGACGGCGTAACTCTTTTAGCTCGCGTTTATTCAATGAATATATATTGATCATCTCACCGTTCTGGTTAAACAGCATTTCTCCGCTGGTGGGCTCGTAGGCTCGCATCATGACCCGGATTAAAGTGGTTTTTCCGCATCCAGACTCGCCGACAATACCCAGTGTTTCATTTTTAGCGACGGAAAAACTAACATCATTAAGGGCCTGGACATTACCGACGATGCGCCGTAAAAAACCCCGGTAAATTGGAAAATGTTTGGTCAGATTTTTAACTTCAAGAATAGTATTATCACCGGTCATACGGGTTTCCCCTTTCTCATGATCATCAATGATACAGCAGGCAACGCACAAAGTGCCCTGGTTCCACCTCTACTAAAGGTGGGACGTCTTTTCCGCTACACCCTTTCTGTTTGTAAACCGGACAACGCAGATGGAAGGCGCACCCTTCAACCTTCGCCAGGGGATCGGGTACACTGCCCAGAATGGGGGTCAGTCTCTTTTGGTCCGGTGCTCCCATTCTCGGTACTGATCTCATTAAACCAATCGTATACGGGTGCAACGGATTGTCTAAAACCTGTTTTACCGTTCCACTCTCCACGATCCGGCCTAGATACATGACGGCCACTTCATCCGCCATTTCGGCAATTACTCCTAAATTATGGGTGATCATTAGAATTGCCATATTATACTTTTGCTGTAGGGACATTAATAACTCAATGATCTGGGCTTGGATGGTCACATCCAGGGCCGTGGTGGGCTCATCGGCAATCAGCAAAGTAGGATTACAAGATAGAGCCATTGCCGTCATCACTCTTTGCCGTTGTCCACCAGAAATCCGGTAGGGGTATTCGTCAATTTACTTCTCAGGCTGAGCTACAGCTCTGAGCACTTCGATGGCCAATTCCCGCGCTTCCTTTGGAGTTACTTGACGATGGAGGAGAATAGCCTCCATGATCTGGTTGCCTACAGTATACAGCGGCGACAGACTGGTCATTGGTTCCTGGAAAATCATCGCTATCTCATGTCCCCGGATGGAACGGTATAATTGACTTTGCCGATCAATTTTGGTCAGGTCAATTACTTCGCCGCTCTCCCGCCGCTGGAACAAGATCTCGCCATCCATTATCTTGCATAATTTGGGAGGCAATAACTTCATAATAGTATGGGCGGTTACACTTTTCCCACAACCGGATTCCCCGACCAGACCCATGGTTTTTCCATGTTTCATCCGCAGCGAAACACCTTCCAGGGCGCGGACTACCCCTTCCAAAGTATTAAAGTACACCTTTAAATTGTTGATCGTCAGTAAGTTTTTTTTCGCTTCGTTCTGCATGGCTATCTCCTACACTGTATATGGGTCGGCGGCATCGCGTAAACCGTCGCCCATAAAATTAAATGCTAAAATTGAAAGCGCTACAAAAACTCCAGGAAGCATCAGCCACGGGTAAAGCAATAAAACCTGGGTGTTTTGCGCCTGTTGCAGTAAGACCCCCCAACTGGTTAACGGGGGACGCAACCCTAACCCTAAAAAGCTTAAAGAAGATTCGGCCAAAATCATGGATGGCATGGAAAGAGTCGATATGACAATAATATGACTGAAGGTGGCAGGGATCAGATGTTTAAAAATGATCCAGCGGTCACTTGCCCCGGCCAACCGGGCCGCCATGATAAAGTCCTCTTCTCTTAAAGCCAGTACTTTACCGCGTAGTTGACGGGCTAGCCAGGTCCAGCCAATTAAAGACAGGATTACAGTAATGGTAAAATAGATCAAAAGCGGCGACCAGTGTTGAGGCAGAGCGGCCGTTAAAGCCATCCATAGTGGTATAGGCGGAAAGGACCGGACGATTTCAATGAGCCTTTGCACCACATTATCCACCCAACCACCGTAATAGCCGGAGGCCACACCCAACACAGCCCCAATTAATAAACTGAGCGCCACTCCAACCAGCCCGATGGTTAAAGAAATCTGGCTACCTTTAATAATCCGGGAAAACATATCCCGTCCCTGTCCGTCGGTTCCAAACAAACTTATGATCCCCTCTTCAACCCCGAAAAGGTGACGCCGAGCCGGAATCAGCCCGAAGAGCTTATACGGCGCCCCCTCGACAAAAAAGCGGATCGGGATCCTTTTGTCGGGGTTCGGAACATAGGTTCGCTGCAATGTTATTGGGTCACGCCCGGTTTCCAGGGCATAGACATGCGGTTGAAACCGTCCACCGGCAAAAAAGTATACTCTTTGCGGCGGTAAATAGGAATACCGGGTCATTCTTTGTTCCAATGTATAGGGGGCGATAAAATCGCCAAACAAAGCGACCAGATAAAAGAGTAATACCACAATGCCACCTACCACAGCGATCCGGTTACGCTTGAATTTGCGCCACATCAAACGCCATTGTGAGGTGGCGTCAGCTATCTTTTCCGACTCTCGCATCTGGTCGGCAAGCGATTCATCAAGCTGGCTTTGGCGATTATACATTTTGTTGATATAGTCTGCTGTTTCCTTATAATGTTTCATTCCGCTCATCATCCCTCTTTACTCATAACGTATCCGCGGGTCTACCCAGGCTAAGGCCAGATCCGCCAGAAGATTGCTGATCAGCAACAGCACGGACGTAAACAGAAGAATCGATCCAGCTAAATACATGTCTTGGGATATCAGGGAACGTAAGAAGACCGGTCCGATGGTTGGGATGGACAGCACCAGCCCGACAATGATCGAACTCGAAATCATTTTGGGAACCTGCATCCCTAAGACACTGATCAAGGGATTAATTGCCATTCTTACCGCGTATTTGTTAATAACTGTTCTTTCCGGTAAACCCTTGGCCCGGGCGGTTGTTATGTATTGTTGGTTTAAAACTTCTAACATGCTTCCCCGCATAATACGGATTAGCTCTGCTGTTCCGATTACTCCCATAATAACCACCGGCGCCCACAAATGTTTCAGCAAATCCAGAAACTTGGCCATACTCCAGGGCGCATCGACCATCTCCGGCGAAAATAGACCGTAGGCGGGTATTCCCAATACTAATGTACCAAACACCAGCCAGATCAAGGCAAGCATAAAGTCGGGAATTGATAAACCTAAAAAACCAAGAAATGAAAAGAGATTGTCACCCAAAGAATATTGATTTCTGGCTGAATAAATCCCGATCGGAATGGAAACCACCCACATAAAAACAAGCGCCAGACCGGAAAGTAAAAGCGTCCAACCCATCCGTTCGGCGATTACATCCCATACTGGAGCGTTCCATTCCAAAGAGAAACCGAAGTCACCCTTGGGGAAACCACGGATCCAGCGCCAATATTGTACAATCATGGGCTGGTCCAGCCCGTAACGCGCACGTAACGCTTCAACCGTTGCAGCATCCATACCCCCTCCCGAGGCGGCCACTTGTGCTTGAACGCTGGTTACAAAATCACCAGGAGGAAGTTGGATCACAACAAAGGTAATAAAGGAGATTATGAGTATCGCAGGAATCATTCCCAAAACGCGCTTTACTATGTAAGAGAGCATGTTCTATCACTCCTGTTAATTCCTCGGAAGGAGGGAAAGAGAGGCCGAAACTTCCGGCCCTTTGCCCGTTCGCATCGGCCTCTACTTCTCTTCTCGTTTCCTCAGCCCTGTTGATTCAACTGGTTTGCCTGCCATCAGGCTGAGAAACCCTACTACCTAACGCCCCCGGTCTTACCGATCAAAGTAGAAATGACACGGATCCAAAGTACCCGGGGCCATGTAGATCCAGTCTGTAGTAAAGGTTTCCGGAACATTGCGGAAATCGTTCTTGACAACTACTACATTCGGCACTAAACCTACTGTTCCGATAACAAAACAACCTTCAGCATTTCTCCGGAGGAGTTCTTTGGCGATTTTGATCTGCTCATCACGGTCAACGGTCGTTTTATACCGGTCGTAAAGGTCCATCATTTCTTTAATGTACTTGGGCGGTTCTTCTCCAAACTTGCCACCACTGGCATACCAGTTACCAAAGGCCGGAGCCATCCAGGAACGCTCATCATAAGGGAATACCCAAATCGGATCGACCATCGGATCAATCGCCCGGCTTTCTACCCAGGTGGATACTTGAATCTCATTACCGCAAGCCCGTGTCCAGTAAAGCTCCCGTGAAGAGGTTCTCATTGATGTCCTTACGCCAACCTCATTCCAGGCTGCTACCACCAGTTCCATCTCGTCGGTTGTGGCTCGATCCCATTCCATACCTTCCACAATGATCTCCAGCCGACTTCCGTCCGGACGGGTCCGGTAACCGTCGCGCCCTCTCTTTAGGCCAATTTCATCAAGGAGTTTATTGGCCAGTTCTGGGTTGTACTGGGCATAGAGTTGTTCTTGATTCGGATCATAATATGGCGAATCAGGAACTACCACAAACGCACGCGGAGTACCTAAGCCTAAGTATGATACTTCATTGATCTCATCGCGGTTGATGGCCAGCGACATGGCCTGCCGGAATTTAGGATTCTGGAAGATCTCCCGTAATCCCTTGTCTTCAATCGATTGGTTAAAGTAGTAGCAAAGTTTCGAAGGAACCGCATCCGGCCAAAGCAGAACCTCATAACCATAACGGTCCTTATTCATCATGAATGAGGGGTAGTTGGATAGACTCATCCGCCGGAATTGGAAGTCAATACCACCTTCAATCGCACGAAGGTTCAGAGCTTCAACTTCTTCGAATAAGGTCAGGACAATTTCATCGATGTAAGGAAGTTGATTACCTGCCGGATCAACCTTCCAGTAATAGGGGTTCCGTTTGGCTACTAACCGGGTGGCACCGGGACCCCACTCCGTAATCTTCCAGGCAGTCATAACCGGTCTTTCCGTATTGTAATCTATAGCTTTTTCTTCAAACAACTCATATGTAGCCTTCGGATTGTAGCGGGGATGATATTGCTCCAAATAATGGCGGGGAGCAAAAAACCCAAACCGTTCAAAACCCAACGGCCATTGGTTTCCGTGGAAGGCTAGACCTACGGTTTCGGCCAAACCGTTAGGTTTGGGGAATTTAAGTTTAATTGTATAATCATCGACAACCTCTAATTCCATGGGTTTGCCGTCAATTACCCATTCCGGATGAGGTGCTGGGGTGATGTTAGTATCGAGCTCAATATCATACCACCAAAAAGTAATGTCAGCCGTGGTGAAGGGATGTCCGTCCGACCATTTCAATCCCTCGCGCAAGCGCAAGGTCAATACTTTTCCATCATCAGACCAATACCATTCTTTGGCCAGCCCCGGCTTAATCGGATCTTTGGGATCCCGCGGCCATCTTAAAATCGTATCATACACCTGCCGGCCAAAAGCATGGAAATCATTGATTCCCGTAAAAGCACGACGCCAGGTGCCTCCGTACTTTCCAATTGATTCCACCGGCTCAACAACCAGCGGTTCCTTGGGAAGTCTCTCTTCAACTGGAGGCAACTGCCCCGCCCGGGCCAGTTTAGCCAGTTCCGGCGCTTCTTTATATTTGGGCGCAGCATTAATCCCGATTCCACTCATTACAATTACGACAACCAATAGGAGCAATAAAGCTTTTTTCCTCATTTACTGTTCTTTCCTCCTTGTCTTTGTTCTTCTCTCACCTTTACTTCAGGTCACACTCAGTTCACTCTACTTTTTGTTCCCACCCCCCAAGCCCATACTCAGCTTTAAAGCACTACTTAATCTTATTAATACCTTATTAATACCATTAATACCATCGGCAAGAGAGTGAAGCATGTTTATAATCTTAAAAAATAAACCTTGTATTAACCTGCTAAAAACGTCGTTTTAACCTGTAAGCCTCCTAAGCAATCGACTTTCGCCGCTAAATCATTTTGTTTATTAAAACATCGAGTAACCTAAAGACCGGCCGTTGAATTATACAATTACTTAATAGAAATGTAATAAAGATTTTTGCTTTTCGCTACTATTTTATGCTTTTATTTTACACAATAGTATGCTAATATTTTATACCTTATCATATCTTCAATTTGGAAGTGGGGATCCCTTTGTAATTTTTATCGATTTTTGGTAATCATTTTATCTGTTTATCACCCCCTCAACAGAAACCCATTCTACCCTCAGCCCGTTGGCCGCCGTCCCCCCACCTTCTTCCCAAACCCACCGACTTGACTATTTACCCACCAGCATATAAATTAATGTTAGTTATTAAATGAAACATTCAGGTGTGATCAACAATGATCAAAGCAGTTAATCTCTCCAAAACATATGGGGAACAAGTGCTCTTTACCGACGTTAATTTTACGGTCAACCCAGGGGAACGGGTGGGGTTGGTCGGACGGAACGGCCATGGAAAAACTACCCTGCTCCGTCTGCTGTCCGGACAGGAGCTTCCAGATAGCGGCACACTTACTTTTCCCAAAAACTACACCCTTGGTTATCTGGATCAGCAGCTCCGGTTCTCCCGCCCTACCATTCTGGAAGAAGCCTGCCTCGGTCTACCCGCGGCCCAAAAATACGAGACCTGGCGCGCAGAAAAGATCCTGCTGGGGCTGGGATTTGCCAGAGCAGATTTCAACCGCCCGCCAGTAGAATTCTCCGGCGGATTCCAAGTCCGCCTCAACCTAGCCAAACTCCTGATCTCCGAACCGAACCTCCTGCTGTTGGACGAACCCACCAACTACCTTGATATTACTTCCATCCGCTGGCTAGTCCGCTTTTTGCAGAGTTGGCCGAATGAGTTCATCCTCGTCACCCACGATCGTAACTTTATGGATCAAGTAATCACACATACGCTGGGAATCCATCGTCAGAAGATTAGGAAGATGGCCGGGAATACTGCCAAATTCTACGCCCAACTGGCCAAAGAAGAGGAGATTTACGAAAAAACACGGATTAATGAGGAGAAAAAGCGGCAAGCGACCGAACGCTTCATCAACCGGTTCCGCTACAAAGCAACCTTAAGCAGCCGCGTACAATCCCGGATCAAAATGCTGGCCAAAAAGGAACCCCTGGAGAAGCTGGCCCCCCTCGAAGAACTGGAGTTCTCTTTCCCGGAAGCAGCGATGCCCGGAAAGATCATCCTCCAGGCACAAGGGCTTTCTTTTTCGTATACCGGAAAGGCACCTTACCTGATCGAGGATTTCAGCTTAACCGTCGAGAAAAACGACCGGATTGGGATTATTGGTAAAAACGGCAAAGGAAAAACTACTCTCTTGCGTCTCCTGGCCGGTGAACTTTCACCCCACGCGGGTTCCATCACCCGCCACCCTGAGTTAAAAATGGGATATTTCGGACAGACCAATATTGAACGGCTTGCTCCGGACAGAACGATCCTCGAGGAGCTTGAGTCAACAAGCCCAGACTGTACGCTCCAGCAAGCCAGAAAGATCAGTGGCGCTTTTATGTTCAGTGGGGACCTGGCCCTGAAAAAAATCCGGGTCCTCTCCGGCGGGGAAAAAAGCCGGGTCCTATTGGGTAAATTGCTGGTTAGCCCCAGCAACCTGTTGTTGCTAGACGAACCGACCAACCACTTGGATATGGAGTCCGGCGATTCTCTACTGGAAGCACTCGACGCTTATAACGGTGCCCTCTTGATCGTTACCCATAACGAGCTGTATCTGCACGCTCTGGTTAACAAGTTAATCGTTTTCGACCAGGATAAAGTAGCGGTTTTCAACGGTAGTTACCAGCGTTTTCTCGAGGAGATCGGGTGGGAGTCCGAACGGGATGAGCCCAGCTTAAACCAGAAAGCTTCTGCTGCTCGCCAACCCACCAACCAGCGTAAAGCCCTCCGGCGGGAAAAAGCGGCCATCATTACCCGCAAATCGATGGTCTTACGACCGCTGGAATCGACCTTAGGCCAGTTGGAAAAGGCGATCACGGCCAGAGAAAATGAGCTGCAAACGAATAACGAGCAACTGGTCGCCGCCTCGACCGCTGGGGACGGCGAAACCATTGCCCGCCTGGCCAAACGCAATGCAGAACTGAATGCGGAAATTGAGCAGCTTTATACGGAACTGGTTAAGTGTACCGAAGAGTATGAACAGGCAGCCCGGCAATTTGAAGAAGAGTTAAAGAAAATAGAGACCGTTTGAAGGATTCTCATTCTTTTCTTCCCTCCCGGTGAGGCGTGAGATCGGGCACCCCGCCCCGGAGGCAAAAAGAAAACGGGCTTTAATCGCCCGTAATCTTTCGCCTGAGTACCGCTCCGGCTGGAATCTCCAGCCCGTCGGCGACCGGAAAGTAAACCCGGTAACTATTATGCCCTTCTGCCAGCGGGTTCCCCTCTTCATCGGTCATCTTTGCTGAATCGAGCGGAACCGTTTGTTCAGGAAGCAACAGCTCCGTTTCATCGCCCGCCGATAAACGGTTTCTCAATTCCACCAGGATTTTATGCTCCTGCGGAGAATGCCGGAGGACCGTACCGGCCAGACCGTGGCTCTGCCGGTAACTCTGCCCGGTATTCAGCGCGGCGTCCTCTTGTTCCCCAAAATAAAAGCCTGTGGTATACCCCCGGTTCGACACCTTATCCAACTCCGCCAACCACTCCGGCTGGCAGGAGTAAGCAGTCGGGTTTTGGTCGGCTGCATCCAGGGCCCACCGGTAGGTTCTAGTCACCACCGCCAAGTAATAGACGCTTTTCATCCGCCCTTCCACTTTCAGACTGGAAACCCCCGCCGCCAATAACTGCGGCAAATACTCAATCATCCGTAAATCGCGCGAACTCAAAAGATAACTATAGCGGGGCTCTTCCTCCAGAAAGAATGGTTCGTGCGGACGGGTGCGTTCCACTAAAGCATACCCCCAACGGCAGGGATGAGTGCATTCTCCCCGGTTGGCGCTCCGTCCCGTTAAGGCTGCCGAGAGCAGACACCGCCCGGAATAGGCCACACACATCGCACCATGGACGAATAATTCCAGTTCCACTTCGGGCACTTCAGCTTTAATCCAGGCCACCTCCGCCAAACTCAACTCTCTGGCCAGCACGATGCGGCTCACTCCTTGCTCCCGCCAGAAACGGACCGCCTCCGCATTGGTCGTGTTGGCTTGGGTACTGAGATGAAGCGACAGGTGCGGATGGTTTTGCCGGATGAGACGCAAAACCCCCGGGTCGCTCAGGATCACTGCGTCCACACCGATCTCCGCCAGTTCTCCCGCCCGTTGAACGACCAGCGATAAATCGCTGTCGCGCGCGAAAATATTCAAAGCGGCATACACCTTAACCTGCTTTTGATGGGCTTCCTTGCCCCCTTGGGCCAGCTCCTCCATGCTAAACTCAGCCTGGTGAGCCCGTAGGCTCAATCCTTCTACCCCGGCATAGACGGCGTCGGCGCCGTAGAGGATTGCTGTACGTAGTTTTTCTAGATTGCCAGCAGGGATCAGTAATTCCGGACGTTCCATAGTGACCTCCCTATATATCTCTCGCCACTTACTCCTCGCCGCTCTCCCCTAAAAATCTTGCTTCAGAACAGCACCTTGCGCTACACTTCCCACTAAAGCAGCATATCTCTTCAGAACAGGGCTGGTTATTTCTTTCTTTAAGCAGCGCCATTCTTTCCGCCGCCGCTCGAGTTCTTCCTCGTCGACCAGCAATTCTAGTTTACGCTCGGGAATGTTAATACTGATTAAATCACCGTTTTCAACCAACCCGATCAAACCGCCGGCAGCGGCTTCTGGTGAAACATGTCCGATACAGGGTCCCCGCGTCGCACCGGAGAACCGTCCATCGGTAATCAAGGCGGTACTGTCCCCCAACCCCATCCCCATCAAGGCAGAGGTGGTCGCCAGCATCTCCCGCATCCCTGGCCCGCCCTTCGGGCCTTCATAACGAATCACCACAACATCGCCGGCTTTTACGCTCCCATCATAAACCGCTTTGGTCGCTTCCTCTTCATTATCGAAGACTACTGCCGGCCCGGTATGCGACCGCATCTTCTCCGACACACCCGAGATTTTGACCACTGCACCCTCCGGCGCTAGATTCCCCTTTAGCACCCCATAACTCCCGTGCGGAGCGACCGGATTCGTGAGCGGCCTGATGATCTCCGGATTCTTGTTCTTGACTCCCGCGACCAGTTCCCTAATCGTCTTCCCGGTGACCGTTCTTTCTTCGGCATGGAGGAGCGGCAACATCTCTTTGAGGAGTGCCGGAATACCCCCACTGCGTTCGAAATCAAGCAAAGTGTAGTCTCCTGACGGTTTCATCCGAACCAAATAGGGCGTTACCCTGCTCAACCGGTCGAAGTCGTCGAGTTCCAACTCGATCCCTAACTCCGACGCAATCGCCGGGATATGCAGCATCGCATTGGTCGATCCGCCTACCGCCGCGCAGACTCTAATCGCATTTTCCAAGGAATTTTTGGTAATAAAATCCCGGGGCTTCACATTCTCTTTGACAAGGCGCACAATCTCGATCCCGCTTTGCTTGGCGATCCGTCTCTTTGCGGACTGCACAGCATGGATAGAGGAACACCCGGGTAGAGTCAGGCCAATTACTTCGGCGACCATCGCCATTGTGTTCGCCGTCCCATTCATAGCACAAGAGCCCGGTCCCGGGCATACCTGGCACTCCATCTCATAGAAGTCTTCCGCCGTTACCTCTCCTCTTCTCCATTGACCAGCTACTTCGCGCAGATCAGCAATCGCAAGCTCCCGTCCGCCAAAATATCCCGGTAGCATTGGCCCGCCGGTTACCATAATCGCCGGAATGTTCAAACGCGCCGCCGCCATTAACATTGCCGGCTCGATTTTATCGCAAGAAGCCAAAAATACCAAACCGTCCAATTGCTCAGCTTCGGCGACCAATTCGATACTATCCGTGATCTGGTCACGGCTGGGTAAGACATACCTCATGCCGACATGACCCTGGGCAATACCGTCACAGATCGCAATCGTGTTAAACTCAAAAGCCACTCCACCGGCGGTCCAGATCCCGAGCTTGACTTCCTCCGCAAGTTCCCTTAAATGTTGATGCCCAGGATGCATAGTGTTATATGAATTAACAATACCAATAAACGGTTTCTCGAGGTCTTCATCGAGCAAGCCAACCGCGCGCAAATGCGCCCGGTTTCCCGCTTTATGCACGCCATTCGTTACTTGTCCGCTTCGGTATGGTTTATCGTAATCAAGTTTCCCCATCTCCTACTCCTCCTCTGCTCTAAACTGTTCTGTAAATGTTGAAGTGATCTAGAGTAACATGAGTTATATGATCGTTACATAATTTGGTAGACCCCTAGTTCCCGTATAATGTTGGCCAACTTTTGCCGGTTTTCTTCACTAAGGGGCCCGACCGGAGCGAGAGTATGACCAGGGTCAATTCCGACCATCCGTAATGCTTCTTTGAGCACGACCGGGTAAGAACCTAAACCAAACGCAATCCGCAAAGGAGCTAGACGGAATTGGGCTTCCCGGGCCGCCTGGTAGTCGCCGTCCATAAACGAATTGTAGATATCGGCGACCAAGGCCGGCACAATATTAGCAGTCGCGGCAATCGCTCCGGTGCCGCCATAAGCTAAGTTCGCCAAGATCAACGTATCCCTTCCCGCCAGGACATTAAACTCTTCCTGCTTGGTGAGCCGGATATATTCTCCCATTGTCGTCATGTCACCGCTACTATCTTTGATTCCGACAATATTATCGATCTTTGCCAGAGCCGCCACCAAAGCAGGAGAAAGATGAACATTGGTGCGCGGAGGATTGCCGTAAAGAATCACCGGAAGTTCTGTAGCAGCAGCAATCGCGGTATAGTGCGCCTTTAGCTCCTCCTGGTTCGGCGTGGCGAAATAGGGCGTTAAAACCGAAACCGCCGCGACCCCACCAATGCTTTCCGCCAATTTGACCAGTTTAATACAGTCACGGGTGGTAATCTCACCAGCCCCGGCGTAGACCGGTACCCGCCCAGCCGTTTCTTCCACCGTGATCTCGATTGCGCGCTTTTTCACTTCCCAATCCAGCCCGTAAAGCTCGCCGGTGGTCCCTAGAATAAAGACGCCATGCACACCCCCAGCAATCGTATAATTGATTACTCGGCGGAGTGCTTCCTCCAATAAGTTTCCATTTTCGTCTAGCGGAGTTACTAGAGCAGGAATAATGCCGTATGGTTTAAACATTGTCTGCCTCCTTCGTCTTTTAATCGATCAGTTGTTTTACATCTCCTACTGCAGCGCACGGCTTTTAAACCGAGGTGGCTCTTCTGCCCACCTTATCTATATTGTAAGCAACCCCCCCTACTTTTACAAGCTTTTTTATCAGCATCTTGGCCTAAAGCAGGATGTTTGCCTTCACTTTAGCTTATCTTCTGGCCTGCCTATCCCTTGTTAGCCGGTTCGGGCACCTTGTCCGGGGGATAAGAGCCCATAACTAGGAATATAAAAAGCATGCGTACACATAATAGATGCGCAGCCTCCTTAATTCTATATTTCTAAGTATTCGCTCCATCCTAGTAAACTCGGGCACATGAAAGGATGAAACTTATTAATCCAAGATAGTATCGCTGCCGGAACTGAACGCTGTTTCACCCTCCGCTTCGCTAAGAATACTTTGCCCAGAAATTCCAGTCACATAGAGCACCTTTCTGCCCGGCTGGGTTACGGATGACAACGGCAATCATGCACGATACGTGACAAACGGCAAAGAGCGTCGACAAGCCTACTTTCTAGATACTAAGGAAGTGATTCCCTTGAACGAAACAGTAATTGTTATCGTCCGCGGTCTAATCGGTTTTTTCAGCCTATTCCTCTTTACCCGAATCTTAGGTAAACAGCAAATGAGCCAGTTAACCTTCTTCGATT
>JAAYGU010000093.1 GCA_012727535.1 Bacillota bacterium | reverse complement strand
TAAGCGAGAGTGGCGGAATTGGCAGACGCGCTAGACTTAGGATCTAGTGGGCAACCGTAGGGGTTCAAGTCCCCTCACTCGCACCAGCAATTTCAACGGCTTAGGCCGTTGTTCTTTTTTATTTTTGGCAAGAAAACTTTATTAAATGGTGGTTAAATCGTAACTGATTGAATTATGCAATTCCTTAACTTGACACTCGATCCCTCCTGGGGTTACAATGATTACGGTTTTTTTATCAGATCAGACAAGGTGGGCCGATAAAACTGTTGGTTTTATCGGCTCCTCATTGCTGCGCCATTAAACAAAAAAGTAGGCCGGATGAGGTTTAAAGGCTGATGGAAAAACCTAGAATTAATATGTGAGGCTTATGTTGGAGCAACTACTAACGTACGCTAAAATATACTGGAGATATAAGGAGGAACATTATGCAAACTAAGCTGGATAAATTGGAGAATAACCGGGTTTTACTAGAGATGGAGGCGGACCCCAAAGAGGTGGCAGATGCTTTCCACCAGGCTTATCGGAAAGTAGTCCAAAAACTGACGGTGCCGGGGTTTCGTAAAGGAAAAACGCCCCGTAAAGTTCTCGAACAGCAATTCGGAAAGGAAGTTCTATTACAGGACGCGACGGAAATTTTAGTTTCCCGAGGTTATTATGAAGCTCTCCTTGAACATAAATTAGAACCAGTTGATCATCCGGAGATTGATTTTCCTGAGCCCCTTGAAGAAGGGAAGCCATTCAAGTTTCAAGCTAAAGTAGAAGTTTTGCCAGAAGTTAAACTGGGCGAAAACAAAGGTATCGCTCTGGCAAAAGCTAACCCGGTAGTCACCGATGAAGAAGTTGAGGCGGAGCTCAAAGCCCTGCAGGAACGCCATGCCGAACTGGTCGGCGCCGACAAATAGGTGCTGGAGAAGGGCGATTTCGCGGGGATTGATTTTGAAGGGTATTTGGATGGGGAAGCTTTCCCTGGCGGCGCGGCGCAAGGTTATACGCTTGAAGTGGGTAGCGGTAGTTTTATCCCGGGTTTTGAGGAAGGTCTCATCGGGATGGAGTTGGAGGAAGAGCGGGAAGTCAAAGCCACTTTTCCGGAAGATTATCCCCAAACCGACCTGGCGGGGAAAGAAGCAGTATTTAAGGTAAAACTGCATGATATTAAAGTAAAAGACTATCCGGTCTTAGACGATGATTTTGCGCAGAGTTTAGGCGACTTTAAGACCGTGGAGGAACTAAAGGCTGATCTGAAGAAAAGGCGGCAAGAGGCGAAAGAGCAACAAGCAGCCAGGGAATTCGAAGAACAGGTTGTGGAAAAGGTGGTAGAAGGAAGCAGTCTTGAACTGACGGACACCCTGATCGACCGGGAACTGAATTATATGATCCAAAATATGGAGCATGATTTTGCGCACCGCGGGTTAAAATTAGAGGAGTACCTGCAATACTCCGAAAAAACGCTGGACGATTTACGAGAAGAGCTGCGTCCACAAGCTGAACGTCGTGTTAAAACTGATCTGGTGCTTTCGGCGGTGGCGAAAGCAGAAGGAATTACGGTAAGTGAGGACGAAATAAAGGAACGACTGGAATATTTATTGCAGTTTTATCCCCCGGCGACACAAGAGAAGATGATGAAAGAGCAAAAGGCAAATGTGGTTGAGGGGATCAGGTCTTCTCTTGAACGGGAAAAGACCATAAAATTACTGGTGGATGCGGTGCAAAAGACAGAGACTGAAGAGAAAGGGGAAGAGGTGAAAACAGAATGAACTTGGTGCCGATGGTAGTCGAACAGACTAATCGCGGGGAACGGGCCTATGATATCTTCTCCCGTTTGCTGAAGGAAAGAATTATCTTTATCGGGGGACCAATCGATGATCATATGGCCAATCTGGTGGTAGCGCAACTAATTTACCTGGAGAGTGAAGATCCGGAAATAGATATTTCGGTGTATATTAATAGTCCAGGTG
>JAAYGU010000092.1 GCA_012727535.1 Bacillota bacterium | reverse complement strand
TCTATCCTCTGAGCTACGGGCGCTTAATGCTAATGCATAATATATTTTACATGATATAGACGGAAAAAGCAACAATCAAATGCTGGAGATTTACTTTTAGTGCGCAAATAAATCCACCAAACCAGGGACCCTTACCGCAACGGGTTCCCTTTTCAGAGACTGTTCTAAAAGCTAAAGCGGGCAACCATTAAGAATAAACCGGGATTACCCGGTTAAACATACTTTTTGGTTGATGTAACCTTTTCCCGCGCGACAAAACTATTCCGGTTGCCAAGAAATATCGCTTGATTGGCTGGAGTAGTGATGAGCACGTTTTCCAAAGGCAGCATATCCAACAGACGGACGTTGACCCTAATCACGGTAATTTCCCGGAGGGAAGTCGGCGACAGCAGTTCAAATTCGATAAATTCAATGATGGCAGCAAGCTGACAAATCTGCCCGGGTTCTGCCGCCGCTATCTCCACAAAGCCAGAGAAAGGAATATCTACTCCCTGGTGTACAACCACATTATCCTCATTGACGAAGAAGATCTGTTTATGCAGGATCCCCTGGAAAATTACCTTACCTGGAATAATATTACACCGGAGATCGCGAACTTCCGCTCTAATTTCATCGATCTTGAGCGCCGGGGTAAAAAGGTCAACCGTATCTTCGACCAAAACTTGAACTGTGGCTTCGGCGATGACATTTACCTCCATCTTTCCTCCTCCTTTTTCCCTTCGTTCAGGGTGTTTGTACATCCTATGTCTGTCCTGCTCTTCCGGCTTACCTGCCAAACGCCTGATCTTCGTATTTTTAAAAACGTCCCGGTTAAAATAGATTAGGCCGGATCATATACTAAAAGCGCTGGCCCGAGGAGGTATTAAAATGGAACACAAAAAAAATATCTCCGCGATTGTGCGGTTTGTCACCGAACATCCGGAGAGCAATGTCAGTCGCCGTATCTACCGGGAGACCTTAGGGGAAGCACCAGCCCAGATCAACAGCGAGGTAATTAAACAACTCCAGGATAAACTGGAGATTGCTGATGAGTTTACGATTGAAGGCTACAATTACTTAATCCGCTGACCATGGTTCAATCATTAGCCGGTCATAATCTTAAACAAAGAGCTTCGGTTGTTGTTAAACCGAAGCCTTCCACCAGCAACAACATAAAAATATTCTACTCCTGGTGACCGAGTGAATCGAGATAACGTTCACCCAGGATCACCGCGACAAAATCATCATACGGCCGGGAAGGGGACTGCAAGCCCAAAGGGAAAAGGCGACGCCACCCTTTCCGGTTGGCAAGGAGATAACGCCGGCGCCCTTCATAACTTGATGCATCCTCATTGATCGTAGCGAGCTTTAGCTTTCCGGCAAAGATTTTTTGGAGCAAGGCGTAAAAATCCCTGCTTCCAGTCCGATCCCCAATGACCACCACTTGAGGAGTAAAGCGCGTGGTCAGCGCGGCGCAGACCGCCTCGACCTTCTCTACCTCTGCAATCCCTTGGGCTAACCCCTTTTTCTCCTGATCCAGCACGGCGTACCCGAATTTTTGTTTACCCGGATCAAGCGCCAGGATTCTCATGTTCCTCATCCTTCGTTACCAACTGGATTCTCACCTCAACGGGACCTTCTACCCGCCAGGTATCAGCGGCAGCAATCAATTGTAATGTTACCGGCGCCGTTTTCGTTTTTAACTCTTTAACCACTCGATTAACTTCCTGCGGGGAAAGGTTCTCCCCGACGTACTGCCGTTCGGAGATCATCCCTTGCATCAATGCTTTTTTCCTTAGCACCAACAGTAAATCAAGGACTTGGTTAAGCACCTCATTCTCGGAAGAAAGCGGGGAAACCTCTGTCTCGGCCACCACTTCCCCCTTCCGGAAAACCAGGGCGTTTGGGAAAAATTGAAAAGCAACCGGCGCCGGTGCAAAAACCATGGTGTCCTGTGTCACCACTAAACGCAACACTCCCGGCTGCGCTTGCGCCGCTAGGTGGGCCGCATAAGCTTCCAAATCGGAAAAGTCGCTACTTAAAAGGAGAGCTTCATCCGGACGTGTCTCCCGGCGCGCTCCGCGCTCCAAGGCTAGACGGTTCGCTTCCGCCAACATCGATTGCATAAGGTCCGCTGTTTCTGTCGGGCCTGACCCCGCTTCGACCACAGACGCTACTAGTATTTCTCCCGCTAAGAAGATTACCCGCTCGGTTTCCGGGAGATTAAGATCCGCCCGCAGCAATAACGCTTCGGCAGAAAAAGCCTGGACTTCCTTTAGCAAACGTTCCTTCTCAACCTCAAGGGCAATTTTATTCTCCTTCAGGGCCTTGGTCTCTTGGGCTAAATCGTCCAACTTTTGCTGCTGCAGCAGTAACTCTTGTTGGATGATTTTCATCCGGAACAAGGCGGTCCGCACATCCTGGGAGACAATCGTTAAGAGCAGAAGGGTGGAACCGCTAATTAAGATCCCGGTCACCACCGTAATGATCATCGAGGTATGTTTGGGACGCAATCCAAACAGGGATAAGCGCTTCTTCCCAACTTTCATCCCTACCCGGTCGCCCAGGAGCGCAATCAGCCCCCCCAATAAAGCAATGATTAGAACTAATACTATTCCGTACAATTTGCTCCCCCTCAGCTAAGATAGAGCGCCTTTTTTATAAAGAGGTACCCGCCATAAGACCCTAACACAATATTTTGCAGCCAGGCCCCTACCCAGGGAGGAGTAACACCTGTTTGTCCTAAGAAGGTGCCCAAGGACATCAGCAAATAGTAGAAGATCACATTAATCAGACAAATGCCGAGCCCGGCTGAGGCGGTACGCCGCTGTGATTGTAGAGCGAGGGGTGTTCCTAACAAGGCAAAGATGAAACAGGCAAATGGGAAAGCCGTTTTTAAATGAAGTTGGACCTCTAACCGTCTTCTGGTTTTTGCATTAACCTCGGTGTTCTTCAAATACCAACGTAGATCCCACCAACTCATCTCCTCCGGTCGCTGCGCCATTTTTCTGACTTGCGCCGGAGTCTTCTCAAACCCGGAGGGATTATATCCTTCGGTCACCCGGACCGGCACCACGGAATCTTCCCGATAGTAAAAGATCTCTCCTTCCTTAAAATACCATCCTTCGTCTCCCCATAATAACTCCTTACTTTTAATCGTTCGGACCAGGTTACCATCCTGGACCTCCTGAATCATGATATTGATGAATCTTTCCTCGGCCACATAGTATTTTTCGGCGTAAATCAGCCGCTGGAAGCCGTTCTTGCCTTTTTCATTATAGAAATACTCTTCCACTACCCCTTTCGGCTTATCCTGAGACAGATAAGCCCGTTCTTGGCGATAAGCTAATTTAGCCGCTGGAGCAATCGTCTCATTCAGAAAAAAGCTAACACCGCTGACCGCGAGTCCGATCAAGAGAACCGGAGTAGCAATCCGTAAAAAGCTAACCCCACCGGCCTGCATAGCAATGGTCTCGCTATGGCTGGTCAATCGCCCCAAACCCAGAAGGGTCGCCAGGAGGATCCCGATATAAACCCCATAAGCCATATTCTCCGGGACCGTATAGAACCACAATTTAAGGATTGACCAGAAGGGAACCTGGAATCTTTCCGCCCATTGAATGACATTAACTAAAGAGGAACCAAGGAACATTCCACTAAAGGCCAACACGCCAAAGAGAAAGGGGCCCATTAATTCTTTCACTAAATACTTGGTAATAATCCTCATCGCTCAACTGCTCCCTTACATATTAAAGCGGTCACCCAGATAGAACTTACGTGCCTTTTCATCAGAAGCGATCGCTTCGGCTTCACCGGAGACCAGAATTTTCCCCGAATACATAATATACGCCCGATCGGTGATCGCCAGGGTTTCCCGGACACTGTGATCGGTAATCAGCACCCCTAGCCCCCGTTCCTTCAACTCTCCGACAATATCCTGTAGATCAGCAACGGCGATCGGATCCACCCCGGTAAAAGGCTCATCCAACAAAATGTAACGCGGGTTTTGGGCTAAAGCCCGGGCAATCTCGACCCGCCGCCGTTCACCCCCGGAGAGCATATAACCCTTCTGCTTTTTGATCTTGTTCAGATTAAATTCGTCAATCAGTTGTTGGCACCGTTTCATCCTCTCCGCCGGGTCTTTCATAATTAATTCCAAAATCGCGAGAATATTCTCTTCAACCGTTAGTTTCCGGAAGACCGACGGTTCTTGCGCCAAATAAGCCACTCCATAACGGGCCCGCATATGCATTGGCAATTTAGTAACGTCATGGCCATCGATTTTGATCCATCCTGATAAAGGCCGTTCTAGACCAACAATCATATAAAAAGTCGTAGTCTTACGGGCACCGTTCGGTCCAAGCAGGCCGACCACCTCGCCTGGTTCAACCTGCAGACTGACATGGTCGACCACCCGCCGTTTATTATACTCTTTAACTAAACCGGAAACTTCAATCGCCATCGGGATTCACCACCGTATCTTGGGAAAACCGCATCTTGGTTGGCCCTACCGCCTTTGCTTTCCCCGAAGTTAAGTCATAGATAATAACAGTCTCTTCCGCCCCTTGCAACCAACCATCCGCCCAGCGTAGATGGGGAGAGCCGGTCAGAGTTATGAGCTCGTTCTTTTGATCATATTCGATCCGTTCCGCTTCCCCGGCGACCTCCGGATGTTCAAAACTTAGCGCCCCGCGCCCCGTAAAGAAACCATCCGCCAGGTTAGCTTCCAACTGGTCTCCGCTTAAACTCCAATCTTCGTAAAAGAGAGTAAATCCTCCGGTCGCTTGAACAATCTCTTCTGCACGCAAGTAACAAAGGGTTCCGCTGCTGACCAGGGAAGCCTCCTCGGTCGTTGAGACAATACGGCCGCCAGCAGGTAGCTTCGCCCACTCCTCGGTGATCTCCAACTGTTCACCGGCCACTTGTACCCCGTCTTCTTCCGCCTCAAGCTCCACCTGTTGGTTGGCGGTTAATAACTGTTTTTCCTGATCGTAAATGATCGTAACCGCCGTCAATTGCATCTGCGGCGAAGAAACCAACACACGGATCGGCCTTTCCGGCTGCCCTCGATAGATACATACTCCACTTTTTAAATCAAGCTCAGTCAAACCTTCAGCCGGAACCACCACTTCAAAGTCACTTACAGCAAGGGCCAACGCGGCTTCCTGCGGACTACAACTCAAAATAAACACAAATGATAAGAAGAGTAATAAAAGATTCTTTGTTCGCATGAACTGCTCCTTTTTACTAAATAATTACTTAAAAGACCAATGAGACTCTCCGGGGACAATCAGCCCACCTTCTTCCGGTTTAAACCTGAACTCCCCAGCCCGAACCGTAAAGCCTTTCCTCTCTACTACCAATTTTTTACCGGTAATCTCCTCTCCAGTGTCGGCTTTCCAGTTCACTTCATCAGCCTGCATGGCCAGCTCCTCTCCGTCGATCGTAACCTCCGGTGCAAGCTGGAGCCAGTCAAAATCCTTACCCATCTTTCCGGTCGGCGCTTGGAACAAATAATGTTCCCCCTGAGCAGTATAGTACACTCCCTCTATCCCAAAAAGTTGGTAAACATCGGCTTCTTCGATCAGATTCTCCACGGTCAGCCGCCAATTGAGTCGATTCGCCTGATCGAACAGGGAAACTTCTACCCCTTTGAGCTGAGGTATTTCTTGGCCGGATATATCTTCCTCCCGAACAAGAGGTAGTAACTCGATTGGTTTGCTTTTTGGTTTAAGGTTTATAAATACCATCATGAACAGCGCGGCAAGGATGAGGGCTGCGATCATAAAAATCGCCGGTTTAAGCTTTAACTTCATTCTTTCCTCTCCTTGTCTCCTTACTCCCCACTCTTCTAGATCATCTTATGTTATTCGCGATCTCTACCGTTAAACCTTCTATCATCACTTGTCAATACTGGTAAGATCATCTATCGCAACCACCGAAATACCATGCCTTTCTGCTTCTTCTAAAAATTTCACTTTATCCAAGATAAAGGTGGCGTCGGCCTGTATTCCCAAAACCCGGGCCTGACTGTTGATTAAAGCTTCAAGGGTGGTCATTCCAACCGCTGGTAGATCAAACCGTAAATCCTGCTTGGGTTTAGCCACTTTAACCACCACGTTCCCGGCGCCGCCCAGTCTTCCGGCGCGCAAAATGGTCTGATCCGTCCCCTCGGCGGCCTCTACCGCTAAAACCATCCCTTTTTTCACCACTACGCTTTGTCCAATATCCAGTCGGCCAACCTCCTTGGCCATCATAAACCCGAGCCTCAGATCCTGCTTTTCCTGTTCACTCAAAGGCGGACCCGCCAGTAAACCTTCCTGCGGAATCAAATGCGTTAAAAACCTCGTTTGAGCCTCAACCTTAATCCCATGCTCCTCAAAGTAGCGAACTACAGCCAATTGCAACGCATCATCATTCTTCTGTTCCAACTTAGCGAAAAGGTTCATCAACTCCTGGTCAAGGCCTTTCCCGGATAACAATGCTTCCTTACCAACCCGACCGGCTAAGACCAGCCGATCGACTTGATGATCTAGCAAAAACCGAAGAATAGCAGCTAATTGGCCTAAAGTTTCTTCTCCGGCGGTAAATCCCTCTTGACGAAAAAGCTCCACATTCTCCGCCAGACAGAGAATGACCGGCGCAATGCCCTCATTTCTCATTCCCCTCGCCACTTCTAAGGGGAGTAGCCCCTGCCCGGCTATAATTCCCCAACTCATACCCTTTCCCCCATTCATGACAGTGTTATTTATTCACAACCACTCCGGCTTTTTATTTAGCATTCCTGGTTAAAACTTTATAACTGCCCATCCCCCAAAAGCGCTTGCCCGATCAGAGCCAAGGTTGTACGTTAGAATACTTTAAAAACTTCTGGAAGCCGAAGTTATTTAATAACGATCAAAGCCGACCACTCTAAGTGCAATTACACCCAGCCCGGTTGGGATGTTGCCTGGCAAGCGACTTTGAAGATCTTCATCGGCATTCTTGGTGAAACACTGGCGAAAATCAGGCCGAGCGACAGGAGGTCGCGAGCGCTTTCGAGTACACGGAGGTACTCTAAAGCGGTTACCCGATTGGAGCCAAGGGTTGAACCCTAGAATGCTTGAAGAGCTTCCGGGAGCCAAAGACAATATCCCAACCGGGCGGAGATTCTATCGAGCATCGAAGTTTCACTCAAGCCTTGATCTAAAAAGACTAGACTCCCGTCTAGTCTCACCACCATCTTCTCCCTCTGCTTCTTAACGGCAGATCCCCCGTTCGGCATTGCGGAGAAAACGGATAAAATGGTCAATCTCTTCCGTTCCATGTAGTTCAAGTTCCATCTTTTCAATCGCCTGTTCGATGGAGAGGTTTGAACGGTAAAGAATCCGGTAAGCCTTCTTAATCTCATCACGAATTTCGGGGCAAATACCGTTACGGCGCAGGCCAACGATATTAATCCCGGCTACTCGGGCCGGATTACCATCCACAATAACAAAGGGGGGAACGTCCTTTACAATTTTGGTGCAAGCGCCGATCATGGCCAGCTTACCAATCTTCGTAAACTGGTGGATACCACATAACCCGCCAATTACCACCCGGTCTTCCACCGTCACATGACCGGCTAAAGCGGAACAATTGGCGATGACAACATTGTTTCCGACCTGACAGTCGTGGGCTACGTGACTATAGGCCATAAACAAATTGTTATTGCCAATTCTCGTCTCTCCACCTCCGCCTTCGGTTCCACGGTTGACTGTAACATTTTCTCGGAAGGTATTTCCATCGCCAATGAAAAGGAAACTCTTTTCACCTTTAAATTTCAGGTCCTGCGGTTCACCACCGATCGAAGCCCCATGGAAAAATTTGTTGTTAGCACCAATCTTCGTCCAACCTTCAATCACAACATGCGGCCCCACAATACAACCGTCACCTAACTCAACATTTTCACCAATAATCGCATATGGTCCAATTACCACATTTTTGCCTAATTCAGCGCCAGAGTGTATAACTGCTGTTTCATGGATTTCCCTTAACGGAAGGACTTTGTTTTCTATTACTTTCATCTAGGGGGGCCTCCTTACCAACCTCAATTATTAATATCTGAATATGAATTTAACCTAAAACGAACATTAATTCAGCCTCAGCTGCTACTCTACCGTCGACTAATGCTTCCCCTTTGGCTTTACAAACATTCCCTTTCACCCGGAGAAGTTCTACCTCCAGTTGAAGCTGATCGCCGGGAACCACCGGACGCCGGAAACGTGCTTTATCGATTCCGGTAAAAAAGGGGATTTTTCCCCTGTGTTCCTCTTCTACCAACAATGCCAGACCGGCAGCCTGCGCCATACTTTCGATAATTAAGACCCCGGGCATGACCGGACGTTCTGGAAAATGTCCATTAAAATATTCTTCATTATTCGTCACATTCTTCAGCGCGGAAATCCGTCTCCGTGGCTCCATAGATAAAACACGATCTACCAATAAAAAAGGATACCGGTGCGGCAGTAATTCTTTAATCCGGTTAATCTCCATCCCATAATCCCCCTTATTCCAGATGGCTTTCAAGCTTTAAAGCTAATTCCAAATCAAGCTTATGACCGGAACGAAGGCCAATAATCTCTCCCTCAATCGGGCCGAGTAAATAAAGATCACCTAGGAGATCGAGAATTTTATGGCGAACAATCTCATCCTCAAACCGCAGGGTATTTAGATAGCTATCCTCTCCAACCACCACTGCAATATCCATATTTCCGCCCAAAGCTAGTCCTTGTTGGCGGAGCGCTTCCAGCTCCCGGTAGAAAGCAATCGTCCGTGCGGGAGCGATCTCTTGCTGGAAATTCTCCGGAGAGATCAAATACTGAGCAAACTGATTACCTGTCACTTTATGGTCGGAGGTAAAATAGTAACTGAGCCTTAATCCCTTCCCCGGTAAGGCAATTAGGTAAGAATGGGGTTCACGCTCATCAATTACCGCCACCGGTGAAGTGATCTTCCGCACTTTACGCGGTTTATCCTGGGTCACCAGTCCAGCTTCCAGGATCTTTTCCACAAAATATAGGGCGCTTCCATCGCCCAACGGTAATTCCGGCCCATCGACTTCCACCAGAAGGTTGTCCACTTTTAATCCGTGTAAGGCAGCCATTAGGTGTTCGATCGTTTGGATCCGCCATTCGTTTGTCCCTAAGGTCATACTTCTAAGGGTATCAACTACATTGGTCGGTACGGCTTTTAATACCGGCTTACCAGGAAGATCGGTCCGACCGAACAACACTCCGGTATCGACCGGTTGCGGAATTAAATGTACCGAAACATCCTTCCCACAATGGAGGGCCTGGCCGGTTATTGATATTTTATTCTTCAATGTTTGCTGAAAACCTTTCAAGCATACACCTCCGACACGAAAATTTATCTTTCTTAGTATACCATGTTTCTCTCAAGTTTTTAATAGTTTTTTGTATTTTTCGCCAACTTTTGAACGGGGTGTAGTAAGGATTGTTTCCGGAGTCCCTTCTTCCACAATTTCGCCCTCATCCATCAGGAGGATCCGGTCGGCCGCCCGGTAAGCAAATCCAACTTCGTGTGTAACCACCAACATGGCCGTATCTTTACGTTTTACCAAATCCTCCATAATCTCTAAAACTTCGCCCACTAAAATGGGGTCTAGCGCTGCCGTCGGTTCGTCCCAGAGCATTAAGCGGGGTTCCAAGACCAGTGCCCGGGCGATCCCCACCCTTTGCTGTTCACCACCGCTCAGTTCTTCCGGATAATTCAGGGCACGTGCTCTTAAACCGACACGGGTTAAGGCCGCAAGCCCTTTTTCTTCCGCCACCTCCGCGGGATCACCAGCCAGCCGGAGAGCAAAGATCACGTTTTCTAATACATTTAACCGCCGGATCAGGTTAAACTGCTGAAAGACGAATCCAATCTTCCGACGAACCGCCGCCAATTGTGGTGCCGGTAAACGGGTAATCTCCTCTCCATCAAAGAAGATTCGGCCGGCATCGGGTTCGGTCAAGCGGTTGATACAACGAATTAAGGTTGATTTCCCACAGCCGCTGGGTCCCATAATTATTATCGTCTCATCGGGGAAAAGATTAAGATCTATTCCCTTTAGCACTTCCCTTTGATGATATTTTTTCCGTAATCCTTCGATCTTTAGTAAGGGTTGTTGTACGACGCTCATTTCATCACCATCTTCCGCCGATTAAGCATCTGCATTAATCCCGGACGCCCGGCGGGAATAACAATCTCCCGCATTACTGTTGTAAAGGAAAGTCCAAGAGCATAGCCGGCTGTCACTTCATCCATCTTCAACTGGTGAAACTTCTCCGCCATCCGGTAAAAGAGCATCCCGACAAAGGCCCCGACCAGGAAAAAATACCGGCGGGGAAAATAGGGAATATTAGCCCCGGACAGTTGGACAGTCACCCATAACCAAATAGCTCCGAGTCCAGCGGCGTAAAGCCAGGGGAAGAACCGTCGGTAAGTGACAATCTTAATTCCCCGCTTCCTCTGGGTTTTAACCCTTTCCGGAAGAGGAGCAACCAGTTCTAAGTGATGAAAAATCGCCAAAACCGGTGCCTGGTCCTGCAAAAAAGTTAAAATCGCCATAATAATTACCGCCAACGCCGCAATTACCCCCCTAACCTCTCCTAAGAGCCTGGTCACTTCATTCCGGACATCTGGTTGCACGACCCCCGCCGGTAATGATAAAAGCCGAACTTGATCCGACTTAAAGTAATCACCGACCATTTCCGTCACAGCCTGCTCGTCAAAGCCGGCATTGACAAACAACTGCACCTTTTCTCCCGGGATCACTTCGCCATTTAAATAACTGTCCAACAATTCAACGGTCTTGCCGATCTCCTCGTCCCTCAGTTTGGGTAACGAGGCTTTAATTGATTCTAGTTGCTCAATGATCATCATGACATTAGTCTCACTAAGCACTTGGAGACCGGTTTCAAACGGAGCAAGCTCTTCCCGCATTCCGGCAAAATCCAGTTCCCGGAGAGTGTTAAGACTGTCATCAGAGATCCCGGTTAGTTCGGTCAGCACCGCCAAGGCGCCTTCCCCTCCACCGACCAGATTTTCTACCTTCGTCAACTGCTGAGCAAGGGAAGTCGTTTTGCTTTTCCACTCCAGCAAAATTTGGACTAAAGGGTTAAACTGGTTAATAAACCGATCGAGGGCCCGCGCCTTCTCTCTTAACCCGTCAAGCAGTCGGTCAATCTCCTGATCGAGCCAGCCCACTTTCTGCCCCAGATCACCGTAATAGGCGACCTGCTGGGGGAATAACCCGAGGCGGGTAACGGCTTGAATTCCTTCCAATCCACCGATCGCGTTTTCCAGTTGCGTTTCGACCCAACGCAGACGAGACAGATTAGTCGCCATACTTTCGAGTTCATTCCCGGTCCCCTCCAGCAAAGCGGCGAGCCGTTTAATCTTTTCTAGATCCGGATTCTCTGCTTCCATCCCATAAATACTATCCAAAGCAGCCTGGATTGTCTCAGCGGCCGTAATCACCTCGCCCGCCTGCAACGGCAGATCCTGAAACGAATTAACTTTCCCTAATAACTTAATAGATTCATCCAGGACCGAAGCCAGTTTTTGCTTTGGACTATCCACAATCACGTTCGCGACCACCGCACCGATCTTTTTATTATCCCCCACTAACCGGGCGGGAAGAGCAGTGGAATGGAAACCGGATTCCCCTTGGATAATCAACCCCTGCAACTCTCCGTCTCTCTCCGCTGAGGTAATCTTCACAATCAGATCCTCTGCTTTTACCCGTTCTCCCTGTCTTAAGGAACTTTCCTCCCGACCATCGATCACCACCAGATCACCCGGTCTGAGCTCTGTACCTTTCGTGGGAATGATTTTAACCTGCCCTGCATAGGAAAGAAGGAATTTTTTCATCTCTGCCATGGTCAAAAGAAGAGCTTGTTGCTGATCGGAACTCTGACCGGAGGTAACATCTCTCACCAAAGAGATCCCGCCCTGACCAGCTAAACGATTGGCCAGTTCCTTCCCGATCTCAACCGAATTTTCCACCTGATAGCCATCGGGAAGACGGATCTCTAAAAGGCGATAATCCTGCAATAGCCTTTTGAGCTCATCGGATATTTGTTTAGTATTGGTCTCTTCCTCCAGCAAAACGGCAATGCTTGACCCGTCCCTAAAAGCAAAACGTACCCCGGGAATCCTTTCCGCTTCCCGAATGAACAGATCAAGTACCGCTCCGGGCAGCGCCGCTATAGTCACCCGTGGCTCCGTCATTAAGCTGAAACCGCCCGTTCCTGGAATATCCCGAAAATAGTAACCTAAATTGGTATAAACCTCTTTCACACGATACTTCGGCGCTAGTCCAACATAGACCGCTGTTTTTCCGGCGATGCTGATCCCGGTCTTCACCGTTGAACCCGGAACCTTCTCTTGGATAATCTCCTGCAGCCGAGCAACCGCTTCGGTCTTTAAGTCGGAACGGACTTGAAAGAGGAGATCAAACTCCCCCTGATCCCCCATTAAACCATCGACGGTGTTAGAAAAATAACGATCAGCAATCAACCCCGCTCCTGCTGCAAAGAGCGCGGCGATTAAAATACTAACAAAAAACCAGACCAATAAATCTTTGACAAACTCTTCACGGAAGATACTTAACATAATATCTCCTCCATGTTTACGATTATAGCATATCTTCCGTTACATCGATAAAGGTAATTACTGTTTACCAAAGTAAAAAGAAGCATAGAAAACAGCCAAACAATTAAGCGCCTGTCTCTCCCGGTAAACAGGCGCTTAATTCATTCTTTTTCATTTCTGGAATTCCGCCAGCATCTTTTCCCGATCGGCAAATTTTACTTCACGCACAATCCATTCGCGTATTTCCTGCCCTTCGGCTGTGGATTGGGGATAAGAGATAAAATCAAGTTTAATGCCAAGGCGTTCGCTTACTTGCCAGGCTAAAATGGGCCAAATGGTGCCAATATCCGCAATGATTGGAAGACTGCCCGGCAAGCGGGCAAACCCCGACATCTCCATCCGGAAAGGAACCCCGGTTAATTTTGTCTTCGGCAACCCCTTAGCAATCGCTTCCTGGACAAGATTGGATTCGCGCTGCTGCTGCCAGGCTTTTTCTAAATTAGGATCTAAATCAATCCGCAGCAGCTTTTTATCGGCCAAAGAAAAGGTATAATAACCCTGCCAATCGGCCCATAACCCATGACCGGTAAAACGTTCAAACGGCCCGTCATGGATCTCCTGGGTTAATGCCACTGCTGATTCAATAATCATCGAGGCCGAGCCAAGCATGTGCGCAATCCGAGTACATCTTTCGGTAATCGAAATCGAATCGGCCACCGCTAAGCCAACCGCCCCGCCGCCAACTAACTGCGGGACACTGACTAAAACCGGTACGTTATTGCGGTAACCCGCACCCAAGATCGTTCGCGGGTCGGCGCCGGCCCCTGCCACCACTTCAAAGGGCAGACCATTGGCTTTTGCCACCGTTTCGATCTCCCGGGCTAACCGTTCCGTACG
>JAAYGU010000091.1 GCA_012727535.1 Bacillota bacterium | reverse complement strand
TGAATTTTGACCGTGCTAGACGGGGAGGTAGCGGTGCCCTGTAACCTGCAACCCGCTATAGCAGGGTTGAATTCCGGCTTGAGGCGGCTCTTCGTGGTACCGGCGATGACAAGTGGTGTTGAAGATCAGGTCCTGCGCAACGGAGTCCGGTGAACCCCGCCAGGTCCGGGAGGAAGCAACGGTAAGCCGAAAACTTCGTGTGCCGCGGGGCAACCTGGTTGGAGCTAACGATCATGGCACGACCGGGGGGAGTCCGTCGAGGGACGGTGCACGGTCAATTCTTTGAAACCCGCCTTTGCAGGCGGGCTTTTATACATAGCGAGGTTTTAAGAAGGCCCGATGCCAGCGAAGAGCGTAGTCACCTGTTAATGGAAGGATGCGGCAATAAAGCGAAGATGGAAAAGATCAGAGTTAAAGCTTATGCCAAGATCAACTTAGCTTTGGATGTGCTCGGAAAAAGAGAGGATGGCTATCATGAGTTGGAGATGGTCATGCAGTCGATCAGTCTCCATGATGAACTATACTTTTTTCCGGCACGAATTTTATCCCTAAAAACCAATGAACGGCGACTACCAACTGATGGACGGAATTTAATTATCCGCGCTGCCGAAAAGCTAATTGAATATACAGGTCGGCGAAAGGGGGCGCGGATCATCCTCCATAAAAACATACCGGTGGGAGCTGGATTAGGTGGCGGTAGTGCCGACGCCGCTGCGGCTTTAGTGGGCTTGAACCGGTTATGGGATTTGAATCTGCCCATAACTACTTTGAGCAAGTTAGCGGCCACTCTCGGTGCCGATGTTCCTTTTTTTCTTACCGGTGGCACGGTCCTGGCTAGAGGGATCGGAGAACGCTTGACTCCACTCCCGCCCCTTTCTTCGCGGTCAGTTTTTTTGGCGAAACCGCCTTTTACCGTGAGTACGGCGCTGGTTTATAAGAAGTTGGACTTAACTCCGGAGGATCGGCATCCGGAGATGGAAAAGGTATTGTCAATTCTGGAACAGGGAGAATTTCTCCCGATCACGAAATACTGGGGTAATATTTTAGAGAAAGTTACACTTCGGCTGTATCCCGAGATTCAAGAAGTGATGGACTGGTTGACCGGTTTAGGTTTTCCGGTACGGATGACGGGAAGTGGTCCGACCTTATTTCTGTTTCGCCCTACTCCCGACCGGTGTTTTACCGCGATTGACGCCAAGCTAAGAGACAGAGGTTGGTGGACCTATGAGGGTACCTTTGTGGATAAAGGATTGGTCATTGCGGACTAAAAACAAAAGGGGGTAAGATTATGGCTAGAAAACCATTGGTTCCGATTAAATTGGATAGTTACAAACCCCTCAGGGAACTGGTGTTTGAAGCTCTGCGTGAAGCCATTATCAATGGCCAACTCGAGCCAGGTGAACGATTGATGGAGATTCAATTGGCAGAAGAACTTGGGGTAAGCAGGACCCCGGTGCGGGAAGCAATCCGCAAACTGGAACTGGAAGGTTTAGTACTAATGGTGCCGAGGAAAGGGGCTTATGTAGCCAGTCTTTCGATGAAAGACGTCGTAGAAGTCTTTGAAATCCGGGGCGCACTGGAAGGGTTGGCAGCCGCTTTAGCGGCCGAAAGAATAACCGATGAAGAATTGGAAAAGCTCGAACGCCAGTATGTGAAATCAGTGGAGCAAATGGAAAAAGCCGATCTAAAAGGGATGGTTGAGGTCGATACTGGTTTTCATCAGATATTATACCAGGCCAGTAGGAATGAACGCTTGGCTCAGATTATCAACAATTTAAGAGAACAGATTCAGGTCTTCCGGCAGACTTCGCTCTCCTATCCAGGGAGAATGAGAATAGCTTTACAGGAACACCGAGAGATTGTTGATGCAATTTCGGCTCGTGATCCGGAAACGGCGCGTAGACTGGCGCAAGAACATGTCGAGAATGCTGAGAATAGTATGATGCAAGTCATTCGGTCGGAGAAACCTTAAAGACCACCGTTCGGCAGTAAACGGGGAGGGATTCGTGTGGAGGCTATTGTGCTCGGCGGGGCACCGAATTCGGGCCCAATTCGTACCATTGATGATGCTCCTTACGAAGCGGGTATTAAAATCAATGATCGACCAATGATCGAATTTGTCCTTGATGTCCTCGAAGCGATGGATGAGATTGAGAAAATTGCTGTTGTTATACCCGAGGGACTAATTGAGCCAGGGAAATGGTCGAAAGTTACGCTGATGTCCCCGGGTGCTACGATGATTGACAGTCTACTGCAAGCGGTCAATCATCTTCAGTCTAGGGAGCATGTCTTGGTTCTGGCTTCCGATATTCCTTTAATTACGAAAGAGGCCTTACGGGATTTTTTAAGTAGTTGTTCCCAGCGTCAGGCTGCTGTTTATTACCCTTTTGTTCCTAAACCAGCGGTGGAAGAGAAATACCCTGGGGTTAAAAGAACTTATGTTCACTTGAAAGACAACATCGTCACCGGAGGAAATGTCATTTTAATCGAGCCACAGACGATTATCACTCACCATCAACGGCTTCGACAGGCGTTTGCCTTGCGAAAACATCCGTTTAAACTCTGCCGTTTGCTGGGGTTTAGGTTCCTTTTCAAACTTTTTCGTGGACAACTTGAGGTAGAAGAAATTGAGTCTCGGGTTGAGGAGATCCTCAACCTAAAAGGAGCGGGGATTGTTTCTTTATATCCGGAGATCGGCGTCGATGTGGACAAGCCAAGCGATCTAGAGTTGGTCCGTTCCATCCTAGCAACAAACTGAGTTAGCCTTATTTTCACCTTTTTTTAGCAAAAATTTTAGATAGGAAAGGATTTCATGATCAAATGTCGAAATGTAAATCCACTTACTTTATTTCCAAAAAGAGGTGAAATTATGAACATTACGGATGTACGCTTAAAAAAGATCGACAATGGGAGTAAAATGAAGGCAATTGCTTCGATCACTTTTGATGATGCTTTTGTCGTCCGGGAAATTCGGGTAATTGAAGGACAAAACGGTTTATTTGTGGCGATGCCGAGCCGTAAGACACCCTCCGGTGAATTTAAGGATATTGCCCACCCGATTAACGCTGATACGAGACAGTTGATTCAGGATGCGATCTTGGAAGAGTATGAAAAGGTTTCTTCCTTGTCTACCGCATCATCGTAAAGAGTACAAAAAAGCAGAATGAAAGCGGAAGAACAGAAGCTTACCTTTGGCTATTGACAAAGCATTAAACTTTATGTTATAATAATTTCTGCTTGTTGGGGCGTAGCCAAGCGGTAAGGCACGGGACTTTGACTCCCGCATTCGTTGGTTCGAATCCAGCCGCCCCAGCCATTTATTAAGTTCTTTACTGTACTCTGCTTCGGCGGAGTTTTTTTGTCTGGGGAATTATATAATTACCGAAGGTTTGATTGGATCATAATAAGAAAGTCCTAGGGTCTTTCTTGACCAGCTTTTTTAAAATACCTTACGGAGGATGGGGCAGCTGGTGCGCATGGCCTAAATTGGTCTTTGTTTTTCTAATTTTAGCTTGTTCTTAGGGGGGAACAGCCGAGTGGCGGAGGTAAAAGTAATTATTCTAGCGGCTGGCCAAGGCAAAAGGATGAAATCTAAGCTGCCGAAGGTCATTCTTCCAATATGCGGAGTTCCGATGCTTCAGTATGTCATTTGGGAAGCATTAAAGTTAACCCCGTCCAAACCGATGGTGGTGGTCGGCTACCAAGGAGAAAAGGTGATCGCTCAAATTGGGGATGGAGTTGATTATGTCTGGCAAAGGGAACAATTGGGCACCGGGCACGCCGTGAAAGTAGCCAGTGAGCAATTATCTGATTTTACAGGAGATCTCCTTGTCCTATACGGAGATACCCCCTTTATCTCGGCTTCCAGTTTGCAAGAGTTACTTAATGAGCACCGTACGCAAAAGGCTGCGGCGACGGTACTCACAGCGGAGCTCGAAAACCCAGCCGGTTATGGGCGGATTTTGCGTACACCGGAGGGCCGGTTATCCGGGATTATTGAGGATCAGGATGCTTCAGCAGAACAGAGATTAATCCGGGAAGTGAACACCGGGATCTATTGTTTTTCCTTCCCTGAATTAGTGACTGCTCTCTCCGGTCTGCAACCCCAAAATGCGCAAGGGGAGTATTACCTAACGGATGTCATCACCATCCTTGCACAACAAGGTAAATCCTTGAGGGCGATAAAATGTAGAAACCCTAAAGAAATTATGGGGCCTAATGACCGGCGGGCTTTGTCTGAGACTGAACGGGCGATGCGCATGCTGATTTTAGAACGTCTCATGGAAAACGGGGTGAGCATAATCGATCCAGCTACTACCTATGTGGATCCCCGGGTTAAGGTAGGACAGGATACCACCCTTTACCCCGGTACCATCCTCATGGGAGAGACCGTAATTAGTAGTGATTGCCGGATCGGTCCTTATACGCAAATTACCGATTCGCAGATCGGCGAAGGATGTCATGTTCACTTTAGCATTCTGACCGAGGTTTGCTTAGGGAAGAGGGTAGAGTGCGGGCCTTATGCCCATTGTCGTCCGGGAACCGTGGCCGCTGATGGAGCCAAAATCGGCGGTTTTGTGGAAGTGAAAAATGTCCAAATTGGGGAAGAAAGTAAAGTCCCGCATCTTAGTTACATTGGTGATGCGGAAATCGGGTCCGGTGTGAATATTGGTGCCGGAACGATAACCTGTAATTATGATGGGGTACGGAAATGGAAAACGATCATTGAGGATGGGGCGTTTGTCGGTAGTAACACTAATTTAGTTGCCCCCGTCCGGGTAGGAGAGAAGGCCTTAATCGGAGCCGGCTCGACGATTACCAGGGATGTTCCGGCTGATTCCCTGGCGATTGCCCGGGCACAGCAAATACACAAAGTGGCCGCCCCTACTGTTGATTCCACACCGACGGGTGATGGGCAGTTTGCGGTTACCCTCAACTGTCCAACCGCCGGAGCAACCCTCTTTTATTCCCTGGATGGGCAGGAGCCGAGCGAAGAAGGAAACCGTTATTACCACCAACCGCTTCTTTTGCCGGCAGGAACCATTCTGAAGGCTAAAGCCTTTAAAGAGGAATGGTTGCCGAGTAAAACCGTCATGATTAAAATCGGTGAAAACTAATAAGCTTGAGGTTTGCCCTAGTTAAGATCTAATGATATAATTATTGAATGTTTACGGATATTGTCATTATTATTTGACACGATATTAATGGGAGGTAGATACATCATGGATGCAGTGCTGAATGCGGAAATACGCTCGGAAACGGGAAAAGGGGCGGCGCACCGTCTTCGTCAGCAAGGGGTTTTACCGGCGGTCCTTTATGGTGAAAGTCAAAAACATCTGAGTTTAAACTTAAGAGAACTCCAAAAACTTTTAAGCTCCCAAGGGAGCAGTCAATTGGTCACCCTTAAGGTAAAGGAAGGGAGAAAGAAACAGGAGTTTCCGGTGTTGATTAAAGAGATTCAGTATCATCCAGTTAAAGGCCATCCTTTGCACGTAGATTTATACCAAGTTTCGATGGAACGGGAAGTCGTGGTGAAAATCCCGATTGTTTTGACTGGTGAAGAGGAAAGAGAGAATGATGGTTCGATCATCGATCTACAACTCTATGAGGTAGAGGTTTCTTGCTTGCCGGTCAATATTCCCGCGAAGATCGATGTTGATATCTCGGGACTGACGATGAATAACTCAATCACACTGGCAGATGTAACCCCTCCGTCCGGAGTAGAATTTGTAACTCCGCTTTCGGAAACGGTAGTGACCGCCCATGCGCCGCGGGTTGAAGAAGTAGCAGAAGAGGCTGAGGCTGAAGGCGAAACCGAAAGCGAGGCAACGGCTGAAGAACCGGCGGAACAGCAAGCGGAATAGAATGAATTTCAGGTGTGTAATAAAATGGGTCAAATCGATTATCTGGTTGTAGGTTTGGGTAATCCAGGCATAAAATATAGTTTAACCCGGCACAATGCCGGGTTTTTGGTATTGGATCAATTAGCACGGAAGCAACAGATCAAGTTTACCCGGAAGGGAGAGAAGGCCCGCACCGGACAGATTAAAATAGGGGAAAGGTTAGTCTTGTTGGTCAAACCTTTAACTTTTATGAACCTAAGCGGGGAAGCGGTGAAGATTCTGTTGGAGAGGTATCAGCTCCCACTGGACAGGGTAATAATAATATCCGATGACGTTGCTCTACCATTTGGGTATCTAAGGCTAAAACCCAAAGGAAGCTCCGGGGGGCATAAGGGTTTAGCGTCAATCATTGCCCAAATCGGCCAGGATTTTCCCCGCTTAAGAGTAGGGATCGGATCACCTCCGCCGGAAGAAGTGATGAGTGAGTATGTATTGGCCCGCTTTACGCCGCACGAAGAAAAGCTGCTTCCGCTGATCCTTGATGAGGCCGCGCAGGCGCTTACGATGTGGGTGGAAGAGGGAATTGAGAAAGCGATGAGTGTCTACAATGGTCCGGTACGAGCTGTCCAGAACGGGTTAAAACCATAAAACACTTATGTTACAGGACATACTAATGCCCGATTTAGGTGTCTAAGGGATAGATATTGCATATAATATTACATCGAGACGATTACAGAATAACCTTACGGCAATGCAACATCTTTTCTCGGAATGCTTTGTGTTGTTTCTGGATTAAAGAGCTAAGCGTTATATACATCTATTCTAATCAGGAATCTCACTTGAGGTACATCGCCATAATAAACTATTGGCCCTCCTCACTTGTATCTTCATGCTGATCTAGGGGGTAATTGTTTGTTCGGTCAACTGGTCATACCACTGGAGGCTTGGATGGAAATCCAGGCTCTGCTCCGCGATTTACGGCACAAAAAAGGAACAGTACTAGTCCAAGGGATTAGTGGTGTTCAGCGTTCATTGCTCCTGGCTAGCCTCTGGAAACGGCTTGATCAGCAAATGCTGGTCATTACCAATACTCCTTCCGAAGCCGAACGTTTAGCTTCTGATCTAGAGACGCTTCTGGAGCTGGATCCAATCCTCCTTTTTCCAGCTTATGACCTTTTAGCGCACGAGGAAGCATACGAAAAGGATGTGGCCGGGGAACGCTTGGCCGTCCTCTCCCATTTACTGGAGGACAGGAAGCAACTGGTGATTACTTCATGGCCAGCACTCGTAAGGAAGGTAATTCCGCCGCGAAAACTTAGAGATTTTATTCTCAAACTCGCGGTCGGAGAAGTAGTAGGCAGAGATAAACTGCTGAACAACTTAGTCATGATGGGTTATGAAAGGGTTACTAAAGTGGAAACCCCTGGAGAATTTAGCGTCCGTGGGGATATTATCGACCTTTTTCCTCCGGACCGATCTGAACCTTTACGGGTCGAGTTTTTTGACGAGGAGATTGATTCGCTGCGGAGTTTTGATTTTACCACGCAAAAATCCCTTGCTAAGTTGGAAAAGGTGACTGTACTTCCCGCCAGGGAAGGTCTTTGGACCAAGCAGGAGTTTGCTACGGCCAAAGAGAGAATTCAAGCTCTTCTCCAGGAGCAAACAAGCAGATTGTTACAGCGCCAAGAAGAAAAACAGGCCCGTGAGGCTGCCGAGTATTTACAAAAACGGTTTGCAGAACTGTTGGAAAAGCTCGAAAATGAGTTTGTCTTCCCGGGAATTGACCGCTTTTTGCCCCTAATCCATCATGAACTGGTGCCGTTCTGGACCTATCTGGAGGATGCTTGCCTGGTCCTGGACGAACCGGTGCGCGGCAGTGAATATCTTCGGTCCTTGGAGGAAGAAAATGCGCGCATGCTGGGCGGTTATTTAGAACGGGGCTTACTCCTTCCGGAGGAGACTGAACTCTACTTGACCCTGGCCGAATTACAATCATTGCTGGCCAAGCGTTCCGCCCTACAACTATCGGCGTTAAACCGCACTCTGAAAGGGACGATCGTGAAATCAACTTTGACACTCCCGATGCGTCCGGCACCGGAGTTTTCTGGTCAATTTAAACGCTTGCTCAAAGAATTACGCACCAGAAAAGAGGCGCAATGGGTAATCGTGTTGGCGGTGGTCGGGGAAGAGCAGCGCAAGAATTTAGAGGCTGCTCTACAGGAAGAGGGTTTTTTGGCCGGTAATTTCCCGGCGGCTGATGCATTGGTTCCGGGTATGATTTATCTCGCTCCTTTTTCGCTGATGACCGGGGTAGAAATGCCCTTAGATCGGATTCTCATTTTGACCGAAACGGAGATTTTCGGTCGGGTGCGGCGGCGGAAAAAGGTTAAAGCTAAATTTAGGAAAGAAGGAATCAGGCTCTCTGATTTTAGTGAGCTAACGATCGGTGATTATGTTGTCCATCTTAATCATGGGATCGGCCGCTATTTAGGGATTAAGAAACTGGAGATTGGTACTTCCAGCCGGGATTATCTAGAGATTGAATACGCTGGTGAGGATCGATTGTTTGTCCCAACCGATCAGGTTGGCCTCATCCAGAAATATGTTGGGATCGAAGATACTCCGCCTAAAATTAACCGGCTGGGCGGTGCTGAATGGCAAAAAGTTAAAAATCGAGTGCAAGAATCCATTAAGGAGATGGCCGACAACTTACTGCGGTTATATGCCGATCGTTTTACCGCCAAAGGCTATGTTTATCCACCAGATACGGTTTGGCAAAAAGAATTTGAAGAGGCTTTTCTGTACGAGGAGACTCCTGACCAGATTCGGGCGACAGCGGAAATTAAGCGGGATATGGAATCGAACCGGCCGATGGATCGCCTGCTCTGTGGGGATGTCGGTTATGGTAAAACTGAGGTCGCTATGCGGGCGGCCTTTAAAGCGGTTACTGAGGGTAAACAGGTCGCAGTGCTGGTCCCGACTACGATCCTCGCGCAGCAACATTTTCAAACTTTTACAGAACGGTTTAGCGGTTACCCTATTCTGCTTGGAGTGCTAAGCCGGTTCCAATCAGCCGCCGAGCAGGAAAGAATCGTTAAGGGTTTAAAGAATGGGACTATTGACCTAGTGATCGGAACCCACCGGTTGCTCTCCAAAGATGTGACCTTTAAAGATCTGGGTTTGCTGATTGTAGATGAAGAACAGAAATTCGGCGTTATTCATAAAGAAAGATTAAAAGAGTTGAAAAGGAATGTTGATGCCCTTACCTTAACAGCTACGCCGATTCCCCGTACTTTACACATGTCGTTAATTGGGATCCGGGATATGAGTGTGATTGAAACACCGCCGGAAGACCGGTTTCCGGTCAAAACCTACGTGATCGAATTCAACGAAGAGGTTATTAGTGAAGCGATCCGGCGAGAATTAGACCGGGGTGGGCAGGTCTTCTTCGTTTATAACCGGGTACAATCGATTGAACGGATGGCTAGTTACCTTCAGCAACTGATCCCGGAGGCCCGGATTGAGATTGCCCATGGCCAGATGAATGAAGATGCGCTTGAGGAGGTAATGCTTAGCTTCTATGAAGGAGCAAGTGATATTTTAATTTGTACGACGATCATCGAAAATGGTTTGGATATACCCAATGTCAACACTTTAATCGTTTATGATGCTGATCGTCTGGGCCTTTCACAGCTATACCAGTTACGCGGCCGGGTAGGTCGGAGCAATCGAGTGGCTTATGCCTATTTTACTTATCGTAAAGATCGAATGCTCGGTGAAATGGCGGAAAAGCGTTTGGCTGCGATCCGCGACTTTACTGACCTTGGCTCCGGCTTTAAGATCGCTTTACGTGACTTAGAGATTAGGGGCGCAGGGAACCTTTTAGGACCGGAACAACATGGACATATTGCGGCGATCGGTTTTGATCTATATTGCAAGCTTTTAGAAGAGGCGATTAAAGAACGGCGTGGGGAAAAGCGGCCTGACACCCCGGATCCTACGATTGAGATAGAGATTGACGCCTATATTGATGAGCACTACATCAGTGATCCGGCACAAAAGATTGAGATCTACAAAAAAATTGCTGCGGTTTCCAGTTTAAGCGAAGCCGACGAGATAGAAGAGGAGATTGAGGATCGTTTTGGCGATCTGCCCGAAGCGGTCCGTAATTTGCTGGAGATCTCAAGGCTAAAAGTGCTTGCTAAACAGTTGGGGATCGAAGTGATCGCCTCCGAACGGGGGGAGATTGTCGCCCGGTTTCTGCCGGGGTTATCACTTGATGCAGAGCGTATTGCTTCCTTACTGGTCAATTCGCGGGCTCAGGTCAGGTATCAATCCGGAAGACAGCAAATGCTTAAATGGCGGGTGGCTGGACGTTCTACAGCGGAGTTATGGCAGTTAATTAAAGACTCGCTTCTTTATCTATTAAGTGACGAAATGGCCTGAGGATTATTCTCCCTTCCGCTGTTGTCGCTGTCGACTTTCTTTAATCAATCAATATGGTAGAGGCTGAAACATCAATTTGGGAGTGGACAATGGAATTTTTTGTCGATCGAGGACAAGCAAGGATGTTCCGGGAGAAAATCATTTGAGGGAGTATATTTGCCAATTACCAGGGAAATCTATTCATACCAACCTCCGATTCACTGGAAGCTCGGCAAGGCAGCAAATGAATATTCATGCTAATCAAGGTATATAATATCAGTGAAAAGCGCTGACCATGAAGAACGAAAGAAGGGTTTTCATTCAGAGAACGATCAACGATTCCAAGCAACGATGGTGGATGGAGGATTCAGAAGAAGGAGGGAAGGAAGGATGAAAGCAACTGGTATAGTCCGGCGAATAGATGAC
This sequence comes from Bacillota bacterium, assembly GCA_012727535.1. GTDB lineage: Bacteria > Bacillota > UBA4882 > UBA10575 > UBA10575 > JAAYGU01. The sequence continues at coordinate 15,661 of JAAYGU010000091.1, read as the reverse complement.
CTTGGTCGTGTGGTTATCCCCAAGGAAATTCGCAGGACCCTCCGGATTAGGGAGGGGGATCCCCTTGAGATCTTTGTTGATCGCGAAGGCGAAGTAATCCTTAAAAAGTATTCCCCGATTGGTGAACTTGGAGACTTTGCCAAAGAGTATGCCGATTCATTATATGAATCGACCGGACACATTTCCCTGATTGCTGACCGGGATATGGTGATCGCAGTTGCTGGGGCGCCCAAAAAGGAGTTTATTGATAAGCCAATTTCGAGAGCAGTGGAAAACGCCATTGAAGATCGGAAGGTAGTCCTAATGCCAACCCCGGGAGATCATAGATATTGTGAAACTTGTCCTACTTTAGAAGAGGATGGTGAGTGCAAGTTTACTGCTCAGGTTATTGCGCCGATTATTGCAGAAGGGGACCCGATCGGTGCGGTTATTTTAGCTTCTAAAGAGCCAGGGGTCACAATGGGCGATCTGGAGATTAAAGTGGCGGAAACCGCTGCCGGTTTTCTGGCTAAACAGATGGAACAATAAAGTAACGGATCTGCTTCTGTTCGGCAATAAAGAAGACGGTCGTTGCCGTAAATTCCAAACCCCGGGTTTCGACCCGGGGTTTAATACTAATCCCGTGAATTGTTGGCCGCTAGCATACTTAATAAACTGGCCAGAACAGTCGGATTAAGACCCTGGTTGCCAAGGGAGGAGGTGAGCAGAGGCAACATATTAAGGAGTGGAGTAAGTTGGTTGGTTTGTGCGCTTTTTTTGGGACTGCTTTTTTCGCGACCAGCAAAATTATTGATCAATTCTAATAATTGCTCCGGGTTAAGCTCTCCATGCTCATTAAAGACCTTAATCAAAAGTGCGACGATTTCTTGGCCGGTAGGACTTAGTTTCGGTGCCAATACCCGGAAAGCGGCCAGGTCCTCAGGGGTTAAACCACTAGAATGTTTCGGCCCTTCCTGGCTTGGTTGAACCGGACTGCGTCTTTTATAGATACGCTTTTTTGGAGCGCCGTTAACCTCGCGTTCAGCCATGATCGTTCCTCCTTGCCCCCAATTTTACTTTAGATTATGCGTTTGGTAGAAAGGTGGTGCCTGTCTTTAATCCGCAAGAGAAAGGACGGAAAAAATTTTATCTCGTTGGCATGCTGGTTAAGAACCGACCAGAGCAAGCTCCCGATCTTCAGAAAATAATTACAGAATACGGTAGTGATGTAATTGGTCGGTTTGGGATTCCGAGCGCGGACAAGCAGGATGGTTTAATCGTCCTCGCCATGCAAGAAGAAGAAGCGGTTCATGGATTAACCTCCAAACTTGAAGCGTTTCCAGGTCTACAAATACAGACCGTACAATTTGATTAAAAAAGCCGGGGTTCCCGGCTTTTTTAATTAAGTAAACGGGGGTGGCGAGCCGATCTGAGCAGGGATTAAGCCCTGGATCACGAAGTAACTTAAAGCGAGGAAGGTGTGTTTTGATGAACCCTGATGATTTGAAAATCATCACCTCAAGGTTAATCGCTTTAGGTTACCAACTGGAAAAACAAGCGACACAGGATGGCTTTTTACTTCTGCAAAAAGTGGAGCCTTTTAAGCGGAAACTGATGATCATTGGGACTAGCTTTCATACCCCGCAGGACTGGAGGCACTTTATTATCCATAGCGTTTTGCTGCTAAGGAATACCCCTTCGCCGGTGGTTGTAGGTATCCTGATCGATACAGTCGCCGGCTGCCTGGTCGAAGAGAAAACTCTGGAATATATAGCGGAGATGCCTTGGGTGGAAGCAATCTGGGAAAAAAGCAACGACCAACTCTTCTTAAGAAAGAGCCATTTTCGCTGGGAGGTAGAGGATAAGGTCATGTCACTCACCGCCCGGCTGGCTTCCTCTATGGATGAGGCGGAGAAGCCAACGGAAGAAGAGGAGGCCAACCCATCACGTTTCCCGCGTCCCACTTATCTTTTTTTACTACTCAATTTAGCAGTCTTTCTGCTGGAAATCATCCTCGGCGGTAGCAAAAACACTGAAGTTCTGATTAGACTTGGTGCGAAATACAATCCGCGCCTCTGGATGGGAGAGTATTGGCGTCTACTTACTCCACTCTTTTTACATGCTGGTTGGGAACATTTTCTCTTTAATTCCCTCGCTCTTCTGCAGTTGGGAACGATTGTGGAGAAGTTTTTCGGCAAACTAAAATTCTGTTGGATTTATTTAATCTCAGGGATATTTGGTTCTCTCGCCGGGGCGATCTTCCGTCCGGACGTGATCTCCGTCGGGGCCTCGGGGGCGATTTTTGGTTTGCTCGGTGCCTTGGTGTATTTTAGTATCAGAAAACCATTAACCGCCCGAAAAATATTCGGTCGTAGCCTCTGGCTGATGTTAGGGGTTAATCTGTGCTTAGGTTTTATTATCCCAGGGATTGATTATTTTGGACACCTGGGCGGGTTAATTGGGGGTCTGCTCAGCGCGTACGCTGTAGGTCTGGTGCAAAAGGACTTTATCCCCGATCGCTGGGTCTGGATGGTCGTTTTGCTGAGCGTGTTGAGTATAAGCATCAAAACAGCGCTAACCCCGCCTGCGAATAACTGGCACCTTTCCTTTGACGCTGGCCGGAGTGCTTTAGCCCGGGGAGACATTGAAGAAGCACAGATGAAACTGGAAGAAAGTCTTGTTTTAAACCCGCGGTCTGGGATGGCAAAAAAAATGTTAGCCAGCCTCTATTTGGAGCAAGGTTATCATGCCTTAAACCGGGAAGATCTAGATGAAGCAGTTTTGTTTCTGGAAAAAAGCCGGAGTCTAGACCAGAGTAATCGCGTGGCCGAACGGCAACTACTCAGAGCTTATCTCTACCGGGGATTTGCGCGGTATAATGCAGGGGATCTTTCTGGGACAGAGGAAGATTGTCTGAAGGGTCTTGCCTTAGACGATGAGATTGAGGGGTTTCATTATATTCTAGGCGCCGTTTACTACCGACAAAATAAAATCCCGGAAGCGATCCGGGAAATGGAACGAGTATTAATGCTCAATCCAAAGAATAAGAATGCCCAAGTTATACTCGAAGAATTAAGAGGAGTCCAGTCCGGAGGGGAAGATTGAGCCTCAACCCTTTTCCTCAGCGGACTTTTGCTTCGATTTATGAATTCCATACTCAATACTATCGGCAAGGGCTTGCCAGCTAGCTTCGATAATATTGGCTGATGCGCCAACCGTTCCCCAGCTGTCTTGGCCATCGGTCGTTTGGATCAAGACGCGGACCTCGGCTTCAGTTCCTTTATCTTCCTCAAGTACCCGCACTTTATAGTCGGAAAGATGGAAATTGGCGATTTGCGGATAAAAGCGGCGTAGGGCTTTTCTAATGGCACAGTCCAGCGCATTAACCGGACCGTCTCCCTCGGCGGTCGTAAGTTCTTCTTCCCCATCGACCGTAACCTTAATGGTCGCCTCAGAAAAAACAGGTTCATCCCCTTTTTTCTCCACTATGATCCTAAACCCACCCAGAGAGAATGCCTTGTTGTAAAGGTTAAAGGCTTTTTTGATTAGCAATTCAAAAGAAGCTTCGGCGGCTTCGAACTGAAAACCCTGGTGTTCAAGCTGTTTGAGCTGGTCGGTTAATGTTTGGATCCGCGGGTCATTTTTTGTTAAACCCGGGACAAATTTTTGGGCTTTCAAAAGGATTGTACTCCGGCCGGCTTGGTCAGAGAGGAGAAAACGCCGATCGTTGCCGACCGCTGCCGGATCGATATGTTCGAAGGTTGCGGAGTGCTTTTTAATGGCATCAATATGCATTCCGGCTTTATGGGCAAAAGCGGAAGTGCCGACATACGGCTGTCTTTTATCATGGGGTGCATTGGCAAGTTCGGCAATTAAACGGGAGGTCTCTGTTAATAAAGTTAGGTGTTGTTTTACCGGGGCGTCAAATCCCAACTTGAGCAATAAAGAAGGGATAATAGTATTAAAATTGGCATTACCGCATCTTTCCCCATAGCCGTTGAAAGTGCCTTGAATTTGGTCGGCCCCAAGCTGGGCGGCGATGATCGAGATGGCGGAGGCCATTCCCGAATCATTATGGATATGAACACCGAGAGGGGCAGAGATTTCACGCCGGACGGCCTGAAAGATCTCCATAAACTCGAGCGGTAGGGTTCCACCGTTGGTATCGCAGAGCACCACCGCATCAGCGCCGCCGCGGAGGGCAGCCCGAAGGGTTTCTAGTGTATAAGCAGGATCGGCTTTATAGCCGTCAAAAAAATGTTCGGCATCATAGATTACTTCTTTATGATGGTTTTTTAAATAGCGAACGGAATCTTCAATCAGTGCTAGGTTTTCGGCAAGTGGGATCTGGAGGACTTTTTCCACATGGAAGGCCCAACTTTTCCCGAAGATTGCAACCACCGGGGTGTTAGCGGAAAGTAGGTTTTGTAGGATCGGATCTTCTTCCGGTAAATTTCCAGGTCGGCGGGTACTACCAAAGGCCGCTAGTTTAGCTTGGTCAAAACGGACGGATTGGATTTTCCGGAAAAATTCACGGTCTTTAGGGTTAGCCCCGGGCCAACCGCCTTCGATATAATCAAGACCGATCGCATCCAATTTTTTCGCGATGGTTATTTTATCTTCTACCGAAAAATTGACTCCTTCTGCTTGGGCGCCGTCGCGGAGTGTTGTATCGAAAAAATAAACTCTTGACATCGAAGAAAAAACCTCCTTTGCCACTTGGATATTATCGCTATTTTAACCAAAAGGCAGGATAGGTGTCAAGCAAACATTTTATGACCGGGGAAAACGCTTCTTGTTGAAGCCCTCTCATCCTTAGTCACCCCGTTTCTGACCGGAGCATAAGATGTAATCGCTTGTTTCCCCTAGAAAGAAAATGCACTCGTTTGTCTGGTTAAACAAGATTGACAACTACTATCCTTCGGTGTAACGCAGGAAGGCAGTTCATCTAGGCGTAAGGAGCGGAAGAAATGTCTCGTTTGGTAATCTTAAGAAGAGAAGAGCTACCCTTCGGGAAGAGGGTGTTGACCGTCGGTTGTGAAGGCCAGGATGTGCGATATTTACAGGGTGTCTTAAATAAACTGGGCATTTATAACGGTGATTTCTCTGGACACTACGATCTCTTAACAATGGAAGCCGTTAAAACCTTTCAAAAAGCGTATTACCTTCAGGTAGACGGGATTGTCGGCCCGGATACCAGTAAGTTATTACTAGACCCCTCCATCCACAACCGTCTTTTGCTTCGGTTGTCCGGTAGTGAAACTCAGGCATTGCTTGTTGCGGAATATGGAGTAAGTCCGCAGGCCTTCAAACACCCAGCTGACCGACGGAGATTCAGGAGAACCGAAAACCACACTTCAGTCATGATGATCGAGCAGCGGGAGATTATCCTCGGACTTCCTCGGGGCAGCGAAGGAAAAACGCCAGGGAAGGAGCAACCGGTGATCGAGGGCGAACCGCCCGTCTTTCATCTCTTTAACCTAGAAGAACTAGCAGCACAAAAAGAGAAGAAAATTCAAATAAAGCCCGCCTATAGTATAGTTTTACGTTCTATCGGGAAAAGAGCGTCCCGGTTGCTCCGGAAAATTTCCCGGCAATGTCGGCCGGAGGACCAAGGGGAGCTTCTGTGGTGGTTAAACAGCGAAAATTTGCTTTTCCCCCAACCAAGAGAAGCAGATGGTTTAATCTATACGCCCCGACAGCAGGAAATAACTGTCCATGGCCATGAGGGTTGGAGTAAGGAAGTTAGAAAAATCCTTTATTACTACCCCTGTACTCGGCTGATCGTCCATTTTGATCTACGGGGCCGAGAAAAGAACACTGAAGGACTGGGACGTTTGCTCAGTGTTAACGAAAGTAGAATTGCCCGCATCAACAGGATAAGTAATCCAAAAAGAGTGAAGGAGAATGGATGGGTTTACTACCGATATCGGTTTAAGGGAGAGGAAAGGGAGGCCTACCTTCCTGACCGGCGGACGATCAGAGGGATTTTGCAACAGATCGATCATTATAATTTGCGAGGTGTGCTCTTTACGGGTATTGATGAGTGGGAAGAGGGGATCGAGGAGGAAAGCAACAGATTTTTTCAGGCCAGCCGGCGGATCTTGGTTATGAAAAATCAGACTTTAGCATAACTATTTACTAAAAATTAGGATAACTGCCGGTGGTCGGTGGAGTCCCGGTTATAGGGAGAGCCAGAACAGTTTAACGAGCTGAGTAGTGGTTACAGATGAAAGCCTTATAAAGGAGGGTAAGGCGGCCAAAAATGAGCGACGCCGGTAGATCAAGGAGGGAAAAGATGCTAACCTGTCTTTATGAGCAATTGGCTATGGAAAGAACGCTCTTTGCACACCGTAAGGACCTAAAAGTAGCGGGGGAACTCCGGCTTCCGGAAGAATACCCAGAATTGGAGCAAGTTCTTTCCTACCACGGTTATTTGGCGGATGTAAAGGGCGAGATTGTCGAGAACAAGCTGTCTTTATCTGGGATGTTGGAGACACACCTTGTTTACCGGTCAAAAGAGGACTTAGACCGCACACCGGTCCATGGTTTAATCTGGAAAGGGCCGGAGGGTGTGCATTTTAACGCAGAGATCGAACTCCCGGAGCTCACCGCGGAATGGGATTGGCATGCACGTTTGGTAAAACTCAGTTTGCAGCCGGAGACGGGGCACACACTCACCTACCAGTTGGAATTGGAAGTTATGCTCAGGGCGCGAGAAATCAATCGTCTAGAGTTTGTCAAAGGAATTGAGTCGGAGACAAAGGTTGAGGTGCTGGCCGAACAGTTCATCAGCGAAGAACCGGTCTGGAGTGCGAAGGTTAATCGGGAAGTTGTTAACCATTTCTCCCTTTCCTATCCTAAACCGCCAGCCGCCCGGATCCTTAGTTGTCAGGTGGTACCGGTTGGGACAACGGCGACTCTGGCCAAAGAGCAGGTGAACATTGAAGGGAAATTAGAAGTCTATCTAATGTACCTGGTGTTAACGGAAGATGGGCTGGAAGGAGGGGTGGAAGTACAGAAATGGACAGAAGAAAACGGGGGCGCTGTTCCTTTCCAAATAATAATCGATGCTCCTCAAGCCGCCAAAGATCTTTCGCTCAACTACGAATTGTGGCTGGAGGGGGCGCAGATGTACTCTACTCTTCCGGAAAACTGTCGTTTGCAGGCGACCATCGGCGCTAAAGTGGAATTATTTAAGATGAGGCAGATTAATGCGTTGGTTGACCTCAGCCCAGAGCAGGGTTTGCTGATTGATATTAACCGGAAAACTGGGGAACTGGTTGAGGTGATTGAAGAGACCGAACGAGTTTTTGCGGTGGAAAAAACATTGACCCTGCCCGGAGAAAGCAAAAATCTCAGACGGATCTTGTCGGCGACCGTGGCTAATCCCAAGGTGGACTGGGCATTAGAACAGGATCAACTTATCCTCACCGGGGAGACACAGTTCACCTTAGTCTACCTGGCAGAAGATGACGAAGAACCAACATGGATTGAGGCTGTTTCCTGGGGAGATGGAGGAGACGAGCCACTCACTTTCGGTGATTATCTTGAGCTACCCGGGGTCGATGAGGGGATGAACGCCCGGGTCTACCTGAATACCAACCGTTTAAAAGTGGAACAGGTCGATGAGCGGACCATTAAGCTTTTACTCGAATATAATGCGCAGGTAAAAGTGACCCAGGTTAAGACCTTAGCTTTGGTCACGGACAGCGCCTTGGTTCTTCCGCCGGAGGGGCCTCAACCGAGCATGACCTTCTATTTTGTCCAGCCGGGAGATAATTTGTGGATGATTGCTAGGCGATATAATACAACCATGGCTGCCCTGGCGAAAACCAATCAACTTACTGATTATGATAGCGAACTTCCTGTAGGAAAGAAGTTACTCATCCCTAAAACACCGGTAGTCTGAACATAAAATCTCTGGTGCGCCGTAAGGCGCTTTTTTTAATGCCATGATCAAAGTAAATACTTGATTAAGCCTGTATAAATCGGCTTTATTCTTAGCAAGACTAAGAGTAGTGAGAGCTTGACAACGGAGGATAGATGTCATATATTATAAAAATGTAGGTTAAAAAGGATGCATTACCGCTTAAAATTAAATATAGCCAATTACGTACCATTTTTCGGAGGTGAGAACATGCCGACCTATGACTATGAATGTGCAAAGTGTGGGCAGTTCGAGCAGTTTCAAAAGATTACCGAGGAGCCTCTAACCTCTTGTCCACACTGCGGGGGAGAAGTTCGGCGTAAGATCAGCCGTAATGTAGGGATAATTTTCAAAGGCTCCGGGTTTTACATTACCGATAACCGTAAACCGGATTCCGGGAGTGGAAACAGAGAGGCTGCCAATGACAAAAAAGTTTCGTAAAATTCGGGAAAGGTCACGTTCTTCAAGTGACCTTTCTTTTAATGAAGATAACTTTTGAATATTTTTAAGGAGGTGAAAGAAGTGGCGGAAAAAAATACGAAGAAAACAAACATTTTATTTATCCTTAAAGACGCGGTGATTGATCTATACAATCATATCGGTTATACGATGTTGATAAGCGTTCTCTGGTTTTTTACTATTCTCCCGTTAGGGGTTTTTCTCCTTAATACGCTCCGTGTGTACTTTGCTAACCAAGACAACCCCTTAGGGTTACTTTTATTTTTGCTTTTGTTGGCTGTTCCCTATACCGCTTTCATCATCGGACCGGTCCATACGGCACTATTTTACCAGATGAGCCGGGTTATTGAGAATGAAGCCGAATTTAAAGGACTCTGGTTGGGACTACGGAAGTTTTATTGGAAGTCCGCCGGGATCTATGCTTTGTATATGATCACACTCCTTTTTACCCTGGTTGATATTTTAATCTGCTTTTTCATCGCCGAACACATTTTAATCAAGTTCGTTGGCTTCTTTTTAGTATATATGTTTCTCTTCCTCCTCTTGGCTGGTACTTACTTGCCCGGCTTTATTGTGCTTCAAGATAATACCTGGAAAAAGGTATATAAGAAGACTTTGTTGTTGACCTTGGACAACACCCTGGCTACGCTCGGAATTCAGCTGATCTTGCTGGCGCTCGGGATCGGTTGTACGGTGGTTACGCCTTTAGTAATCTGCTTTTACGGGGGGTTCTTGCAGATCACCGGAGTTAGATTATTTCAAGGTTTGATGAGTAAATACCCGGATCCTGTATCGGCGGATGACACTACGTCTGTGGGCGAATAAGTTTCGGGTAGTTTTGCAAAACAGTCTTCGATGGGTAATAAGTATTAAGCTACTGGCGGAACTTTTTTTAAAGTAAATTACTAGGCACTACCAAATCTAGGGGGAGAAGAATGGCTAAATTTATCTTTATTACCGGTGGTGTGGTTTCCTCCTTGGGCAAAGGGATTACCGCAGCTTCGATCGGACGACTGCTCAAAAGTAGGGGCGTTAAAGTCACTATTCTTAAATTCGATCCTTATATAAATATTGATCCAGGCACGATGAGTCCGTACCAACACGGCGAAGTGTTTGTGACTGATGACGGTGCTGAGACCGACTTGGACTTAGGCCATTACGAGCGCTTTATTGATGAGAACCTCACGAAGAACAATAATGTTACCACCGGTAAAATTTACTGGTCAGTGATCACTCAGGAAAGACGGGGCGAATTTTTAGGCGGGACCGTGCAAGTTATTCCCCACATTACCAATGAGATCAAAGCCCGGATTAACCTGGTGGCTAAGGAGACAAAGGCCGATGTGGTTCTAGTGGAAATCGGCGGGACAGTGGGGGATATCGAAGGACAACCTTTTCTGGAAGCGATTAGACAGTTTAAGAGCGACGTCGGTCGGGATGACGTAATGTACATTCATGTTACGTTAGTTCCGTATCTTGCTGCTTCGTCGGAGTTAAAAACTAAACCCACACAACATAGCGTAAAAGAGCTTCGAGGGATTGGGATTCAACCCGATGTGATTGTTTGCCGTTCGCGCAAACCGATCCCGCAAGAACTCAAAAGCAAGATTGCCCTGTTCTGCGATATTAATCCTGAAGCGGTTATCTCGAACCCCGATGTCGAGACCATCTATGAGGTTCCCCTATATTTGGAAAAAGCAGGGTTAGATGAGATCATTATTAAACGCCTCTGTCTCAATTGTGGCGAACGCGATTTGGCACACTGGCGGGAATTAGTGGATAAAATCAAAAACCCCCGATACAAAGTGGATATTGCGCTTGTCGGTAAATATGTAGCCCTTCCCGATGCGTATCTAAGTGTCGTTGAAGCTCTTTGTCATGCCGGCGTTCTCCACCGAACGGCGGTTAAAATCCACTGGGTGGATGCGGAAAAAGTGGAAACGGAAGGTGCAGAGCGGCTGCTGGCCAAGATGGATGGGATTATCGTTCCTGGAGGCTTTGGCGAGCGGGGAATTGAAGGAAAGATCGCCGCAGTCAAGTATGCCCGGGAGCAAAAGATTCCTTACTTGGGGATCGGTCTTGGTTTGCAGTGTGCACTCATTGAGTTTGCCAGAAATGTTTGTGGATTGACTGATGCCAACTCAGTGGAGTTTGCTCCAGAGACGCCATTTCCGGTGGTTAACCTTTTACCGGAACAGAAGAAAGTGAACGAATTTGGCGGTACCATGCGCTTAGGGCTTCAGCCGGTGCGCTTAATGCCCAAAACCAAAGCTTATGCGGCATATCAGCGAGAATTAATTCACGAACGGCATCGGCATCGTTATGAAGTGAACAACAAGTATATCAGTAAATTAAAAGAAAATGGAATTGTAGTTAGTGGTTTTTTGGCCAGTGAAGACCTGGTCGAGATTATTGAGCTTCCGGATCATCCTTGGTTTGTCGCCACCTTGTTCCATCCAGAATTGAAATCGCGACCGGACCAACCACAACCGCTCTTTAGTGGGTTCGTGGCTGCGGCCTTAAAAGCACGTTCTTTACAAGGCTAGGAAAGAAGGAGATTTACCCGTTATTCAAGAAACTTACAACAGGGATGTTGATTTTCATCCTCTTTCCGGCTTGAAAGGGGGGGTATTTTGAGTCCGATTAATCCTGTCCCCACACGGATGATTGTCAATAAGGCAAAGTATGCGCAGGGGAGAACGAGCTTTTTCCAATGGATTCTGCTCATTTTGGGTAGTCCGTTTTTGTTGCTGATCGATTTTTTCCGCCCATTGGGCTCAAAAAAAATACTCCAGGCCTATCTCTGGTTGATTTTTATTCTGATTTTGCTGAGTGCACTCTTTTATTGTTTATCAGAGGCAAAAAGTGGTCATCTTGAGAAGTTGTTGGGGGAGTTTTATTCCTTTGCTGATGAGGGGGGTGCGCTTCCGGTCAGCACTGAACTCCAGGAGATTATCTACGGCAATGCGATCATGGCTAATGTCAGTCCTCAGTTGGTGACAGCAGTAATCCAAGTGGAAAGTAGTTTCCGGCCTAACGCCCGTTCGCCCAAGGGCGCTTGTGGTCTGATGCAGATTACCCCTTTAGTCTGGCGATACTACAATCCGCATTCAAAGTGTGATGGTAAACACTTACCGGGACAAGCAAATCACGGTAAGGACTGTATCTATGATATCGAATTAAACATTGCCACTGGAGTGAGGTACCTCAAAGATCTGATTACATATTATAATGGTGAAGTCGGTCGGGCGTTGGAAGCCTATAATGCCGGCTTGACGAATGTTGATTTAGAGAAATTAAAGCCGAAATACCAAGAGACCAGAGTCTACCTGCAACGGATCGGCAGCCTACTCGCCCCGGATCATCGGGAACAGTTTTGGAATGAATACAACAATCACTTTATTTATAAAACCACCTTTCGTTGGTTGCTTTTTTCTGTGCTATTTTTGTGGGCGCTGCTGATCGTGTGGGTTTATAAACGTTTTGAGAGCGTTAACTAAACTTACCTTCCTTCCCCGTTCTTCTCATATGAAGCATAATTTACTGGCAACAGAATAAAAGTGTAAGAGTAGTTGCCGGTCCGCCGGCTATTGTCCACGTGGCGGGAGTGCTGGTGAAGACGGTGGCAAGCCACCGTCATTGGGGCATTAAGTTACTTATCTGGAGAATGGGGAGGAGCGAGGAGATGGAAGGGATTGATTGGCAGCTTAGTACAATTGCGATTTTGTTCCTAACCGGGCTGGGTTGGGGTTTGTTTTACGATTTATACTTGTTAGTCAAGCCGTCCAAGAAACAAACGCATTTTTCAGACTTCTTTTTCTGGATAATTTCCCTGTTGCTGATGGCACCGGTAATTTTCTTTGCGAACTGGGGAGAACTCCGACTGTATCTCTGGATTAGTTTATTAATGGGTGTCGGTTGCTACCGGGTTGCCTTCCGCACTTCTGTTTATGGTTTTCTGAAAATGAGTAAAAGAAAATTAAAGCGAAGACGGGGCTATTTTTAGCGCTGTTTCTGCGGAAAGGGAGAAAGCTACTTGCGTTGTCACCCTAATCGGTTGCAGTACTCCAATCCAAGGGGGGCGTTGCCCACCAAAATTTAAGGGATGTGGCAGGTTGGTTGATGGGGGGGGAAGAGCGCAGAGCGCAGAAAAAGGGATGAAGAAGGCAATATTTGGTTATAAATTTAATATTCTCTCCTTTTTCTTAATGATTCTGGTTTTATCTTTAATTTATCAGATTATCATCGGTCTTTATGGTTTATTCTCCTACAAACACCGTTTACAAGAAAGCGAACAGCTTCTCCGGGAGAAGTTGAGCTTGGTCGAGACCTTGGAGGCGAAGATTCAGCAGTTCGATTCCTGGACGAAAGAACCGGCCCCGGATGTGTCGCCCAACGAGAACGACCAATTGCACCGCCTCCCCGAAGTTGATAAATTTATCTGGCAGGAAAGGATGTAACATAAAGCTTTGGATCTCATCAAACAACTAGCAAAAGAACTTGCTCTCCGTCCTGAACAGGTGGAACGGACGATTAAATTATTTGACGAAGGCAATACCATGCCCTTTATTGCCCGGTATCGTAAAGAAGTTACCGGTGGGCTGGATGAAGAGCAATTAAGAACCCTCGAAGAACGCCTGGGTTATCTACGCAACTTAGAGGCGCGAAAAGAAGAGGTCTTACGGCTCATTGGAGAACAAGGAAAACTAACTCCCCAACTGGAACAGGCCATTAAGGAAGCAACGATTCTCCAGGATGTAGAGGATTACTACCGACCGTTCCGCCCGAAGCGTCGAACCAGAGCGACGATGGCGAAGGAAAAAGGGTTGGAGCCTTTGGCGCTCACCATTTGGCAACAGGAAGAGACGAGTGGCGACCCTCTCCGCTTTGCCGAAGCATATGTCAACCCTGAACTAGGCGTCGAGGATGCAACCCAGGCGATCGCCGGAGCCTTGGATATTATTGCTGAACAAATTTCCGATCAAGCTGAATGGCGGAGGATGATCCGTGAATACCTGTGGGAGCATGCTCGGATCACTTCTGAAATGAAAACGGACGATTCCGCCGGCGCGGTCTATCGTCAATACCATAATTACATTGAGCCGGTGAAGAAGATCCCACCCCACCGGATTTTAGCAATTAATCGCGGAGAGAAAACTGGCTTTTTGAAAGTCGGATTGCAGGTCGAACTCCAGCCTCTCCTCGAAAAACTACATGCTTTAGTCCTGCATAATCCAAGGAGTATTTTTGTGGATTGCTTAAAAACCGCCGCGGAAGACAGCCTGAACCGTTTGCTGTTACCAAGCCTAGAACGTGAAATCCGCGCAGCCTTAACAGCAGCTGCTGAGGAACAAGCGATTAAGGTGTTTGCGTTGAACCTACGGCAGCTTTTGTTGCAGCCTCCGGTGCGCGGGAAGACCGTGATGGGGATTGACCCGGGCTTCAGAACCGGTTGTAAAGTAGTGGTGGTCGATGCGATCGGCCGGGTGCAGGAGACAGCTACGATCTACCCTCATCTTCCTCAGAACCAGTGGGAGCAGGCGCTTGAGGTGTTGTCGTCTTTAATCCTTAAACACCAGGTTGACCTAATTGCCATCGGGAATGGTACCGCCGGGCGGGAAACCGAGGAACTAGTCGCCCAAGTGCTGTTAAACATAGACCGTTCGGTTTATTACTCGGTGGTCAGTGAAGCCGGGGCTTCTGTCTATTCTGCTTCTAAATTAGCCCGCGAAGAACTACCGGAGTTGGATGTTGCGATGCGGGGTGCGGTTTCGATTGCCCGCCGGCTACAGGATCCCCTGGCCGAACTGGTTAAAATTGAGCCTAAAGCCCTTGGCGTTGGACAATACCAACACGATGTTAACCAACGCAATCTGGCCGAAACCTTAAAAGGGGTGATCGAATCCTGTGTTAACTATGTCGGAGTCGATTTAAATACTGCTTCCGCATTCTTACTGGAAAATGTAGCCGGGATCGGTCCGTCGTTGGCTCGTTCGATCGTAGACTATCGACAACAGAACGGTCCATTTCGCCGCCGGGAAGAACTGTTGCAGGTTAAGAGGTTGGGGCAGCATGCTTATACACAGGCAGCCGGCTTTTTACGCTTGCCGGAGGGGGATTATAGCCTGGAGAATACCGGGATCCACCCTGAATCTTATCATATTGCGGAGGCGCTCTTATCCTCCCTGGGTTATACCAGCGCGGATCTGAATAATGCGGAAAAATTGGAAGAGCTTCGCCAAAGGTTAAAAAAAATCGACCTAAAAGCAACAGCGGCCGAGCTGCAAATCGGGCTACCCACTTTTCAAGATATCGTGGAGGCGCTCTGCCGGCCGGGACGTGATCCGCGGGAAGAAATGCCGGGTCCGGTTTTCCGCCGCGATGTTAAATCAATGGCAGATTTAAAACCGGAGATGGTTTTGGACGGCATAGTGCGCAATGTCGTCGATTTTGGGGCATTCGTTGATATTGGCGTGGAACAAGATGGTTTGGTTCATATCTCCGAATTGGCGGAAAAGTACGTTCGGGAACCGCTGGAAGTAGTTTCCGTTGGACAAAGAGTCAAGGTGCGGGTTCTCAGTATTGATCCGGAAAGACAACGGATTGCTCTCTCGATGAAAGGGCTGGACTAGGCAATATTTATTTGTACAACTTGACAACACATTTTTTACTGGGATATAATATAATATATTGCTTTTCATAAGCAGAGCGTTATTAAAGGGGAGGAAAAAACTGAGTATGTCTTTTGCGGTGGGCCAGGTGGTGGAAGGGAAGATTACCGGGATCACCAATTTTGGGGCATTTGTTGAGCTTTCCCCAGGTGTTACCGGATTGGTTCATATTTCGGAGGTCGCCGATGTCTATGTTAAGGATATTAAGGATTTTGTAAAAATTAATGATCTAATCAAAGTAAAGATCCTTTCAATGCAGGATGGGAAGATTGGCCTTTCGATCAGGCAAGCCCAACCGAAGTTAAGCCGGCAAAGCAAGCAATCGTTCGAGGATAAGCTGGCCAAATTTTTAAAGGATTCCGATGAACGTCAGTCCGATTTGAAGCGCAGTATGGATTCGAAAAGAGGAGGACGAGGGGGCGGACGTTTAACCCACTTCTAACAGTGACTAAGGGTTGGTCACCCGTCGAACCGTCTTTTTATTTATTTGCCAAAATAAGCTTTAAAATTGGCGATAAATATTTCTTGATTAAGTAAGAGAAATATATTATAATTAAATTTGCAGTTTCAATTGGCGGTGTAGCTCAGTTGGTCAGAGCATACGGTTCATACCCGTAGTGTC
>JAAYGU010000090.1 GCA_012727535.1 Bacillota bacterium | reverse complement strand
TTTGACTTCGGCTTCGCCAACCGTAAAAAAGGAGAGCAAGGGCAAATGCCGGTAAACAGTCCGCGCCAGCCGGGCAATGCCCGGTTCGGTTATTCCCAGGTCGTCCATGAATAATACCCGGTCGTCTTCGGATAATTCAGCGATTTCTTGTTCAATCCGGGCTGAGACCTCAAGGAAGGGCAATCCCTTCTCCTGAAGCCCGGCGAGAAACTCTTCTTTACCGAGGAAACCGGTTTTAAAACCCTTCGTATCCAAGTTTATTACTACCAGCATAGGTTTGAGTGTCAAGAATTGAAAACCCCGCAACAACTCGGCTTCTTCCTCGTTGAAGGGGAGGTTGGTTAAACGGCTTTCCTCTTCCAGCGCTTCCCGGCACCGCCGTAACAACTCTAGTTCGGTCTCGTTTTCCTTCTTCTTCTTGGCTCCCAACCGCTCAATTCGCTTCTCAATGACTTCCCAATCGGCAAAGAGCAGCTCGGAGTGGATCATGTCCAAGTCGCGTCCGGGATTAACCTCTCCCAGGACATGCGGTAATCCTTCTTTAAAAACCTGAATTACCGCCACCAGGGCATCCACATGCCGCACGGCCGTCAAAAACGGGTTTTTTCCTTTTTTCTGTTCTTCACTGAAATTCAACCCAGGCAAGTCGACCAAATCAATCTGGGCGTACGTCGTCTTCCTTGGTTTATACAGCTTGGAGAGGTAGTCTATGCGTTCATCCGGAACCCGTGCTGTTCCGGTTGTCGCTTCCATTCCGGAGAGGGGAAGATCATCCCTTATCCCCGTAAGCAATTTAAAGAGGGTGGTCTTCCCGGAACCGGGCAAACCCACAAGACCGATCTTCATCTACTTCATCGTCCTTTACTACATTTTTCGCGTGCGCGTGTTCTTAGAAATTATTATGGTACTTTTTATTCGGTAACCACAGCTACCGATTTTTATTTCTCATTATATTACAATGAAACCAACAGGGCAAGAATTCTCCTGTAAAAAGAGGTGAAAAAGATGAAACGGAAGATCGTCCAGATTGACGAAGCCAAATGCAATGGTTGCGGCCTTTGCGTCAATGCCTGTCACGAAGGGGCCCTGCAGATGGTGGACGGCAAAGCAAAACTGGTCTCGGATAGTTACTGCGACGGCCTTGGGGACTGTTTGCCGGCGTGCCCCACCGGTGCGATTACCATTGAGGAACGGGAAGCGGCCCCCTTCGATGAGGCGGCGGTAAAAGAGCGGATGGAAGAGGGAAAAGTCCCCGCAGCCCCTCCCCTGCCCTGTGGTTGCCCAGGTACCCAAGGCCGTTCCCTGGCCAAAGAAAATGCGCCAGCGCCTTACCCGCGGCAGGCGAACACCGGATCGGAGCTGCGGCAATGGCCTTGCCAGCTGAAACTAGTCCCGGTCAATGCGCCTTACCTTGACAATGCCCATTTGCTGGTGGCCGCTGATTGTACGGCTTACGCTTATGCCGGTATTCACCAGGACTTTATGCGGAACCGGATCACCCTGATCGGCTGTCCGAAACTGGATGCGGTGGATTATACGGATAAACTCACCGCCATCCTGGAGAATCACGAAATCAAAAGCATAACTGTGCTGCGGATGGAGGTTCCATGCTGCAGCGGTATTGTGAACGCAGTGAGGAACGCTTTGCAAAAAAGCGGGAAGATCATCCCTTGGCAGGTGGTGACGATCAGTCCCGACGGGAATATAGTTGAGGAGTGATTATAGGTGTCCCGGATAAGAAAACTACAGACCGTGACGGAATTAACCGCCCTGGTCTTATTTACAGTCCTGTTAATCACCGGCAGGATCCAGGAGTGGATGGGAATATTCCTGGGCAGCGTTGTTTTGACCTTATTCTTCGGCCGGTTTTATTGCGGTTGGATCTGCCCGATCAACACAGTGATGAGGCTGGTGACAGGAATCAAGGCCCGCTTTAAACTCAGGAGCTTCGCCGTGCCGGAAGCCTTGAAAAAACCCGTTTTTCGCTACGGTATGCTCGCCGCCTTTATCCTTGCTTTTGTCCTGACGATGGTTAGTGGAAAAAGGCTGCCGGTTCTTCCCATTCTCTTTGCCGCTGGTGTGTTATTAACCGTCTTTTTCCCGGAGGTCCTATGGCACCGCTACCTTTGCCCCATCGGTACGATCTTGCGCCTGCCGGGGGCCAAAGCCAAAAGGCAACTGCGGATCGACCCGGAGATTTGCTCGGACTGCGGAATCTGCCAAACGGTCTGCCCCGGCGGGGCAATTACCGCGAACGGCGGGTACTCGATTAATAAGAGTCTCTGCCTTAACGGCCGCGACTGCGCTGACCAAAGCCCGAACCAGGCAATCCGGTATCGATAGGCAAAAAACTGTAAAACAAAAACAAGGACTTTCGTCAGTAAGCGAAAGTCCTTGTTTTTGTTGTTTTTGGGATCATAAACGGATTGTCAATTCTAAACTAACCCAAAATTATTACAGCATAATCAAAAAATCTCTATTCTATTTACAC
>JAAYGU010000006.1 GCA_012727535.1 Bacillota bacterium | reverse complement strand
ACATCTTCGGTGGGAACGCCCCGCTCTCGTCCCTCCCGGTCCTTCCCTGATATGAGACAGATGCCAGCATCCCCGCCGTTAAAGAATGAATCGCTGACGATCACCCGTCGGCAGGACTCCAGATCCAGGGAGTCACCATTCTGTGCCCACCAATGGTTATAGGCATTGATGTTGCGGATGGTTACATCCTCACAGAGCAACGGATGTAGATTCCAACTCGGAGAGTTACGGAAAGTTGGGCCGTCAAGTAATACTTTTTTACAACGGACCAGACTGAGCAAGACCGGTCGGAGATACTCTCTGGCCTGGGCGTAATCCTCCAGTTTCGCCGTACCGCTTTGGTCGAGGGCGGCCACCAGTTTCGCCCCGTTCATGGCCTGTCGGGAAGGCCACCAAATTTTGGCCGCTTTATCCACTACTCCACCGGAGGCCACTAGTTTTCTCCATTGGTTCTTGGTTAATTTCTCCTTCTTCACCATCCGCCAAGCCTGGCCGGAACCATCAAAGATCCCCTGGCCGGTAATGGCGATATTCTCTAAATCCAATCCATTGAGCGGCGCCTGGCAACGGATCCCTTGTTTCCCTTCCCAATTGGTCTCAATCAGCGGATAATCTTCAAAGTGAGGGCTAAATTGAACCACCGCACCCTGTTCCAGATGGAGATTGACGTTGTTTTGCAAAGTAATCGGACCTGTTAGCCACAAACCAGACGGAACGACTACTTTCCCCCCGCCCGCCTGCGTACAAGCGGCGATCGCGCGGGTAAAAGCTTCCGTATTTTTTACCAAGCCACCTGGTACAGCGCCAAAATCAACAATATTAAAAGTTTGCTCCGGAAAAGACGGAAGTTCTACCACAAAATCGACCTCACATCTTTTACCATCATGCACGTGCATCCTTCTAAATCCCTTCCCTTCCTGACAGTTCTCCAATCATCCTTACGAAAAGTGTAAGTGGTTTATTCCCTGCTTTTCCGCTGCCCCAAACAACCGCCGGGAGTTCCAGGTTGTGAGCAAAGGCAGGTCCGCCAACACGCCCATAGCCTTACTTATTTAACACATTATTCTCCGGCGCCCATTTTTGTTGCCACTGTGGATAATCTGTGGATAATAAAGTAGCAGGCGCATTTGTATACCAGCTATAACCGGTCCGGCGCTCCCGTTCAATCTCGGCCAGACTATACTTAATAATCCCATCCCGCCCGCTAAAGATCGGCCTATTGGTCCCGATCTCGTAGAAACGGGCCCAAATCGGGGGAGCGTTGGGGTTTTCTATGACAACCACATCATTGCTCGACTTCGCCACCGTGATCCCGGTCAGTTTCGCTTCATTGAACCAAGCCACCGCTGCCTGAATCGAAGTAATAATCTCCGGAGAAGGCTGATCCAGACTCATGAGAAAGCGGACAATCCCAACGCTTTCCCAGCCGCTCAGCGAGGGATGTTCGTAAGCGCGGGCCGGGGCCGGCTCCAGCGTATCGGCATAGTGCTGAGCGCACCAGGCCGTGAGTTTACCTTCCACTTTGATTTGGCAAGCCAGAATGCACTCAATCCCTTTGGCAACTGCTTCCGCCGCCTGTTTACGGTATTCTTCCCCGACAAAGGCAAAGTTGTAATTCTTGGGATCGGCAATCTCCTGTAATAAGGTTAGAATATTGACCATCGCATTATCATTAAAGGTGATATGTGAATAGTAACCACTGCGCAACGGATAGTACTGCGGCCAACCACCCTTGTCATACTGGGCTTCCAGGATGTATTCCAATCCTTTGATAAAACCTTCCTTAAAACGTTCCAGTTGCGTGGACATATAGACTCGCGCGAGGTACCGCATCTGCGTAATCGTTGCCCCATTATCAAAGGTCGAATCGCCCCGGTTATCCTTGAGGAAAAGGAGATCTTCCTTATCTAACTCGTCCAACACTTCAGCCATATCGATATTTTTGGGCCAACCACCGGTATTTCTCTGATACAGCAGAACATTGTCGGCAATCCGGATCGCTTCTTCACTCTTATACCAGAAAAAGCTCTGGTTTAGACAATTTTCCCATTTAATGGTCGGCACTTGCGCCGCTAAATGTTGCCCCCACAGACTGCCACTCAAGCTAACCACCAGCATCAAACAGGTTAGAACCGCCCATCGCCCAATTTTCCTTTGCATCATTAGACCCTCCTTTTTTATCAGTAAGTAACACCTTTTGGCTCCGTTTCACTTGAAAAGGCCTATTGTAAAAGTAAATTCGCTTATCCTGTCTTCATTATAAAATATTTTGTTATAAATATCTTTACTTTTATTGTCTGATGTTGCAACTTTCTACATTTATTGCCCTATAATTCCCCTCGGAGCTGTTTTCGTAACCAGCGGGCGCAGAGCTCTTTCCAGACCGCCACCTCCGGATTTTCGGCGGCCAGTCCGAGTCCGTGGCGGCCGGAGGAGAAAATATGCGCGGCATAAGGCACCCGCTGTGCCCGCAACGCTGCGGCTAGCTGCAAGGTATTTTCTACCGGGACCTTATCATCATCAGCAGTATGCCATAAAAAAACCGGCGGTGTTTGCGGGGAAACATTTTTCTCTCCGGAAAGTTTGTCCACTAAAGCCGGGTCGGGATCAGCCCCCAAGAGATTACTGACCGACCCACGATGCGCAAAAGCACCAAAGCTAATCACCGGATAACAAAGGACCAGCGCATCCGGTCTCGAACTGACCCGTTCTACAGGATCAACCGCTGTTTGCTCCCCTGAGTCAAAATGGATTCCAACCATCGCCGCCAGATGCCCACCGGCCGAAAAGCCCAAAAGTCCGATGCGCTCCGGATCCAGATTCCAGTCAGCAGCCCGGTACCGCACCAGGCGTACCGCCCGCTGTCCATCCATGATCGGGTAGGGGTAGCGGTAAGGTGCTACCCGGTAGTGCAGCACAAAAGCGGAAAAACCCAATTGATTCAACCAACGGGCTACCGGTTCTCCTTCATGCTCTGCACGGTGGTTGTAACCCCCGCCCGGACAGACGATCACTGTGGGCACCGGTTGGCTGCTCTCCACGGGGTAAAAGGTTAAAGCAGGCTTCTCCGGGGAGAAAGCTGGATTATAACCCGGAGGCATACTTTCCCACAAATCAATTTGCATAGCTGATCTCCTCCCTTCGTTTATAAGGAGATTATCTAAATTAAGCCAAAAAACCTCTAATTCCAAAGAAAAAATCCGGCCGCATCTGCAGCCGGATTCAGAAGAGCTTAGGTTGTCAAGTACCTACCAGGTTTCGACCTTAATCTCATCGATCACGACTGTGGCATTGCTTTCGCAGCGCAAGAAGATGAAGGAGCTGGAAGTAAACTGGCCATGCTGGTCTGAAGTGAGCGTGACTGTTTTACCACCGACTGTATTGGCACTAACGTTATAGATCCGCGATTTCGAGCCGTGCATCGAACTTCCGCCGCTGGTGGTGTTATTGTCGATCTGGACCTGGAACTTCTTACTGCCACTACCGGAAGCAAACTTGAGCGTGATCTTCCAGTTCCCGCTCAGGTCAAAGGAACCATTGGCTTTACTGTCGCTGCTGGAAGTGGATTTTGGATCGGTCTGGCCAATCGCAAAACGGGCACCGTCTAAGGTCATCCGGTTGTTGCTGAAAGTGATCTTGCTCTTTTGGTCGGATGTAGCATAGTACATCGGCAGAGACTTGCCAGGAATGGCTTTGTAGGAAGTAGTCCAGAAGTTGCTGGAGTTTGCACCGCTGAAGGTCTCTAACAGCCCGCTGCTGCCGCCACCGTTATCGCCGCCACCGCTGCTGCCGCCGGGGGTCTCAACAATAATCTCGTCAATAACCACGGTTGCATTGCTTTCGGTCCGTAAGACGATAAAGGAACTAGCCGTAAATTGACCGTGCTTTTCGGAAGTGAGGGTGATCGTTTTACCCCCTAGTGTGCTGGCGGTTTCGCTATAGATCCGCGATTTCGAGCCGTGCATCGAATTTGCGCCGCTAGTGGTGTTGTTGTCGATCTGGACCTGGAACTTCTTGCTGCCACTACCGGAGGCAATCTTGATCGTAATTCTCCAGTCCGAACTGAGGTCAAAGGAACCATTGGCTTTGGTGTCGCTGCTGGAAGTGGATTTTGCATCGGTCATGCCAATCGCGAAACGAGCGCCGGCTAAGGTCATCCGGTTATTGCTGAAGGTCATGCCGCTTTGGGGTGCCAACGGATAGTACATCGCCTTGGATGGATTACCAGGAATGGATTTGTAGGAAGCAGTCCAGAAGTTACTGGAGTTTGCACCGTTGAAGGTTTCCTGCAGGGCAATTCCGATCGGACCACCTGGTGGCGGATCGGTCGGATCACCAGGGTCACCAGGATCGCCCGGATCACCAGGATCACCCGGGTCGCCAGGATCACCAGGGCCAGTTCCTCCACCGCTGCCAATCTTGCCTACGCCGGCACCCATCAGGACGCTGTATTTAGCCTGTTGCGCCGACTCCAAGCTATAGCTGTACGGCAGGCTGGGCTTACTGCAGGTGCTGCTATAAGTCGAGCTGGTGACTGGGCGGGTCGAACCAACATCATTATCGTAAATCTTGTTATAGGTACAATTCTGGAAGGAGTTCCCCGACACATACCAGTAGCCGATACTACTACTATACCAGCTGCCAATCGGGTTATGGCAGTTTTCGAAGTAGTTGTTCTCAATCGCGATTCTCGCACCCATCCGGCTGTTAATACCGGTGTCAAGAACGTTTATGTAGTAGTTGTTATAGATATGACCCGTTCCAAAACGGAAGAGAGGCAAGCGAGAGTTACAGTTCTCGATTAAGTTATGATGGAAGGTGATTTTCCGGTCATAGTTGTCACTGTCGCTGCTGCCAACCAGCCATGTCTTCCAGCTATCATGGAGATAGCACCAGGAGATCGTGATGTATTCGGTCTGGTTTTTCGCCGAAAGGAGCTCGTCATAATAGTCTTTGTTAACGTTCAAAGAGTTATAGAGTTCGCAGTGGTCGATCCAAATATGGCTCCCGCCGCTTTGGATACAGATCCCGTCTTTTTGGCCTTGTTGGTTATGGTGGATCTTCAGGTTCTGGATGATAATATTGTGCGAGCGGACAATGTTGATCCCGATCCCGTCTAATTCACCGCTAGTGCCGACACCAATCACCGAGACGTTTTTCACATCTTTAATATCGATCTGTTTGTTCGATGTATTGGAGGGAGTAATTTTCCCTTGGACATAGATGATCTGCGGTTTACCACCGTTCTTGGGCATCGCTTTATTAATAGCCGCTTGTAATTGGTCACCGGTGGAAACATAACTTATCTCACCACCGGCTCCCCCGGTTGTGCCGGTCGGAACCGTCGAGGTCGGGACGGCAGCAAACCCATAGAGACCAAATTTGGCCGCTACATCTGCTGGCGGCGCACCAGAGTTTGGCCCCTGGCTCATCACATTCTCTTGCACCGGCGGCGCAGCATCTTTCAGACGGCACCCGGTGAATAACGAAACGATCACGAACAGACTAAGTAGAATTAGCAGTCTCTTTTGTACCTTGCGTGAATTCAAGTTTTTACCTCCTTAAAATTTGTCATCCACTGAAAGACTCCCCACTTAAAAATGTAATACTAAAATTGTTTGTGCTGGCACCCCCCATCCCTTTTTTACTTGGAATCTAAGCCAAGACCAACCAAACTTAAATTGGTAAATTAAGTAACATAATATGTAACTTAATTATAATATATTTTTCGACAAATATCTTAACATTTATTGCCCACTTTTTTTATTTTCAACACATTTTGCTCATAATTTAGTAACATTGTTCCGTTTTATTGGTATTTTTACCAGATTATAGGGTTCTT
>JAAYGU010000089.1 GCA_012727535.1 Bacillota bacterium | reverse complement strand
TCAATTGCTGAGTAAACATTATGGCTTAGGTCCAGTAGGTTTTCCCAACATTCTCCGGAACGTTGCCATTCCGGCGGTTTCCCCTTAGGAATGCTTTACCGCGTCACCGACGGTAAAACTGGATCACCACTTAGTCCATACCGCAATCCCCAACAATTGTTCCTTTTGGAAATAGCCTAGGAGTTTTCCTCAACGGAAATTGATCGTTTCTAGCCTCTTTTGCAGGATGGGTTTCAAATGGCAAAGAGTGGTGGTTCTCAGGCCTTCAAGCACCCCCACTTGGTACCCATTATCCTCTCCACCCCACCTCAAGGCAGGCTACACTGCATCGATACTTAAGTAAGCAAATACTTAGTCTACCGAGTGCAGGTTCTATCCCAAGCCGTAGTCCTGCCCGTAAGCACTCCCACGCACTTGGGTCTCCACGGTAAGGGGTCAACGCCCGCATGCCTTTGCGGATCGCCCCAGTACCTTACCCCCCAGCACCGCCCCCGACTGGGCGTCGGCAGCCAGCACCAGGGACTTCATCGATGTGCCCTTAACGGATTTTTAGGCCCGTCTTCGAAACGGATTTCCGACTAGGATACTACACCATCTTCATTTGGCCTTATTATAACATAAAATAGACAGAATGAAAACTCGCTTTTAGCTGCCTAGCCGGTCATTAGATAACCGATGGTAATTCCCAATAAAGCACCGACGATCACCTCAACCGGAGTATGCCCAATCAACTCTTTAAGGTGCTCTTGGTGAAATTCGCCTTCTGCGAACAACTCCTTGACCATCTTGTTTAAAGTGGCCGCCTGTTTACTGGCGGCTAAGCGTACTCCGGCCGCATCATACATAACAATCAGGGCAAAAACGATGGCCAAGGCGGTCGTCGACGAGGCCCAACCTTCGGTCAGTCCGATCCCGGTCGCTAGAGCCGAGACAAAAGCCGAATGGGAACTCGGCATCCCGCCGGCCCCAACAAACCGCCGAAAATCCAATTTTTTCTTCTGATAGAAGGTAATGATTCCTTTTAATAACTGCGCGATCAGCCATGCCAGCAAGGCATTCCAAAAGATCGAATTATCAGAAAAGCTACCCAACTTAATCCCTCTTCTTCTCAGTTTAAACTATAATGCTTAATGATTCCTGTGCAAAACATACTCCGCCAACTGCCGTAATAGTCTTCCCTTCTCACCAAAAGACTGCAGGGCTCGTTGGGCTTTTTCAATTTCCACCGCCGCAAGCCGGCGGGCTTCCTCAACCCCGACAATCGCCGGATAGGTGGCTTTTTGCTTACGAAGATCACTACCGGTTGTTTTACCTAAAACTGCTGTTTCAGCTTCCTGATCTAATAGGTCATCGGTGATTTGAAAAGCCAAACCAAAAGCCTCTCCATAGGTGGAGAGCGACATAAGCACCTCTCCCTCACCGCCCCCAATGATGCCCCCGATACGGAGCGCCGCCCGGATTAAAGCTCCGGTTTTCCACCGGTGGATCGCCTGCAATTCGTCGAGGTTAAGCTGCTGCCCCTCAGCGTTCAGATCCAAAACCTGACCACCAATCATCCCTTGTGTATTACAGGCTTTGACCAACTCTTGCAGGGCTTGCCAGTAACGAGTCTCCAGGCCAGCAGGCACAGAACAGACCATGGTCTCCACCGCCTGCGTAAGGAGGGCATCCCCGGCCAACAAGGCAATTCCTTCTCCATAGACACGGTGATTGGTTGGTTTCCCCCGGCGGAGTGCATCATCATCCATACACGGTAAATCATCATGGATTAAAGAATATGCATGAACCATCTCC
>JAAYGU010000088.1 GCA_012727535.1 Bacillota bacterium | reverse complement strand
TGGGAAAACCTACTGGACCTAAGCCATAATGTTTACTCAGCAATTGACCATCTTCCTACTTATTAATGGGGGCGTGTTGTTGTCTGGTAATCAACGGCGGGCATTACGGGTCGGATTGCTGACCTTTTTTTTATCTGTCTCTATCTCTACTCTTTTTCAGTTCACCCAAACCTCAACGGTATTTTGGTTTTCTGCCTTGGTTTTATTGGTGGTTGTCTTTTTAGGAATCATTTTTGATCTCATTGGGACGGCGACCACCGCAGCTTCGGAAGAACCTTTCCATGCGATGGCTAGTGACCGCGTCATCGGCGCGAAAAGAGCGATTAAATTAGTACGCAATGCCGATCGCGTGGCCAGTTTCTGTAATGATGTGATTGGGGACATCTGTGGCACGGTGAGTGGTTCGATCGGTGCTGCTTTAGTCATTGATTTTGTGGCTACCTACAATATTCCGCAATATCGGAATTTACTCTCAATCATAATTGTTGGCTTAGTCTCGGCGTTGACCGTTGGAGGAAAAGCTGCTGGCAAATCATTCGCCATCAAAAAATCGAGCGTCATTGTTTGGCGGGTCGCTTTTTTACTGGAAAAGGTGGACCAACTAAAGAACCGGAGAACGAAAGATGGGAAGAATAAAAAAGAGAGACGATAAACTGAAATTAGAATTGAGGAAAAAAATGCTTGGAGAACTTAAACTCCCGGAAGATTTGAAGAAATTATCTATTCAGCAATTGACGGATTTAGCAGTAGAAATACGTGAACTCTTAATAAAAACGGTCGCCCATACCGGTGGACACCTTGCTCCTAACCTGGGAGTAGTTGAACTGACGCTAGCTCTGCATAAAGTCTTTAACAGCCCCGAGGATAAAATTATCTGGGATGTCGGTCATCAGTCCTATGTACATAAGATCGTTACCGGTCGCCTGGCTGAATTTGATACACTCCGGCAATTTGGTGGAATTAGCGGGTTCCCGAAACCGGAAGAGAGCCCTCATGATATTTTTGCGACCGGTCATAGTAGTACTTCCATTTCGGTTGGCTTAGGTCTGGCGCTGGCGCGGGATCTGAGGGGTGAAAAGTATAAAGTTGTTTCCGTGATCGGCGACGGTTCTTTAACCGGAGGCATGGCCTTTGAAGGTCTCAATAACGCTGGTCACCTCAGGACCAATTTGCTGGTAGTTTTGAATGATAATGAGATGTCGATTATGCCGAATGTGGGGGCGCTCTCCAATTATCTAAGTAAAATTAGGTTGAATCGAACGGTCTATAAAGTTAAAACAGAGCTTGAACAGTTCATTCAGAAGATTCCGAAAGTCGGAGAGCTGACCTACCGTTATCTGGATAAACTCAAGGATAGCCTTAAGTATCTGGTTATTCCCGGAGTGCTCTTTGAAGAACTGGGGTTTACTTACTTCGGTCCGGTGGACGGCCATAACCTGCATCAATTAACAGAGGCTCTGGTGGATGCTTCCCAACACCAAGGACCGATTTTACTTCATGTTTTGACCAAAAAAGGCAAGGGGTATAAACCGGCGGAAGAGAATCCCACTAAATTTCATGGGGTCAAGGGATTTGATGTGCAGTCTGGAGAGCTACCGGTCAAATCTGCTCCCCCAACCTACACCAAGGTTTTTGGCGAAACATTAATGGAGATCGCTGCTCAGGATGAAAGTGTGGTGGCGATTACCGCAGCAATGACCGAAGGCACCGGCTTACAGGAATTCTCCCAACGATTTTCCGACCGCTTCTTTGATGTCGGTATTGCCGAGGGACATGCTGTAACGATGGCTGGCGGGTTGGCACGGGCCGGAATGAAACCGGTAGTAGCGATTTATTCCACCTTTTT
The DNA here is from genome assembly GCA_012727535.1 of Bacillota bacterium. Taxonomy (GTDB): domain Bacteria; phylum Bacillota; class UBA4882; order UBA10575; family UBA10575; genus JAAYGU01. The sequence continues at coordinate 867 of JAAYGU010000088.1, read as the reverse complement.
ACAGCGGGCTTTTGATCAGATTCTCCATGACGTCTGTTTACAGGGTTTACCGGTGGTTTTTGCTCTGGACCGGGCGGGGGTGGTCGGCGAGGACGGTCCTACTCATCATGGGGTTTTTGACCTCGCTTACCTCCGGATGATGCCAGGGATGACGATTTTGGTGCCGAAAGATGAAAATGAACTCCGGCAGATGTTGTTGTTGGCGCTGCAAATGGATCAGCCGGTGGCCATCAGGTACCCGCGAGGCGCCGGACGGGGAGTTAACTTAGCGGAGAAACCACAGTTTAAAGTCGGCGAGGCTGAAATCATCACGGAAGGTGAGCAGGTCGCTATTTTAGCCATTGGTCCCCTGGTAGAAAAAGCTAAACAAGCCGCTGACCTTCTGTTACAGGCGGGCATCTCTTCTACGGTAATCAACTGCCGTTTTGTGAAGCCTTTGCCGCGAGAGGCGATTCTTTATTGGGCGCGGCGGGTTGATCATCTTTTTACCGTGGAAGACCATGTCTTAAACGGAGGCTTTGGTTCGGCGGTCTTGGAGTTATTGGCAGAGGCTGGGCTGAGGAAGCTGCAAGTTTCACGGTTGGGCTATCCTGATCACTTTATTGAAGCCGGAACCATCGAAGAATTACATGCGCTTTATGGTTTAGATGCGGAAGGAATTTACCGGGCAGTCACCGGACAATGCCACCCGCTGGCAGTGGAGCGGAGGCACGAAAGGAATGCCAAGGTATACTCCTGAGATCAATTTTTCAAGATCTTAAAAAATTGAAGGTTTTTTCCGCTTGACAACGAAGTAATTAATATAGAGAAAATGTAGAATTATTAGAGGTTTTGGCTGATGAAGAGAGCAATCGAAAAACCGAGAGC
>JAAYGU010000087.1 GCA_012727535.1 Bacillota bacterium | reverse complement strand
GGCTTGTTTGCGGGCCTCCAATTCCTTTTCCCTTTCTGTGAGCACCTGTTCCCGGTCAAGGAGCAACTCTCGTTTCTCTAAGCCTAATTCGTAACTATCATATACTTCTTCCCAGCCGGGGATGGTGGAAAGGGCAAACAAAACCGAAGGTTTAAGATCGACATAATTATATTGGTCAAGGATATATAAAAAACCACAAACCGAACCAATAAACAGGAAAGCGGTTAGAATTCCGGCGATATAACGAAACATCAATTTCACCTCTCATCACGGGAGAAAAGGTTGACTGCCACCTCATCAATCCTCTTCTGCTCAGCACTCATCATTTTCTGTTTTTCGTTAGCAATAAATCGTTCTTTCAATTTTTCCAAAGTCTTCCGTCCTTTTCTGGCTTCAATCACGTCTGCCCTCGCCAGTGCGACCTGCTCCTTTTGGACAGCTCTTCTTATCTCCGTCTCTTCCTTCTTCCGGCGAAGATAGGCGATATTCTCACTGCCCATCGCTAAAAGTTGGGGTTGGATCTTGCCCACCGACAGAGTAGCCACTGTTTTTTTTTGCTCTTCCTTAGCTTCTTCCCAGGCTGTTAACTCTTCTTCAATCTTCATCAGCTTCGTTTCTTCCTTGTACAAACGGGTACGGCAGAGATCTTCATGGTGTTTTCTTAAATTCAAGATGGCTTGAAACCTAAACCGCACTTTCTGCTCCCTCCGCTTGTAATTTAAGTAGTTCATCCACCGTTTGCTCAAAGGAAACCGTCTCATTGATCCCCTGGCGTAAAAACTTCGTCAGCGCCGGGTACATCTTAATCGCCAGATCAACCCGCGGGTTACTACCGGCAACATAAGCTCCAATATTAATCAGATCTTCATTCGCCCTATAAACAGCGAGATTTTCACGGAGAAAAGCAGCGGCCGCCAGATGTTCAGGTGAAGCCAACTCAGTCATTAACCGGCTCACACTGGCTAAAATATCAATCGCCGGGTAATGATTCTCGTGGGCTAAATCCCGGGAAAGGACGATATGCCCATCGAGCGTCCCCCGGACCGTATCGGCCACTGGTTCATTCATATCGTCGCCTTCGACCAAAACTGTATATAAAGCGGTAATGCTACCCTGCTCAGTCGTACCGGACCGTTCGAGTAATCTCGGAATGAGCGTAAAGACGGATGGGGTATACCCTCTCGTCGCGGGAGGTTCGCCTACCGCCAAGCCTACTTCACGCTGGGCTAAGGCAAACCTAGTCACTGAATCCATCATCAACATGACATCGGCGCCGGTATCCCGGAAATATTCGGCAATCGCCGTCGCCACATAAGCCCCTTTAATTCTTACAAGAGCCGGTTGGTCGGAAGTGGCCACCACCACAACTGAACGGGCCAAGCCCTCCGGGCCCAAATCCTTTTCCAGAAAATCTTTTACCTCCCGTCCCCGCTCGCCAATGAGTCCAATCACATTCACATCAGCAGAAGAGTTACGGGCAATCATCCCGAGGAGGGTGCTTTTTCCCACGCCGCTCCCGGCGAAAATCCCGAGGCGCTGCCCTTTACCGCAGGTTAAAAAGCCATCGATCGCTTTTACTCCCAAGGCTAAGGGGGGCTTGATCCGTCTTCTGGCCATCGGTTGGGGCGGAGCAGCCGTTAGCGGATAGGTCTTTTCATTGTTTAAAGGTCCAGCCTGATCAATCGGCCTCCCTAAGCCATCAAGGACTCTTCCCAACAGGCCCGGACCCACCGGAACCTTTAAACTTTGCCCTAGCGCAATGATTTTGGAACCGGGACCAATCCCCTCCATGTCCCCTAAGGGGAACAGCTGGACTTTCCCTTCCCGGAAACCCACCACTTCTCCCAACACTTTGGAACCGGAGAGTGTCTCCACCAGACAGGCCTCCCCGATAAAGGTTGGTGGTCCGACGGCTTCGAGCGTTAAACCGCCCACTTTCTCGACCTGGCCTAACCGTTGAACCGGATCACAGCGTTTCAGCATTTGCTGATACCGTTCGGCACTAAAAGGCGCCAGCTCTTTTTTTAAGGGTTCAGTCATCCCACACTACCTTCTTCTTTCAATGCTTGGAAGATCCGGGTAATTTGTTTTTTAAGGCGGGCATCGATTTGCCCCAAATTACTCTGGATTATTAAGTCTCCTGGTTTTAAAGTACTATCTGACACCAACCTAAGCGGCGGGGACTCGGAAAGTTGGCTCCTGATCTCTTTAAGATGTTCAATCATAAAAGCTTCATCTTCCTGCGCTACGCGGATGGTAATCTCTGTGGCGCCGGCTACTTTTTTCACCGCTTCCCCGATCATGGGCAACCACTGAACAGGATTCTGTTGTAACTCTGTACTAATAATTTTTTCGGCAATTCCACAGGCTAACTTGAGGATTTCCTGCTCTGAACTTAGGATTCGCTCCCGGCGTTCCTCTTCGGCCTGTTTTAACAAGGCGGCACTATCCTCTTGCGCCTTTTTTAAAGTCTCTTCCGCCGTCGCCAGGCGTTCTTCCCACTCCTTTTGGGCAGCTTGTTGACCGGCGGTCAATCCTTCCTGATAACCGGTTTCGTAACCTGCCCGCTGCTGGGCGGCAAACTCTTCTTCCGCGTCGGCTTTCAGCTTTGCACACTCTTGTTGTGTTGACTCTAATAGCTGCTCCGCTTCCTGACGCGCCGCCGCAATCATCTGTTCCGCTTCCTCCTTGGCTTCGGCCAGAAGCGTAGCGGCAACTGCTTGCGGGTCAGGTAAAGCTTCTTCTGCCTCCTCTTCAAACTCCAGCGCGGTCGCTTCTCCTTCTCCTTCCTCTTCCATCGGTAACTCAGAAGAAAGTTGCCGCTCGTCGGTCTCTTCATCCCCGGCAGCGGCAACTTGGGCTAAAACAAACAGCGATTCCGGATCCGGAACGGTCAAAACACAAGCTTCGTCTTGGACCAGTGGGGATTTGATAATCTTTTTATCAGACAATAATCTCATCCTCTCCACCGCGGGCAATCACAATCTCTCCACTCTCATCAAGCTGCCGGATGCTGTTCACAATCTTCTGTTGCGCATCCTCAACATCCCGGAGGCGGACCGGCCCCATTAGACTCATATCTTCTTTAATCATCTCCCGTGCCCGGCTAGAAATGTTCTTAAAGACGCGATTGGTCACTTCTTCACTGGCAGTTTTGAGGGCTAACGCCAAATCACGCATATCGACCTCTTTCAGCACTCTCTGGATTGAACGGTCATCCAGGGTAACCAGATCCTCAAAGACAAACATACGTTTCTTGATCTCTTCGGCCAATTCCGGATTGTCTTCCTCTAGTGCTTCCATAATTGTTTTCTCTGTACCCCGGTCCACACGGTTTAAAATCGCCACCGCCGAATCAATTCCCCCGGCGGCAGTGTAATCTTGCATCACAAACGAAGACAACCTTTTTTCCAAAACACCCTCTACTTCCCGCAAGACCTCCGGTGTCGCCCGATCCATTGTAGCAATGCGCCTGGCCACTTCGACTTGTTGAACCGGGGGCAACGCCGATAAGACCATCCCGGCCTGATCGGGATTTAGAAAGGATAAAACTAAAGCAATCGTTTGCGGATGTTCGTTTTGGATAAAATTAAGAAGCTGACTCGGATCGGTTTTGCGGGCGAAGTCGAACGGCCTAACTTGTAAGGAAGAAATTAGTTTGTTCAAAATATCCTGGGCTTTAGTTGGCCCCAGTGCTTTTTCCAGCATCTCTTTGGCATAATCAATTCCACCTAAGGAGATGTAGTTCTGGGCCAGACAAAGCTCGTAAAATTCATTTAATACTTCCTCTTTAATCTCCGGATCAATACGGCGGATGTTTGCAATCTCCAAGGTAAGATCCTCAATCTCATCTTCCCGGAAGTTTTTGAGGATCTTCGAAGACAGTTCGGAACCGAGTGAGATTAAAATGACCGCTGCTTTTTGCTTGCCAGTTAAATCAGTGCCTGTCAAGAAATCCACCCCTAACCTAATCCTCTGTCATCCATGTTCTTAATAAAGCAACCATATTTTGCGGATCTTCTTTAGCCAATCGCTCAATGTATTCCTGACGTTCAAGGCGTTTTTGATCTTCAGGACTCAACTCACCGCTGACCGCCGTTTCCTCAAGCGCATCATCAATCACCATATCAACCTGTGCTGCCTGTTGTGCTCTTCTCCTCCTGGCAAAAAACAGCACCATCAAAAGTGTAAGTAAAATGAAAAGCCCAGGTAAAAGCAGAAGCTGCCAAGCGAGAGTAACCTCCTCAACCGTCGGCTCGGATTCGGTCACGAATTCGCGGCAAAGAATTGCGATCCGATCGCCCCTTTCCGCCACCGTTCCAACTGTGGCCGCTATACTATCCTCAATCTGCCTGATTTCACTAGCCGACAGGCTTTGACCAATCACGACACTGACGGTAATTCGCTCAATCGTCGGACTCTGTTTTAAATGATGTTCTTCCACCCGATCGATTTCCGTATTCACAATCCGCTCCATGCGCTCGTAGTCGCTTTCTTGGCCAAACTCAGCAATACGGTATTGGGTGATATTTGAATCGGTGCCTGGAATTCCATACGGAACACCAGTACCAGTATAGGTTTCTAAAATCTCTTGTTCGCTCCGGGGCACCCCGCGGTCGCCATAGAGTTCTTTTCGGATTTCCTGATAATCAAAGTTAAGGTTGATATTAACCGTCGCGATTACATTGTGCAAACCGAAAACCCGGCCTAACACCGCTTCAATGTTACGTTTATACCCTTGTTCAAGATTTTTTTTAATCAACAACTGCTGTTCGACCAGGGAACCGGTGAAACTCTGAACACTCTGGGTCTCCATCGTCAACTCATTGGCAAAATTATCGATGATCGTGACGTTTTCCGGCCTCATCCCGATCACGCTACCGGCCACAAAATTGACGATCGCATTCACTTGACTCTTCGTTAAAATATTCGGCCGACTCAAGTTTAGGGTGATGGAGGCGGTTGGGCTTTGCTTCTCATCCGCAAACACCGGTTCATTGTCCGGGATGGTAATGCTCACCGAGGCATCAACCACTCCTTCAATCTGACGAAGAGTGCGTCGAATCTCATCCTGAAGGGCACGTTGGTAATTCACGGTGTTTTGAAATTTCGTCACTCCCAAACTGGTGCGGTCAAAGATCTCCCACCCTATGATCCCGCCTTTGGGGATCCCGGCTTTCATAAGTTCAGCCCTCACCTCGGAAGCATTGGGGACGTAAAGCGCAGAATATTCTTTCCGGTAGGGAACATTCATCTCCCGCAGTGTGCCGATGATCTCATCCTGCTCGGTTTGTTGCAAGTTACCATATAACAACTCATACTTTGGCTTGCTAACTTGGATAATCACTAAAAAGAAAATTAACAAGCAAAGCATCCCAGCCCCAAAGAGCAGGCGTTTCTTGTTATCCATCTTTTCCCAGATTTGGCGTACTTGTTGAATCAATTCACACATTCTTTCTCACATGTCTCCCTATCGTTAAATCGGCATCCGCATGATCTCTTGATACGCCTCAATTACCTTGTTTCTGATCTGAACAGTAAGTTCAATCGCCAGGGCGGCCTTCTCCGCCGCCACCGTCGCATCATGGATATTCTCTAATGTACCGGCGGCTAATTGTTGATCAAGCTGTTCGGATTGTATTTGTAATTTGTTTACCTCATCCAGATAGCCCTGGAGTACCTGCGCAAACTTGGCCGTCGTTTCCTTCTCCAGCTGCCCTTTCTGAGTCGTCAGTGTTGGCCTCTCCGGCATTGTTTGGACAATCCGCAATTCTATATCCCCCTCTGACCTCATTTCCTCTAAAAAAACAAATACCCACAGGATCGGAAAACGGGCATGAAAAATACCAATCCTTTGGCTTTCTCATACACCTGGTCGTTCCCTCCGTGGGCCAGTCCTTGTCGCACGTCAGTTATCACCATTGCTTAAATGCTTTTTGACCGATGTAACCGGCGATCACTTCCCGATCGACAAGGCTGCTTTATACAGTTCTTTCGCGGCGTTAAAGGCCGTAACATTAGCTTCATACGCCCTTCCAGCTTCCATCAGATTAACCATCTCATTAACCATATTGACATTGGGATAATAAACATAACCTTCGGCATTGGCATCAGGATGTGACGGGTCATATACCGGACGAAAAGGCGACTGGTCTTCGGTAATCGCCATCACCCGCACCCCATTAAACCTTAATCCACCGCTCGCCCGCTGCAAATCTTCAGCAAATACGGGGACTTTTCGTCGGTAGGGGCCGCCTTCCGGAGTTCGGGTCGTGTTGGCATTGGCGATATTCGAAGCGATCACATCTAAGCGAAGACGCTGGGCGCCAAGAGCAGAAGCATTAACATCCATCGCCTGAAAAAGCTTCATGATTAGGACCTCCCTCCAATTGCCGTCTTCAACCGTCTGAACTGACCGCTAAGTTGTTGGGTCAGGCTCTGGTAGTATAAAACATTCTGTGTCGATTTGACCATTTCAACCTCTTTATCAACATTATTGCGATCGATCCGTACCATTCCCCATTCCGGCTGGGTAAAGCCAGCCGGTCTTTCCTGCCCGGTTAGATGGCGGGGATGAGTCCTGGCTAATGGTAGTTTATTCATACTTTCCCTCAATTCTTGTGGAAAATCCAAATCTCTTCTTTTGTAATTGGGAGTATCGGCATTGGCAAGATTATGCGCCAAAATTTTCTGGCGTTCGGCCGCCCAATTTAAAGATTTGGTCAGATTAGCAATCGTCTTGGTGGTTAACAAATAAATCACTCCCCAGGAAACCCACTTTACCGAAAAAAACCTCAATCGACTCTCCTATTAGAAAATATCGGTCTTTTTTTACTAAAGTTTATAGTTATTTCCCATTTTCGAGGGAACATCTTGTACTTTAAAGGCAAAGTTGCGGAATATTTAAAACCCGGCCTTTACTATAATTTAAAAAAAACTGTTGAAAAAGTCAACAGTTTTTAATATTAATGGAAATGATTATAGTTTATTTCTCTTTTTTAGTTCAGCAAGAAAGTAGGGGTTATTAACCTTCATATATGTTCCTTTCATCCCCAAGGAGCGTGATTCAACCACCCCGGCACTTTCTAGTTTGCGCATCGCATTTACAATCACTGATCTGGTGATCCCAATCCGGTCGGCGATCCGGCTAGCAACTAAGAAACCTTCTTCCCCGCCTAACTCGTTAAAGACATTGGCGATCGCTTCCAACTCAGAGTAAGAAAGCGAATCAAGCGCAATTTTTACATTCGCTTTTAATTGTTGATCGGCATCATGTTGACTGGCAGTAATTCCATGTAGTAAGACCGCAATCACCATTGCCGCCGTCTCCACTAGGAAAAGTTCATCTTCGGTAAACGACGATCCGCGCCTGGTCAACAAGAGATTTCCTAACCGTTCGCCGTTGACCTGTAAAGGATAGATCGTCATCAGAACATTCTCCGCGTAACAGTCTTCCTCTTTAAACAAGCAAGTTTCTAAAGGTAAGTCAATGGCTGGTTGGAAAATAAAAGCTAATCTCTGTTGAAACTGTGGGTTTAAGGTCGAGACCTCCCCTTGTGCGGTGCAATCTTCTCCTTGCCCGCAATAGGGAGCAAGAATACCACCGTCATTCTCTATTATATAGACATTGCTCTTTAAGATCTCGCCGATCGTACTAGTGGCCTTCTCCAACTCCTTGGCTGCTCCCTTTTTCTCTACCAATGCTCTTAACTGACGAACAGCTTCCAATTTACTCATTTTCTTAACTCTCCTTATCATAAACTTGTGCTTTCAGCATTGTCCTTTGCTTTTCTCTACGCCCGGCAGGGCGCAAATTGATATGCGCCTTTCAATCAAGAACAACACCAAAAGGTCTACTTATAAAATATACCGACTTAGATCGGTCGTTTTCAAAATTGGTTCTAATCTTTGTTGGACAAAATCCCGATCAACCACAAACCTTTCTCCTTTAAATTCATGCGCACGGAAAGAAAGATCTTCCAAAACCTGTTCTAAAATGGTATATAAACGTCTTGCTCCAATATTCTCATTTTCTTTATTCAATTGATAAGCCATTTCGGCCATGGTACGAATGGCCTCCGCTGTAAAATCAAGGGTTAACCCTTCAGTCTCCAATAAGGCTTTTTCTTGTCTGAGGAGTGAGCTTTCCGGTTCAACCAGAATACGTTCAAAATCATCAACCGACAGAGCTTCCAGTTCCACCCTGATCGGAAACCGGCCCTGGAATTCCGGGATCAGTTCGGAGGGTTTGCTGACATGAAAAGCTCCGGCCGCAATAAACAGGATATAATCCGTTTTGACCGGCCCATATTTGGTCCAAACCGTTGTGCCTTCAACAATCGGCAGGATATCTCTTTGTACCCCTTCCCGAGAGACATCCGGAGTACTTTCACCCTTCGCACCAACAATCTTATCAATCTCATCTATAAATATAATCCCCGACTCCTCAGCTCTTAAAATCGCTTCCCGATACACCTCCTCCCAATCAATAAGTTTCTCTGTTTCCTGTTGGGTGAGAAGCTCGCGGGCTCCGGCAACCGTTACCCGCCGTTGAACGAGCCTTTTCGGCATCATCATATTGAAAAATTCCTGCAGTCCCTGTCCAAGCTCATCCTGCCCACCTTGTCCGAAAAGACCGGGAACGACCGGCGTCGTCTCGGTTACTTCAATCTGAACCATCTCTTCTTCCAATTCTCCCCGAAAATAGCGTTCTTTAACGTTACCCAAATTTTCCGGTTCGGCCTGTTCCACCTCTTTTGTACCGGGGAGTTCTCCAGATAACATGCCGAGAAAATCAAGGGGGCTGGCTGCTCTTTTGGGTTTTTCCACGCCGGCAAGGATTCTAACTAAGCGCTGCTCAGCATTTTGGCGCGCTTTATCCTGAACAGAAACGGTCTTTTCTTCCCGCACCATGCGGACGGCAGTCTCTGTTAGGTCTCTGATAATCGATTCCACATCACGACCGACATAGCCCACTTCGGTAAATTTAGTGGCTTCGACCTTAATAAACGGGGCATTTACTAAACGGGCCAACCGCCGGGCAATCTCCGTCTTCCCCACACCAGTCGGACCAATCATCAGAATATTCTTGGGCCGAATCTCATCCCGGAGTTCCGTAGGGAGGTTACGGCGCCTTAACCGATTGCGGAGAGCAACGGCCACGGCTTTTTTCGCTTTATGCTGACCAATGATATAACGGTCAAGTTCGGCGACGATTGCTTGTGGGGTCAGGTCGGACATCCGTATTATCCCTCCAATTCTTCCAGAGTAATCTGAGCATTAGTATAAATACAGATTTGCGCGGCAATTTTCATGGCTTCACGGGCAATCTCGCTGACGGGTAACGCGGAATGGTTTTTTAAAGCACGGGCGGCAGCCAGCGCATAGGGGCCACCGGAGCCAATCGCCGCAATACCGTCGTCCGGCTCAATCACCTCTCCAGAGCCGCTTACAATCAATAGATTATGACAATCGGCCACCAGCAATAACGCTTCCAATTGACGGAGGCGACGGTCGGTCCGCCATTCGCGGGCCAGTTCCACGGCTGAACGGAGTAACTGGCCGCCAAACTCTTCCAATTTAGCTTCAAAGAGGGAAAAAAGGGTAAAGGCATCAGCCACCGACCCGGCAAAGCCGGCCAGCACCCGGTTGTGATACAAACGGCGAATTTTTTTAGCGCCATGTTTCACGACCGTCGAGCCCATAGTCACTTGGCCGTCACCAGCCATGGCTACACCATTCCCGGAATGCACCGCTAAAATGGTTGTCGCTTTAAACATTCTTGCTCCCCCCTTTTCCCTCCTCGGCTGCTACTACCTAGAAGATAGATCACGTCGCTCGTCATTCTATGAAAGATCGCCCTCGTAAACCTTCACCCGATTCCAATCGAAGCTGAGCTTTAAATACTCCAAGAAATTCAACGGTACAAGGAAATACCATTCGGCTCCGGCAGAGATTCTAACGTGGGCTGCTTAGCATCACTTCGTTCCCTAGCGTTAACTAAGGTGGTCACCGAACTATAAGTTAGAAGGTTTATATTATATAAAGAGTCAACCTTCCCTTAATAGTCTGACAACTCTCGCTAGAAGCATACAACAAAATATGGCGGACCAGAATAACCGGCGATCATCTTTCTTAAGCACGAGGGTGCGTTTGCTGGTAAGTCTTTTTAATCTGTTCCCTTCCGAGATGGGTATAGATTTGGGTGGTTGAAATATTAGCGTGTCCAAGCAGTTCCTGGACTACCCGGAGATCGGCGCCTCCTTCCAATAAGTGCGTGGCAAAAGAATGCCTGAGGGTATGGGGGGAAACATTTTTCCCCAGAGCAGCCTTTTCCGCATAGGAGTTGAGGATCCGCCGGACGCTGCGGGCCGTTAACCGTCCGCCATTCTTGTTGAGAAACACCGCCTGAACTGCCGCCTCAGCCTGATCCTGCGCCCGTACCAGAAAAAAGGGGCGTCCTTTCTGCAGATAATCATTGAGCGCCCGGCAGCCTGTACAGCCCAGGAAGGAGATTCTCTCTTTGGCACCTTTACCATAAACCCGAAGATACCCGCGTTCTAGATCTATGTCTTCCAGATTTAAGCCGGTCAGTTCACTGACTCGCAGTCCCGACCCGTAAAGCACCTCTAAAATTGCCCGATCTCTGAGCCCACGGGGAGTGGAAGAATCAATTTTCAGTAATTCTTCAATCTCACGAAGATACATGAACTCAGGGAGTTTTTTGGGCTGTTTCGGGGTTTGGAGACCTATTAAAGGATTACTGGAAACCACCCCATGACGGACGAGGTATTTATAAAATGAGCGCAAAGAAGCAATCTTCCGGGAGATCGTCGAACGTTCCAACCCTTGTTCCATCAGGTGGGAAAGATATTCTCTAATCTCCGTAGGACGAACTTGCTCCCACGCGTTGAGTTTCTTTTTGTGCATGAATTCGACAAACTGAGCTAGATCAGCCGCATAATTCACCAAAGTATGCGCGGAGTAATTTTTTATTTTTAAAAAAGAAAGAAAACCGTCTACATAATTCCCATTCGACAGAAAAGATCACCTCTCTCCGCTTATTAAAATAATAACATAAGTAATCATTGTTTACAAACAAGAATTTAAGCAATTTTTATAAAAATTTCGGCGAATTTATTGATTAGCCTCTACCCCCGGGAAAAATGCTTCAAACACAATTTATAGTGTTTTTGCGGCAATTGTGTCCCAATATATTGGGATTTTTCTTTGAGCTTAATAAAATATTAAATTCCTTAGATTTTGGTGAATTCGTCAATTTTTGCGAGGGCACGCGTGGCAATTGCCCTATTTCGTTCAGTTTTCGCCTTAATTCTTCGGTTTAAGGGTGGAAATAAGCCAAAGTTAATATTCATTGGCTGAAAATGTCGAATTTCTGCGTTTACTATATGGTGCAACAGGGCGCCGATCGCTGTTTCTCTGGGAAAAACTAGCAGTTCCTGGCCGGCTATATATCTTGCCATATTAAGGCCAGCGACCAGTCCGGCCGCCGCCGATTCCACATAGCCTTCAACCCCAATGAGTTGACCAGCAAGGAATAAATGCTCCGCTCCCTTCCACTGTAGGGTAGGCCGGAGTAACTTAGGAGTATTAATAAAAGAATTTCTATGCATGACCCCATAACGGACGAACTCAGCATTAGCCAAACCGGGAATGAGCCGGAATACTCTGGCCTGCTCCCCCCAACGGAGATTTGTTTGAAAACCTACCAAATTAAAGAGCGTTTTTTCCCGATTTTCTGCCCGCAATTGCACTACCGCATATGGCCGCCGGTCAGTACGCGGGTCCACCAGGCCCACCGGCTTTAACGGTCCGTAGCGAAGGGTATCCCGCCCCCGGCGTGCTAAAACTTCAATCGGCATACAGCCCTCAAAAAAGCGCTCTTCCTTCTCCAAATGGGCCTGGTGGGTCTCAGCAGCCACTAAGTTTTGCCAGAATTCCTCATATTCCTCCTGATCCATTGGACAATTAAGATACTCCGCCTCACCTCGCCCGTAACGAGAGGCGGCAAAGATCTTGGTATAGTCCAGCGATTCACTGGTCACGATGGGAGCAACTGCATCAAAAAAGTAAAAGTATTCTTCGCCAAAGAGGGACTGGAGCCAGGCGGAAAGGGCCGGAGAGGTAAGTGGGCCGCTAGCAATAACCGCGGGTTGTCCTTCCGGCAGGGAGGTCACTTCCGCCCGCACCACTTCGATCCATGGATGGTTGTTGATCAACTCCGTCACCAAGCAGGCAAATTTTTCCCGATCGACAGCAAGGGCCCCGCCAGCCGGGACCCTTGTTTCATCCGCCGCCCTGATAATGAGCGACTTTAATCTCCGCATTTCTTCCTTCAGCAAACCGGACGCATTCTCAAGGTAATCTGCTTTCAAGGAATTGCTACAGACCAACTCTGCTAATAAATCAGTAGTATGTGCCGGAGTATTCTTCACCGGTCGCATTTCATAAAGACGAACCCGGTGCCCGGCGCCCGCTACTTGCCAAGCGGCTTCCGCTCCAGCTAATCCACCGCCGATTACCCAAACTTCAGCAGGCATAGAGTATCCCCCTCCGTGTTATTTCTCTGTTTCCTGTTTCCCCTCAGACCAGGGAGCCTGGTACGCACATTCCTTATTGGAGCAGACTACCATCTCTCCTTTGGCTTTACTGCGTTTAACCACTGTGTAGGCGCCGCAATCTGGGCAACGCTGTCCAGTCGGGGCATCCCAACTGGTAAAAGTACATTTGGGGTAATTGCTACAACCGTAAAAGCGCCGCTCCTTCTTCGATGTCCGGATCACAACCTTCCCCTCACAATCGGGACAGGGGGCACCGGTTTCTTGCTGGATTGATTTGATGTTTCTGCACTCCGGATAGCCGGGACAGGCCAGAAAGCGACCGTACCGTCCATATTTATAAACCATCTGACGGCCACAATGTTCACAGGCGATGTCACTGACTTCATCATCAATTTTTACTCGTTCAATCGACTTCTCAGCAGCGGCTAGTTCTTCAGAAAAAGGAGTATAAAAATCCCGGACTGTCTCCACCCAATCAACTGCCCCCTCTTCTATTTTGTCCAGCTTCTCCTCCATAGTTGCCGTAAAATTGGGATCGACCACCCGGGGGAAATTTTCTTTTAAAAGTTTATCAACGACGATCCCGAGTTCCGTCGGCTTAAACCTTTTATTCTCCATCACTACATAATTGCGTTTCCGGATCGTGTCAATCGTCGAAGCATATGTACTGGGCCGCCCGATTCCTTTTTCTTCCAGGGTCTTAACTAACATCGCTTCTGTATAACGAGCCGGTGGCTGGGTAAAGTGCTGTTCCGGTAGAACCTCCAGCAGAAGCAGGTCAGTATCCTCCTTAAGGTCGGGAAGCAGCCCCTCTTCCTCTTCTGGGGTATCATCTTGTCCTTCTTGGTAAAGGGAGAGGAAGCCAGGGAATTTGACCTTGCTGCCACTGGCCCGAAAGAGAAAGTCTCCCCCTGTCAGATCGACACTCATTACCTCCAGAACCGCCGGTCGCATTTGACTAGCTAAAAAGCGTTGCCAAATCAACTGATAAAGACGGAATTGGTCCCGAGTTAGATATTCTTTAATCTCCTGCGGATGACGGCTGACCATCGTAGGCCGGATCGCCTCGTGCGCTTCCTGCGCAGCCGTAGCTTTTGTTTTATAGACCGGCGGTTTGGCGGGAAGGTTCTCTTCGCCAAATTGCGCGGCAATCACCTGCCTGCTCTCTTCCTGCGCTTCCGCCGCGACCCGCACCGAGTCCGTACGAATATATGTAATTAAGCCAGTGCTGCCTTCCCCTTGGATCTCCACACCTTCATAGAGTTGTTGCGCCAGCGACATTGTTTTTCTGGCGCTAAACCCTAGTTTGCGCGAGGCCTCTTGCTGCAGTGTACTGGTGGTGAAGGGCGGCGCCGGATAGCGTTTACGCTCTCTCTTTTTAACCTCTGTAATCCGATAAGCAACCTCTGTAATCTGCCTTTTAACTTCCTCCGCCCGCTCCTCATTGGGCAAGTCAACTTTTTTCCCCTTGATCTTCAGTAATTTTGCTTGAAACGCCTCTTGGGGCTGAGTAACCGGGGCAAATTTCCCGGTAATACTCCAGTATTCTTCCTGTTGAAAAGCGTTAATTTCTTCTTCTCGGTCGCAAATTAAGCGAACAGCAACCGACTGCACCCGCCCGGCAGACAAGCCGCGCCGCACTTTTGCCCATAACAGCGGGCTCAGTTTGAAACCGAAGCGGCGGTCAAGAATCCGCCTCGCCTGCTGGGCATTGACCCGGTTTAGATCAATCGTTCTTGGGTTTTTAAGGGCTGCGTCCACCGCGCGTTTCGTAATTTCGTTAAATTCAATCCGGCAAGGCGCTTCCATATCCAGTTTAAGTGTCTGTGCTAAATGCCAGGAAATCGCCTCTCCTTCGCGATCCGGGTCGGTAGCAAGATAAACCCGGTCCGCTTTTTTCACCGAATCCTTAAGCTCCTTAATGATCTTTCCTTTACCTCTAATGGTAATATATTTGGGCTGGAAATTATTATCGATATCCACAGCCATTTGGCTGCGGGGGAGATCAACTATATGGCCATTTGAGGCCTTAACTTGATACTTGCGACCTAATAGTTTACTAATCGTCTTTGCTTTGGTTGGAGATTCCACGATGACCAGTTGGCGGGACACCAAAACACCTCCTTCGAAAATCGCTCCTGAGAAGATAAAATGGCCCTCGGCCATCTCTAAATTCGATCTAAAAACAAAGTAGTTATGAGCTAAACTGCTCTTCTTCTTCCCGGGTTGCAGCCGACAATAACATTGAGCAGCGTAGCGGATCTTTAATTACCCCGTTCACCAACGCAGGCAGATCGGATAGTTTAACTTCGTCTTTCGGCGAATATATACAAGCATGAACCAAATCGGCCATCTCTTCCAATGTGAGATAGGAGCCGTTATAGTAACGCAGTAATTCCGCTCTTAACTGGGGAGAAGTCTTCCTGCTAACCGCATCACTAAAAATCCAAAAAGGCCGATGGGCAGGTTTCTCCGGCGGATTATCTTCTATTTTTTCCGGTTGACCTAAGAACAATGTAAGTGCGGTATTAATCTCCTCAAGTGCAAAACCTTCTTTTAGCAAATCGTCAACGACCGCCTTTTCCCGCTCGCCCTCCCCCGACCAGTCGGCATAGAAGCGCACTAGGAAACTTACGATCGCCAACACTCGCCGTTCCATCAAAACCCCTCACAATTTCAGTTTAAATTCTTGTTTATTATAGAACATAACCAGCAAAAAGTAAAACAACTCTCTTAGCGCTTACGGCGGTATGTTTTCGCAGCCGCCTGCAAAACCAATCCCTTTAATTCCATCAACGCCAGGGCAGAATTGACGGTGGAAACCGGCAAACCACTATCTCGGATTAAAAGGTCAATATGCTTCTCACCCTCGGCGAGCAGCTGGAGGATTTTCTGTTCCACCGGTGATAATTCCTCTCCAGTAGCCGTCTCGGTTACCAGTTCATCCGGTGAGATAAAGGGCAGGTTTAAGCCTTCCAATATATCATTCACTTCTTCGACTAATTTGGCTCCTTCTTTGATTAACCGGTGGGGTCCCCTGCTTCCCTGCCGGTCGATGGCACCGGGCACGGCAAAGACCTCGCGGCCTTGTTCCAAGGCAAACTCAGCGGTAATTAAGGATCCACTGTCCTGTGCCGCTTCGACCACCGTAACCCCTAAGCTCAAACCACTAATCACCCGGTTACGCGCGGGAAAGTTTCCGGGTAAGGGACGAGTTCCGGGCGGAAACTCGGTACAAACCACACCTGAAGTAGCAATCTCCTGCATCAGTTCTTTGTTTTCCGGTGGATAAACCCGGTCAATCCCCGAACCTAAAACGGCAATCGTCCGCCCGCCGTGCACCTGTAAGGCTCCACGGTGCGCAGCGGAATCGATCCCTCTGGCCATCCCACTGACTACAGTAATTCCTTGCTGTGCTAAGGCGGCCGCCAATTCGGCCGCAGTCGCCAGTCCTCCGGGGGTCGCCCGACGGGCACCCACCACCGCTACCGCCATCTGGTCTTCCGGTCGAAATTCCCCCAGATAATAAAGGACTGGAGGCGGATCAGTGATCTTCTTCAGTAAAGGGGGATAAGCCCGGTCGGTCGCCAACAGGAGACCACAACCAGCCTGCTCGATCCGTTCGGCTTCTTCCTCCAAAGAATAACGCTGCCGGAAAGCGAGAAGCTCAGCCGCCAGTTTTTTTCCCAGTACCCCCGCCAGCTCCTGTTCATTAGCCTCCCAGGCACGCCGCGCTGCGCCGAAATGACTTAGTAGTTTATAAAACCGTTTCGGCCCAATGCCGGGCGCCCGATTAAAAGCTACCCAAAACAAAGCTTCTTTCGAGCGCATCCTTTCACCTCCAGAGCAAATGTTCCATATTTTAGGGCTTACGTTTGCTCATTTTTCGGTGACAGGTGGCTATAATAGCCATGGAGGTGTCAACCAACTTGGAACTTGATTTAAGTCAGATCTACACTTGCCCTTGCTGTCAGATGGAAACACCCCACTACCTTCTGGCCCGCCGCGAAAAAAGGGTTGGTATTGCCTGTTCCCGTTGTCAAACTATCTCCTTAGTCGATGCCGATCTGCTCGAATCCCACCAAGCCTGGTGGGAGGAAGAACTGAGGCAGATTCTTTCCAGTCTGGATGAAGAGCATCACTTTGACGAGGACCACTAATCCGGTATCATCCCGATCAGACTTGGTCTGATCCCTACCTCTACCCCTACAGGGGCGAGCACTCTTACCCGAATTTCCTCTTTTTTCACTGCGACCCACCCCAGGCCGGAGAAATAAAGATCTTCCCCGGGCTGAACCGTATAAAACTGTTCCTCAAACTTTGGGGGCTGCTCTTCCCGGGGAAAAGCCCGTAGCCATTCCGGAGCTTCCGCAAGAAGCTGTTCGGCTTTTTTCCCCTGCGTCCGATGGAGAGTCGTTGCTTCCGCCGCAAAAAACAGCAGCGTACGCGCACCAGCGGAGTAATTCCACACTCCGCCCAATCCTCCCAGTATAACTGCGCCCTGTGGAAGCACTTCCCACAGCTTTACCTGCAGTTTATTTTCCGGAAGCAACCTTCCAGCCCCCTGTGGCGAAAGCAGATCTCCCATCCGTCGACCAGGGACTAATCCCGGGGTATCCATCAGGGTGATCGCCTGGGAAGGAATTTGCCAGGAAATGATCCCCTGCGTTGTCCCGGGATACTTAGAAATAGTCGGTAGTTGGTCGGCCTCTGCCTTGTTTTCTCCCGTAAGGAGGGCTGTCAACAGTGAGGTTTTTCCCACATTCGCCGCCCCCATCGCCGTTACCTTCTTGCCTTGGAGAAGCTTTTTCAGTTCTGACAGTTTTTGGGTGATAGCCGGCCCTTTTTTCTTTGTGGAGAGCACTTTGACCGCCAATTATTCAGCCGCCGGGAACCTAGTCCGCCATAAAGTGACAAACCACGCCTCCATCTCCGCCCAGGGTGTCCTAGGCGGAAGTAAATCCGCTTTATTCGCCACTAACACGACGGGGAGAGTAAAGCGGGTTGACCACTTCTTGGGGAGTGAACCTTCCGGATCAAAGAGGTCAACCACGACCAGAAGCACTTCGCTACCGCGAAGAGCATTCTGGACGGACTCCAAAGCCGCCTCCCCAGTAACCCGCCCTCTTAACCTTCCATAGTGACGAAGCTGGTAGCAGCGCTGACAGAGCCGAGCCTCCCCTTGTTTCGCGGGGGGAATATACCCCGGAAGAGTAGGCGCATTATACTGAAGCTTGATCCCACAACCCAGACATTTGTTCCTATTCACTGATGATCCCCTTTTTCTTAAGCAGCTTAAGCACCCGGCGTTCGAACCGCCGGACAATCCTCGTAAAAAAGAACTCCCGGGTACTGAGGGGTGGGGTCCAGATGGTGAAGAGCGCCATCCGGTTCCCTCCCCACACATCCGTAAAAATCTGATCCCCGACCGTTGCGGTCTCCTCCGGTTTGGTCTTTAGGATTGCTAATGCTTTTTTGAAAGCCGCTTTCCTTGGTTTGGTCGCCCGTGAGACCCACGGAATCTCTAAAAGTTCCCCAACGGTTTTTACCCGGTATTCCAGGGCGTTCGAGACGATGCAAAGCTTTAGGCCAGCAGTTTTGGCCTGCTTTACCCAGTTAACCGTCTCCGGTGTGACCTCCACTTCACCCCAATTGACTAAAGTATTATCCAGATCGATCATTATTCCTTTGAAGCCTTGCTCGAGAAGGAAAGCTGGCTCTAAGTCCACCAGTTTCCCTACCTGATAACGCGGGCACCATCTTTTCCACATTTATTCTCTCACCAACCAATCATTCTACTGCAAAAGTATTACTATTATATCATACAAATTTTCTCTGCAAACTCTTCCCCAACCTTTACCATGAAGACAGAGAGTTTAGAATCAACGATATTTTCCGCAACTATCAGCTCTTTTCCTCCCTTCTTAGACCACTTTTAAGACTGATTAGTTCTTTTTAAGCAATTATCTTTATTGTTTTTGGTATAAATAGCTAATTTTTTGGTTATAATGTGATTGAAGATTATTGATATATTAAGTCATAAAGCTGATCCCCACAGGTCAAAGGGGAGATGAGGAGGAAGAAAAATGTTATCAAAACAACCTAAAGTAACTGATATAGATAAGAAGCAACAGCAAATCATCGCTACTTCCCCAGTAATCCTTAGCATCCTGGCCTTTTTACTCTGCTTTTCGCTCTGCCTGCTGATTAGTAACGAGAGAAAAATAAACGCCCTCGAGGAAAGACTGGCCGATGTTGAGACGCAATTAACACAGATCGCCGCGAATCTCGATTTAGTATATGAGGTGTTTATCGAGGCACAAAAGATCAAAGAGCATATTCAATCACGGAGCCGTATTGACCAAGAACAGGTGAGCGAAATCACCTATGCCATCTTACATAATGCGCGCCGCTATAACCTGAATCCGTATTTACTGGTCGCAATCGCAGAAACCGAATCGAGCTTTTACCGTAACGCCGTCGGTAAGGTGGGTGAACACGGACTGATTCAAGTCCGTTACGGAACCTTCAAAATGATGATGAAAGAGGAAGGAGACTTCAATCACTGGCGGGACACCTTACAGGCCGGCGCTAGGTATCTGGTCTATCTGTTAAAGCGTTTTAACGGCAATACGATTTTGGCACTGGCCGGCTATAACGCCGGGCCGAACAGAACACTCGAGCGTCTCATGGAGATCGGGTCTCCCTATGTAAAGAAAGTAGAAAACAACTATCGACGCGTGGCCAAAAACACCTTTGGCCCACAGTACAGCTATGATCTGATCAATGCCGGCTGGGCAAATGTATGAGAGCTGAAGGCATAAAAAAACCGCTCTATTGAGCGGATAAATCCAAGTGGCGGAGCCGACGGGACTCGAACCCGCGATCTCCAGCGTGACAGGCTGGCATGTTAACCGACTACACTACAGCTCCATTGGTGGGCGAAACAGGGCTCGAACCTGTGCCCCCTTGCTTGTAAGGCAAGTGCTCTCCCAACTGAGCTATTCGCCCTTGAATACGACAAATCTAATTATAACCTATTTCGCAGAAAAAGTAAAGGGTTTATCGCCAAGAATATTCTTTATCCTGTAACGCCGCAAAGTAACTTTTAATTTCACGCCGCAAGAGGAAGAGTCCTTCCTCCGGAGTGATAATCTCCCTTAAGGTCCAAGAAACAATCTGGTACAAGCTTGTCTTTGCTTTTATCTTCAAGCTAATCCTCCTATTTTGATGATGCTTAAATCATTATTGCCAATAAAGAAGGTAAATATGCTATATGATCAGAACGATAACTATTTTTGGAACAGCCTTTCCATCTCCATCCGTTTTATATAATGGGAACCGAGTTCTCTTTCCCCGGGTACGCCGTGGAAATCGGAGCCGCCGGTGATCAGAATCCCCAACTCTTCGGCTAAGAGCGTATATTCCCGGATCAGCTCCGGCGTATGATGCGGGTGGTATACTTCGATCCCTTCCAGACCGTTCAGAACCAGGGTTTTAATGAAGTCTGGCCCCACGGAACGGCCAGGATGCGCCAGCACCGGTACACCGCCAGCCGCTTTGATCAGCTTAATCGCCTCTAAAGTCGATAATTCGCTATGAGGGACATAAGCCACCCCTTGCGGGCCTAGGTAATAATTATAGGCTTCTTTCTCTCGATCCTCACCAATCAAGCCTTTGGCTTGCAATGCCCGGTAAATTTGAAAACTACCCACAAAATCTCCAGGGAAATTCTGCGCCACCTCCGACCAGGAGAGCCTTAATCCATGCCGGGCTAAGAGTTCTAAGATCCGTTCCGCCCGGGCTTTACGCGCTCTAATCACCTGACGAAGACGGGTCAATAACCCTCGATGGCGATGATCGATCCGGTAGCCCAGAATATGGCATTCCACTTCTTGGTACACCGTAGAGAGTTCCACTCCGGGGAGGCAAAGGAGGCCGAATTTCTTGCCGGCCTGTAAAAACTGAGGAAGGCCGTCGACGGTATCGTGGTCAGTCAAAGCCAGCCCCTCCAGCCCTACTGTTTTCGCCCTCTCCACCAGCTGCTCCGGGGTGAGGAGACCATCCGAATAGAGCGAATGAGTATGAAGATCAAAGGCCATTTTTATTCCCCTTTATTAATCTGCAATGTATTCGACCTTCGCCCCTAAAGTAGTTAAGTCCGTAAAGAAGTCAGGGTAAGACTTGCATACATGTTCAGCTCCCTTTAAGAACAAGCCCCGGCGCGTTCGTAAGGCCAGCACCGCAAAGGTCATGATTATTCTATGATCCTGGTAAGTATTAATCTCGATCCCACCCTCATAACCGGCCGGTTGACCTTTAATCGTTAAACCGTCGTCATGCTCAGTAACTTCCACGCCAAGCTTCCGTAATTCGCGCGCCAGGTCGCCGATCCGGTCAGACTCTTTCCAGCGTAAATTACCCACCCCGCGAAAGCGGGTAATGCCTTCCGTACAACAAGCGACGGCCACCATCGAAAGGACGGCATCAATCGCCTCTTCTCCGTAAAAATCCACCGCCGTGAGGGGGTTACCCCCGAAGACCCTAACCCGGTCAGCAGAGGTTTCGAGTTTGGCCCCTAACTGCTGAAGGTAAGGGATCACCTGCTTCTCACCTTGCTGATCATGGGGATTAAGATTCATTACGGTAACCTCAGAGGGAAGGAGCACAGCCGCAGCCAACAACGCCGAGGTTGCCGGGTAATCACCAGGAACCCGGTACACCCCCGGTCGGTAGCTCCCGCCGGGGATGGTAAAATGCAAATTAGCCCAGTCGACTTGTGGTTCAATCCCCGCTTCCCTCATCACCTGCAAGGTCGTGGCGACTGGTGGTCGGGAGGACAACTGATCAGTAATCTGGAGCGAGAGCCCCCCCAACAGCGGCGCCATCATCAACAGCGAGGTCGCAAACTGTGAACTGACCAGCCCGGAGAGGGCCACTTGCCGCCGGCGGAGCGGCCGCCCGCCCCGGATCGTAATGGGAAGATGTCCCGCAACCGCTTCCACCTCCGCGCCCAGATCACGCAGGGCTGCGATCAGATCGCCTTGGGGTCTTTTACCCAGGGATTCCGGGTGCTTAGTAACAAACTTCACCTCGGGTAAGAATAAACCAATGGCCATTAACAACCGGAGAATCAGACCCCCGTTTCCCGGATCCAAAGTACCGGGCAAAGCCGGGTTACGTCCGAACCCGTGGATCCGAATCAGCTCTTGCTCCT
>JAAYGU010000086.1 GCA_012727535.1 Bacillota bacterium | reverse complement strand
GATGTCCGGCACGTTCATTTTATGGTTCAGTGTCGTGTTGGATAAAGAACAACGTTACCAGCTGACTTTCCCCGTCACCGAAACCTCGGGCTGAAGGGTAACGACGCCCGGCTGATGGTCGTCGTTGCTAATCCGGGCGAGGCTGATCGTTAGGGCTACCTGATCGGAGTTGAGTAGCCCGATATTTTTAACGGCAGTCAAGGAAATTTGGTTGGTGGTTTCAACCACACCGGTCAGGAAGACCTCGGTCTGCCCCGGTTCGTAAGTCCACTGGTCGCCAATGCGGCCTTCGCCTTGGCGGCGGCGGGAGTAAGCCAGCCCGAATTGCCAAGTATTTTCCTTGGTGGTCATCAGTTCCAGATTGAGCTGATCGGCGTCCGGGCCGAGTGGACCACCCAAAGATTGGCCTTTATAGGTATAGTTGAAAAAGGGTTCAGAGGCGGTATAGGTGAACTGGTTGATCCTGGTGTATTCGGTATAGAGTTTGATTCCGGGGAGGCCGAGCGGACGGTCCCATTCAAACCCGCCTTGGTAGCCGACTTTCCAAGGATGTTCGTCGTCCTCTGGATAATGCAAGTAATAGGAGTGCCCTTTCTGGAGTGAGGGGAACGGTCGGCTGTCAATCAGATAACTAGCGTAAATTTTCGCACCTGACCATAAACGGAGGGTGAGGTCAAGTTCCCCCAAGAGCTTAATGCTCTGACGGGCTTCGGGTAAATCCAAATAGTCGTCGGCGATGTGTTGGTAAAACCCAACCGGAACCAAGGGTAGTGGAAGATAGTAAAGATCGGGAATATCCTCCTTGGCGAGCGCTGTTTCAGCGAAGCCAAAGGTAAACGGCCCCAGGTCATAGGTGGCGCGTTGCCCCAAGAGCAGGCGGAAGCCGTTGGCCGGGACCCAGGCGTAGAACTTCTGGTACCTGAGGCGTTTGGTCGCAAAAGAGTAACCGATCTGGTCCAGGCCTTCTTTGGTTAATCCTTCACCCAGCGGACTGAGCAACAAAAAGTTATAACGACCTGGGCCGAAGGAGGTAAGCTGACGGCCGACGGTTAGGCGAAAACGGCCGATGCCCAGATCGAGTGCGGCTTCACTCAGACCAAAGGTGGTCGTCTGCTGCTCAGTATAGAGCCAAGGAGAGAGGATTAAAGTAAGCGGACCAAGTTTGAATTGGTTTTCGCTCAACAGGGTTAAGCCCTGGTTATCCAGGTGAAAAGAAACGGCACCGGCTAGGGCTTGCTGCGGTGTCAAGAGCGTAAAGCAGAATAAACAAAGTGTGACTAATAGTAGTGAACGTTTCGGTCGTTGCCAAACCGGTCGGTGCGGCATAAAAAAATCCCTCCGTGATTGAGTAGTAAAATTGGTAAAAGAGTGAAAAATGGTACCATTAGTGGAGTAGTAAGGGCATAACGGGCCAAAGCAATAGATATTTTATTATTTTCGCGGCAGAGAGTGAAAAACCTCCTGTTTATTAGGAAAATTACCGAATCGTAAGAGAAAAGATTTCAGCTAGTATTTAATCCTAACTTGCTCACCCCCCGCATAAATTGGAAGGGGGGTGTTGTTGTTGATCAGTGGTGTGCAGGTGAAAACCTTGAAAATTATCCCGGATGAACGAGGGCGGTTGATGGAGATTTTACGGCGGGATGATCCTTTTTTTTGCGGATTTGGGCAGGTTTACTTGACGACGGCTTATCCGGGAGTAGTAAAGGCCTGGCATTACCATAAAAAGCAGTATGATAACTTGGTGGTACTCAGCGGAATGTTGAAAGTGGCGCTCTTTGACGACCGGGAGGATTCACCGACTCGCGGGCAGGTCGACCAGTTTTTTTTGGGTGACTATAACCCAAAACTGCTGCATATTCCACCTGGGGTGTTCCATGGTTTTAAGTGTATCAGTCTCCAGGAAGCGCTGGTTCTTAATTGCCCGAGCGAACCGTATAATTACGAAGAGCCGGACGAATTCAGGTTACCGCCGCACGCGCCGACGACCAAAATGAAAATACCGTACGATTGGGGGCGTAAGGACGGTTAAGGAGGCGAGAGCATGCGTTTAATGGTGACCGGCGGTGCCGGTTTTATTGGTAGTAATTTTATCCGTGGCTTTTTAGCCCGCCACCCGGAGACTCAGTTGATCAATGTTGATCTGCTGACTTACGCTGGAAACCGCGATAATATGGAAGGGTTTACCTCCTATCCGGGCTATGTTTTTGTGCAAGCTGATATCAATGACCGGGAACAACTGGTTAAATTCTTCGAACAGGGCCTGGATGGAGTGATCAATTTTGCTGCTGAGTCACATGTCGACCGGAGTATTGCGGAACCGCACTTGTTTGCCCAGACCAATATCCTGGGGACGCTTAACCTTTTGACTTTAGCCCGCGAATACGAGGTGCCCAAGTTCATCCAGATCTCAACCGATGAGGTTTACGGGACGTTGGGGCCAACCGGGCAGTTTACCGAAGAATCGCCACTCGCCCCAAATAGTCCTTATGCCGCCAGTAAAGCTGGGGCCGATCTGCTGGCTAGGGCTTTTTATATCACCTACGGATTACCGGTAGTGATTACGCGTTGCAGTAATAACTACGGACCGTATCAATTTCCGGAAAAATTAATCCCTCTAGTGTTGATTAACGCCTTAAAAGGGGAGCCGGTCCCGCTTTATGGCGATGGAAAACAGGTCCGGGACTGGATTCATGTTGCCGACCACTGCCGGGCGGTGGAGATGATTTTACAACAAGGTAAACCCGGAACGGTCTACAATATCGGGGCGGAGAATGAACGGACTAATCTGGAGGTTGTCCGGTCGATCCTTCGGATTCTGGGAAAACCGGAAAGTTTAATCCGGTTTGTGGCGGACCGACCTGGTCACGACCGGCGGTATGCGTTGGCCGCCGGCAAGATCCGGCGAGAACTAGGGTGGGAGCCGGAGATCAGTTTTGAGCAAGGGTTGGCGGAGACGGTTGCCTGGTATGTGGAGCATCAAGCTTGGTGGGAAAAGATTATCTCTGGGGAATATCAGAGTTATTACCAACGCTTCTACCTTCCACGCCTGGAGGGGAAAGAATAGAGACCGGCCACTGGCCGGTCTTTTTTTATCCTTTATTTTTGTACTGGAAGTACGGGCCGAAGTATATCCGGAAAAAATAATGGCAATAATCGTATTAAGGCTACTTAGATAATGCTCCTACTATTGTATGGAGGCTGGGGAGAATGATACCTAATAAAGTAGAAATTTGTGGGGTCAACACCTCCAAACTTCCGGTCTTAACCAACAGTAAAATGCGCGAATTACTGATGAAGATGCAAAACGGGGAGAAAAAGGCCCGCGAAGAACTGATCCAAGGTAACCTCCGCTTAGTGTTAAGTGTGATCCAGCGCTTTAACAACCGTGGGGAAAACGTGGATGACCTTTTCCAAGTTGGTTGTATCGGTTTGATGAAAGCGATCGATAATTTTGATCTCTCCCAAAATGTTAAGTTTTCAACCTACGCCGTGCCAATGATTATCGGTGAAATTAGACGTTATTTACGCGATAATAATCCGATCCGGGTCAGCCGTTCCCTGCGGGATATAGCGTATAAAGCTCTCCATGTCAGGGATGCGTTAACCAGTAAAAACGGGGAGGAACCGACGGTCGGTGAAATTGCTTCCACTTTAAATGTTGACCGGGAGGAAGTGGTTTTTGCCTTGGATGCGATTCAGGAACCGATCTCTTTGTTTGAACCGATTTACCATGACGGCGGGGATCCGATCTTTGTCATGGACCAGATCAGTGATGAAAAAGATGCTGATCACCAATGGTTGGAAGGGATCTCGATCCGGGAGGCGATGTCCAGGCTGAATGAGCGGGAAAAGGAGATTTTAAAGATGCGTTTCTTCGACGGACGGACGCAGATGGAAGTGGCGGAGGAGATTGGGATCTCCCAGGCGCAAGTCTCTAGGTTAGAAAAGACGGCCTTAAAACATATTCGGCGGTTTATCGGCGAGGAACAGACCAGGGAGTGAGATGGATGAAGGTACGTGTGTTCACAGCTATCATTATTATTTTAGTTGGTGGGTTGGTCTTAACCATCACCAGTGGAGCCGGCTGGTACCGGGAGGAGTCGACGGTGGCTTTCGCGGCTGGTAATTTGGTCCGCCTGCATGTGATTGCCCATAGTAACCAGGAAACGGACCAAAGGGTAAAACTTCGGGTGCGAGACCGGATCTTAAAGGAGACAGAAAAACTGCTGGTGGTGGAGGATCGGGAAAAAGCTCTGGCTGTGCTTGCAGCTCACCGCGAGGACTTGGCCCGGGCCGCCGAAGAAGAACTGCGGAAAGCGGGTCTTAATTATAACGCCGGGGTAGAACTCGGGGAGTTTGAATTTCCGGAACGTGCTTATGAGTTTGGAGTGCTCCCGGCTGGAAAATACCAAGCGATCCGGGTTGTTTTAGGGGCAGGGGGCGGAGAAAATTGGTGGTGTGTCCTGTTTCCGCCGGTTTGCCATCTGTCGCTCGCTGAGAAGACAGCCGACGATACCCTGAGCCCGGAACAGATTAAACTGCGGTGGAAGGCGTGGGAAGAATTAAAGGCCGAGTACGGGGAGGATCTGAAGCAGGCTTTGGTCAAATGGCTAAGCCTGTTCCAGTTGGCGACGGTCGTTCGATAGGGGAGGTTCCCCTTTTTTTTATATAGGAAGCGTGCGGAGTAACAGTAAAAAGAGTACCTGGAGGCCTGTCGGCTTTCATCAAAGACAAGCGACCAGCGACGGGCGACGGGCCGTGAGCGGCGAGAACGACTGGGACGAAACTAGTTGACAGTCTTGGACAGGTATTATAGACTGATATTTAGGGGGACTATATCTGCTTATCTTTTAGATTGGAGGGAATTAGATGGCGAAGGAACGAATTCTAATTGTAGAAGATGAACCGAATATTATTGAACTAGTGGCTTATAATCTGGAAAAAGAAGGTTGGTTGGTTTCTAAGGCACAAACCGGGGAGGAAGGTTGGGAGAAGATCCAGGCGGAGCGCCCGGATATTATTCTTCTCGATCTGATGCTACCGGGGATCGACGGGATGGAGATCTGTCGCCGGACGCGTCAGAATAAGTTAACCCGGGATATCCCGATTATCATTTTAACCGCCAAGGCGGAGGAGGCCGATCGCGTATTGGGCCTGGAATCAGGGGCAGATGATTATGTGACGAAGCCCTTCTCTCCGCGCGAATTAGTGGCCCGGATCCGTGCTGTTCTGCGGCGGGCGGATAAGAGTTTCGCTGAGAACGAGGATAAGGAAACATTGGTATTGGGCCCGATCAAGATGGATCTGCGCCAACATAAAGTATTGGTGGACAACCAGGAGATTGATCTGACTCCGAAAGAGTTTGACCTGTTAAACCTGTTAATGTCCCACCCGGGGCGGGCATTCTCCCGTGAGTATCTCTTGGAGAATCTCTGGGGTTATGAATTTTTCGGTGATACGCGGACGGTCGATGTCCATGTCCGTCGTTTACGCCAGAAGATAGAGGAGAACCCGGCGCAACCGTATTGGTTGGAGACGGTTCGTGGGGTAGGTTATCGGATCCGGGAGGCTTGATTGATGCAGCGTCTCCGTATCCAACTTATCTGCGGATTAGTTCTTTTTTTCGTTTCTGCGTGTTTAGTCAGTAGGCAGCCGGGTTTTTCTGCGCTGGCTCTGTTGTTCTTTGGGGTGGCCGGTTACCTGATGTTTTCTTTCTACATTAACCCCTTGACGAAACTCTGGCGGACGATGAAACGGGTTGAACCCCGGATGCAGGCTTCTTCCTATAAACAATTCTTAAAGAACGTTAATGAATGGGTGACCACTCAGGAACAGAAGATCGCCTGGGAGACGAAGCGCCGGGAACAAGTAGAGTCTATCCTCTTCAGTATGGTGGAGGGGGTGGTGGCGACCGATTCGAGTGGGAAGATCTCGTTTGTAAATCCGGCTGCCGAACGAATTTTCCAGATCGAACCTGGTGCCGCCTTGGGGAAATATCCACGTGAGGTTTGGCGTGATTTTGAACTGGTGGAAATGTTCCACCAGGTTTTTGTCAACGGACAACCGCAAAGTCGCGAATTTCAAATGGATACCCCACAGAAGACCTATTTAAAAGTGGAGATTAGTCCGATTCGCTTTGGCGAGTATGATGAGGCGCAAGGGGTCTTGGCCATGGTCCGGGATCTTACCCGTCTGCGCCGGCTGGAAACGATCCGTACGGATTTTGTCGCCAACGTCTCTCACGAGCTCCGTACTCCGCTGACTTCGATTAAAGGTTTTATTGAAACCTTGCTCGACGGTGGGATCGACAGCCGGGAGACGACGAAGCGTTTTCTCACCATTATGTACCAGGAGACCGACCGGTTGAACCGTTTGATCGCGGATCTGCTTGATCTGTCGCGGATTGAATCGGGACAGGCCGAGTTAAACCGCACGAAGGTCTTCCTCGCACCATTGGTGGAAGAGGTACGCCTGACCCTCCAGGAGCAACTGGCGGAGAAAAATATCAGTTTATCGGTGGAGCTTGGCCCTACACCGGTTTGGGCGGATGAGGACCAGATCCGGGAGGTGCTATTCAACCTGATTGATAATGCCATTAAGTATTCCACGGATGGGGGAAGTATTAAAGTCCTGGAGCTCAACCGTGGTGATCAACAGGAATTTGTCGTTTGTGATCAGGGGATCGGCATTCCCAAGAAGAGTATTCCCCGGATTTTTGAACGGTTCTACCGAGTGGACAAAGCCCGTTCGCGGGAGATCGGCGGAACCGGTTTAGGACTGTCCATTGTCAAACATATTATCGAACGGCACGACGGTCGGGTCTGGGTGGAAAGCGAACCGGGGAAAGGCAGCTGTTTTCATTTTTTACTCCCGAAGTACGAGGGCGAGGAAGAGGTGTGAGCGGATGGAGCGCTTACAAAAATATCTAGCCCGCTCAGGAGTGGCTTCCCGGCGGCGGGCGGAGACTTTGATCAAAAGCGGGCTGGTGGCGGTGAATGGCCAAGTCATCACCGAACTTGGGGTCAAGGTGGAACCGGGACGCGACCGGGTGACCGTGGCCGGACAAGAGGTTTCTCCAGCCGCCGAAAGG
>JAAYGU010000085.1 GCA_012727535.1 Bacillota bacterium | reverse complement strand
CTGAACCAACGATCGAATAGACCAGTTGCTCTCCGGTCTCGACATCAAGCAGGGTGACTTTGGAACCAAGGCCAACCTCATTGAGGGTGACCTCT
Organism: Bacillota bacterium; assembly: GCA_012727535.1. GTDB lineage: Bacteria > Bacillota > UBA4882 > UBA10575 > UBA10575 > JAAYGU01. Next base: position 19,724 of record JAAYGU010000085.1, on the reverse strand, counting down.
TGGTCGTCAATAATTTTAACATTACGGAGCATTTTTTCGATGGCCAGGATCCGGCCTTCGATAAACCCTTGCTCGTTTTTGGCATCTTCATACTCCGAGTTTTCAGTGATATCCCCAAACTCTAGGGCTTGTTTGATCCGTTCGGCAACCTCACGCCGGCGAACAGTCTTAAGGTATTCGAGCTCTTTCTCTAGTTTATTTAAACCTTCCAGTGTTAAAATAACTTCTTTATCCGCCATCAAGCTTATCCCCTTTGATTATTTTATCGATCATTCCTACTCCGCCATTGGAGAAAAATTCCGTAAAAAAATGGCTTCCTTAAAAAGAGATTTAAGGAAACACCACTATCCAGGGGTTTATGTCCCGGACCACATCCGGGTTAGAAATTATGCACCAACATTATAACTGAGCGATATCCTGGTGTCAAGCACCTGAAAGACTATTTCTAACTAGCGCTTAAAAGTTAATAATCCGCGGTTTAATCTCTAATTGTTTAAGGTAATAGAGGTAATCCTTTTCGGTCAAAGCTTCCGGGGGCCGTCCCGAAAAGGCAACTAGGAGAGCCTCCATCACATTCGTACCAAAAGAACGGCCTTGAAAGTCGGGGGTGGTAGTGATCAACGTCTTAAGTTTCCGCTTCGCCAATTCGTCGATGTCAGCGGCGGTAACGGTGTTGGTCAAGATAATCTTCCCGCTTAACACGGGAGGAAGATATCTTTTGATGAAAAGAAAATCTCCGGCAATCAGATCAGCTTCCTCATAATAACGGGAAAAGCGGGGATTAATCCTTTCCTGTTTCTCGCCGGTGGGATAAAGAAGGGCAAAAGGAAGCTTTGTTAAGATGGGCAAGAGCAAGTGGGCGGCGGTGCGTAGGGCGCCTAAAGAAGTCAAAGGTAACGGCAGTCCAAGGGCAAAGATCAGATCGCCAAAAACCATCCGGCAGCCTGCTGCCGTCAGGGCTTCCGCCATGCCAAAACGGTCCACGGCGGAGGTCATCAGGACTCTTTTGTTTTTTAGATTGAGCCCTTGCGTTTGGAGAAACTGGACGCCCTCCCGTTCCAGGGTATGTTTTAACCCACTACCATCGAGCACAGGGGTACGTTTGACCAAGCGCGCGAGTTTCCAGGCATCATGAATCCGGTATTTTTTCGGCCCGGCGACCAGATAGAGGTCAATTCCGCCCAGTCCCAAGGCATCTACCTTGCCGTCCAGGGCTTGGAGCAGCGCAGCGGCTTTTTCCATACTACCATCGGTCCCAATCCGTTCGATGGTCACCTCTTCTCCGAGGAGCTTAAGTTCGGCCCGATGGTTACGTTTGGAGCTGCCGAGGCTGACGCTTACTACCCGCTTCATCTTTTCTCTCCTTATGTTTCTGCTCAGGGAAATACTTAATACTGTTCATTACCAAATTACCTTTAAAGATAGCCCGAGCCGCTTAATTTATACAAATCCACTTGTCATGTCCTAAATATTTAGATCTTTCGGGGCGGAGATGGTTTTTCCTGCCCCATTAAGCGGTTTTCCAGTTCTTCTTCATAATCCTCGAGGAGGGCCAGGACTTCAGCCTGGGTCCGGGCTTGGTTGATCTGGTCGCGAGCCCGAGCCGCTCCCGGAAATCCTTTAAGATACCAGGTGAGATGTTTACGCATCTCCTTTACCCCGCGTACCTCACCGCAAAACTCGATCTGGGCTCGGAGATGACGGCGGACCAGGGCAAACCGCTCGGCCGGAGTCGGGGGTGGGGGTAATGGCCGCCCTTCCAGAGCAGCAACTGTCTCCCGGATCAACCAGGGATTACCTAAGATGCCCCGGCCCAGCATCACCGCGTCACACCCTGTCTCCGCCCGCATGCGCAGGGCGTCCTCCGCACTGAAGATATCTCCGTTCCCGATCACGGGAATGGAAACAGCCGCTTTCACCCGTTTAATCACTGCCCAGTCGGCCCGCCCGCTATAGAACTGCTCCCGGTAACGGGCATGTACAGCCACGGCGGCAGCACCGGCTTCCTGGCAGAGAACAGCCAACCGGGGAGCGACCGCCTCCCCCGCGGCCCAGCCGGTCCGCATCTTCACCGTCACCGGACAGGAGACTGCCGCGGTTACCGCCCGCACCAGGCGCACCGCCCTTTCGGGATTAGTCAGTAAAGCGGCCCCTTCCCCATTTTTAACGATCTTCGGCGCTGGACACCCCATATTTAAATCGATCAGATCGATTGGATAAGCGACCAGAATCTCCGCGGCCTGGGCCATGGTCTCCGGGTCCGAGCCAAACAGTTGAATACTGACCGGCCGCTCCCGCGGTTCGGTGGCGAGCATATCGATCGTGCGCTGGTTTCCGTAGACCAGTGCCCGGGCGCTAACCATCTCCCCGCAGATCAAACCACAACCCTGCTCCTTTAGGAGTAAGCGGAAAGGCAGGTCGGTGACGCCGGCCATCGGTGCGCTCACCACGCGGTTGGCGAGGGCTACGTCACCAATCTGCCAGCCCGCACTGGCTTTAGCATAATTATCTTGGACCGTTCTCACCTATACTCCATCCTTTACTGAAGTGTTTTCATGCTGAAACGCTTAGTTAAATTCTTTCCGCCCGCCGCTAATACCTGCTCAGAATCGGGGTAAGATAATAATTGTGCAATAAAAAGCTTGGAGGAAGAGAAATAAGTGAAAGCATTTCTCAGCACGGATCGCGAGTTCTCTCCTCAGATCGAATTTTTATCCAATCCAGTGGAAATTATCAATCAACTTAACCGTCAGGAATGGGATTCCTGGGAAGCGTTCCGGCTCCGCGCGCGCGCCGCCGAGCTTGAACTTTTCACCGGGTTTGACGACCAGCTTCTGGTCTACACGCATCTGCGCGAACATTGGCGCCAGGTGGGACTGATCCCCTACGCACACCAGGAAGCAACAGTCAAACGGGTCATCGGCGAACTGCGGGGGCGGGCGATCCTCGCTGATGAAGTCGGCCTGGGTAAAACCATCGAAGCAGGGATGATCATAAAAGAATATATCCTGCGGGGGCTGGTTAAGAAAGTTCTGATTCTGACCCCGGCTTCACTCTGCCGACAGTGGGCGGCCGAACTCTCCCAAAAGTTCACCCTCTATCCCGTTCTGGCCAAGGGTACTTTTGACTGGGAACGTTATGACCTGGTCATCTCACCGCTTGAACTGGCCAAACAGGTAAAGCACCGCCGGGTGATTGAAAATCTTTACTATGATCTACTAGTGGTTGATGAAGCCCATAAGTTGAAAAATCCAGCGACGAAAAATTGGCAACTGGTCAGCAGTATTCGGAAAAAATTTTTCCTGTTGCTGACTGCAACCCCCCTACAGAATGATCTAAAGGAACTCTTCAATTTAATCTCCCTGCTTCGACCGGGACAGTTGGGCAGCTACCGCAATTTCCGCCGGAATTATATGGCGGACAAGCGGACCGCTAAAAACCCGGAGGAGTTGCGTTCGTTATTAGGTCGGGTGATGATCCGGAATAGACGCGGACCCCAGGTTAACCTGCCCCCCCGTAAAGTGGCAACCATGCCGCTGACCCCTTCCCCAGAGGAAATGGAACTTTACCGGCGGATTACCGAATTTGTCCGTCATGAATACCGACGGGGGGAAAAAGCAGCCGTTAATCCCTTGACCCTCCTCACCCTGCAACGGGAGGTCTGTTCCAGTTCTTTTGCTGCTGCCCATACGTTGTATAAATTGACGCAAAAGTCCGGAGAGAAAGAAGCAGCTCAGATCCTGGCCCTGATGGAACTGAGCGCTAAGTTGAAAGAGAATACTAAAATGAACCTGGTGGAGGAGATCCTGCGGCAGATCGGAGAGGAGAAAGTAATTATCTTTACGGAGTTTTTAGCCACCCAACAGTATATTCTGGCGCGGCTAAAAAGAAATGGCCTTCCCGCTCTCACTTTCGACGGCCGGATGTCAGCCAGCAAGAAAGATTTCACCATCGGCCGGTTTCGCCGGGACCCGGCCCAGCGCGTCCTGATCTGCACAGAATCGGGGGGTGAAGGGATTAATCTGCAGTTTTGCCGGACAATGATCAATTATGATCTGCCCTGGAATCCGATGCGCTTGGAACAACGCATCGGCAGAATCCACCGTTTGGGACAGACCAGAGAGGTGTTTGTCTATAACCTAGTAACCCAAGGCACGATCGAAGAGCACCTGCTAAAATTGTTAATCGAAAAAGTCCGCCTCTTTGAGCTAGTAATCGGCGATCTGCAAAAAATCATCAACTATTTCGGGAAGGAAAAGTCTTTTGAGTCGAAAGTCATGGGAGCGTTAGTCGCGGCAGAGAACGACGCTGAATTGACGCAAAACCTAGAAGTCCTTGGCGATCAGATTCTGAAAGAGATGGAAAATCCGTCCGCCCTTAATATTGATGAACTTCTCTAACGTTTTCCGAAGTTTTAATCACAATGCCAGATGGAGGTGAGGTCATGCAGAAGCTTTCACCGGAAGAGGTTAGAGAGTTTATCATTGAGACTTTGCAGGTATCGGGGGCTTCCTACCGGGAGGTCGGCCAGGATCTTCTGCTGGCCGAGGTGACGGTTGAAATCCCGCCGCAGTTTTTTAACCCGGCGCGCCTGGAGAAACACACTTTAAACCTGGTTTTCACCCCTGAAGCCGGGGCAGCATATCCCGGTTCAGAGCTGGTGGTTCCCGGCAGTTACCGTCTTAGCTGGTTCTTAGAGGGGCTGAGGAAACGGGGAAACTTTACCCTCCAACATTTCCTGTGGCGGCGCCGGCCGGAAGAACTGCAGGCCGAGATCGAAGAGCTACAAACAAAAGGCGCGCCCAAGAAAGAACGGACGGCTGTCGGCCCAACGCCGAAGATTGACTGGTCGGCGCCAGAGGTAAGGATGCGCCCTTATCTTTTGGCCAATTTCACTCTCTCCTACCGGACGGATGAGCTCTGGGAAGAACTGCTTAGTCTGGGATTGGATATGGTCAGTGGGGAAATCACCCCGAAATTTCTGCCTCTCCTCAGTGCAGCCGAGGCGGTAGCCGGTATACCGGCCGGAGAGATCCAAACCCCGCAATATAGTATGGAGGAGGCTTTTACGTTATTTCAGGAAGCAGTGCAACGGTGGGCACTGTCCAAAGAGGGACGCTGGATTGAGGAAGCGCGCCAACGCTATGAAGAAGAACTTTATTGTTTATACCAGTATTACCACGATGACCGGCGGGAAAAGGTGGACTTTGAGCACCGCGCCCGCGAACTATATGATCAGTTCCGCCCCCGGGTGCTGGTACAATTGGTCAACCTGGGTCTGATCTACCTTCCGGAAGTCTCCTACCCGGTTGTCACGCCGACCGGCCGAAAACAAGTGGCGCTTTATTACCTTCCTTTATTAAAGAAGATCATCTACCCCTCCTCTACTCGAGGGACGGGATCTAAATCACCAAAGTGATAAAGAACGAGCGCCGCCGCCACCGGACCGGCGGTCTCGGCCCGCAGAATACGGGGGCCCAAAGAAACCGGAACAGCACCCCAAGCCACTAACTGTTCAACCTCGGCGGCGGCCAAGCCTCCTTCCGGACCAATGATCAAGGATAGCTCGGCAGGTGGACCGGTTGAAGCCTGTTCGGCTAGAGCCGCCCGGAGGGAAAGAGTCTGTTCTCCTTCCCAAGCCACTATGGTGAGATGGCCGGCAAGGAGCTCCGCTAGCTCAGTCCAGGGGGTAATCGGCCGGACAACCGGGATGAGCCCCCGCTCACTTTGTTTCGCGGCGGCAGTAACAATCTTCTGCCAGCGTTCTTGTTTTTTGCGGTAGCCTTTTGGTTCCGGCCGCGCAACCGTACGCGTGGAAAGATAGGGAACAAAGGCGGAGATTCCGATCTCCGTCCCTTTTTGCAGAACCCAATCCATCTTCTCCCCTTTTAAGATACTTTGGTAAAGAGTGATCCGCACAGTCGGCTCACTATAGTCTACTTCCTCGCCAAGCACTAGCGCACTGACGGTGTCAGCGGCCAGCGCCGTGATCTCTAAGTGGTAGAGACGGCCTTGCCCATCGGCGGCGGTCAAAGCGTCGCCCGGTTTCATCCGCAGGACGCGCGCCAGATGATGAGCATCTTCCCCGTAAAAATCAATTAACCGTTTTCCACCGTGTTCGCTTCTCAATTGTGTCTGCTCAATAAAAAACTTAGGCATTCTTCTCTCCATCCCAAATAGCTAAGTACGCCCGCCAATCTTCAGACGCCCGGCTTTTTTGTATGGTGAAGCCGGCCGCTGTACAGGCTGCCTTAACTTTGGCCGCTTTGTGATCGATGATCCCAGATGCCAGCAGAGCACCGCCGGGTTTGAGACGGGTATGAGCTACCGGCAACAGTTCGATGATCACATCAGCAATAATATTGGCGATGATCAAGTCTGCCGGTTGCCAAAGTCCCTCCAGCAGATTCGCGGTCCGCACCGTTACTTGATCTTCAACCTGGTTGCGCGCGATGTTTTCCGCAGCCACCTCCGTGGCCACGGGATCAAGATCCACGGCGATCACCCGCGCCCCTAGTTTAGCCGCCGCAATCGCCAGGATTCCAGAGCCGGTGCCGACATCATAGACCAGCATCCCCTCCCGAATCAAGTCTGGCATTAACTCTAAACAAAGCTTCGTGGTGGGATGGTTCCCGGTCCCAAAGGCCATCCCGGGGTCAAGAGTAATAAGCATCTCTCCGGGCTGGACAACGGGGGGCAACCAGGAAGGGGTGACCACAAACTTGCCTACCCGTTCCGGCTGGTAATAGGCTTTCCAGGCGGTTGCCCAATCTTCTTCTTGCCGCCGGCGGAGCGTAATCTCACCGGTTCCGACGGGAAGAAAAGCCCGGAGCTTGTCCACCTCAGCTTGGAGCCAATCAACTATCTCCTTCCAACCATCAAAAAGCGGGAGGTAACCGCCAACCCGAAAGGAACTGTTGCTAGCTGAGAGGATGGAAGGCTGTAACTCCGCAGGCTGGTCTTTTGTCGCGTCATAGAGGCGGGGATCCTGATAGACCACTCCCCCACAGCCTACTTCGAGGAGCAGTTCAGCCACTGTCTCTGCGGCAGCAGGAGTCGTCTCAACCATAATCTCTACCCATGCACGGCTATCTGCCTGTCTCATCTTTAATTATCCTGCTCTTTTGCTTCCTCTTGGGCCGGTAGATCGCACCCAATCGCTGAAGCAATAATCTTTTGAATCTCCATGAACATTTTGTTCAGGTTCAACTCAGCCATTAAAAACTCGCGTACATAAGGATTGTAATTTATAATTTCCGCCAGTTTCTTAAACTCTTCTTCCTTTTCTTCCACATTCTCCCCGCTTATCCGGGCGCTCTCTAATTCCCACTGTCTCTTACGAAAGTCCTCCAGCATAATCTTGGCGGCTTCATGCTCATCGACCTTTTTTTTGGCCGCCTCCCAGGCTTTGTATTCCTGGCTTTCGCGGATCGAATTCGCTAATTCTTTTGCTAAAACTTGCGGTTTCATTATCATTACCTCCTTATAATCGCAGCTCGTTGCTTGTCGCCCTTCGCTCGGGTTTCAAGCAGACCTTTGACTGTCCCCGTTGCTTGTCGCTCATTAATGTCGCTCAGATTCAGGCAAACCTTTGACAGTGTGTAGCCCTACTGCCGGTCGCCCGCCATGCGCGTTCCAGCAAGAGCAAATCCCTTCTACCATATATAGAAAAACTTTATCATCTAGAAAAAGGTCCCCACGATTTTTAGGCAAACGCCATACTCAAGCCCGACGCTATAACCCCAGCACGCCGGGGTGCATCCTTGCCTGCCGAATGCTCGGCAGCTCCCCCCACAGATTTGACTGGCGGCGTGAAATGCAAGCAGGGCAAGGCATCACTCCAGTTTCGCTGAGACCTCATCTAGCAGCTCCATAATCCGGCGGGCAGTCCTCCCCTCCGCCATCTGCGGCCGCACCCCTCGGATCTCAATCGGGAGAAACCGGACTTGACGCACCCCCTGTTTATCGCAGGCCGCCTCCAGGATCAACCCCTGTTTCGTCTCTTCTCCCGTCAGATCAAAGATAAAATTACCTAAACTGTAGGCAATGACCCCTTTGCTGCCAAACTCCACCCCCTGGATGACGTGCGGATGATGCCCAATTACCAGATCTGCACCGGCGGCCAATGCGGTCTGCCCCAAAATCCGCTGCTTCTGCGTTGGCTCGTGTTGATACTCTCTCCCCCAGTGCAGGGAGACAAAGACCAGATCGGCCTGCTCCCGCATCCGGGCAACATCCTTGCGGAGATAATCCGCCCGGGCGGGCACGACCCCCGGTAGTTCCGCGGTGGCAATCCAATGTTGTGGTTCACGGGTATAAGTAAAACCCGGCCCCACTTCCGTATAAGCCAGAAACCCCACCTTCAAACCGTTGGCCGTGATTAAGCAGCCCTGCCTAGCCCGGGCAAGATTGGCATCAGCCCCTACATAATGCAAACCCTTCTCCGCCAGGCGTTCCATCGTATCCACCAGGGCGACCGTACCGTAATCCATAATGTGGTTGTTGGCCAGCGAAAGTACGTCAAACCCGGCGTAGAGTAGGCCTTCAATAAACCGTGGATCAGCCCGGAACATATTGAGCTGCCGCCCCCGGTCGCTGAGCGGACCTTCCAGGTTGGCAAAAGCCAGAGTAGAACGGCGAATGACCTCGACCGTCCGCCGAAAAGGATAACAATAATCACCCCGTGCGACGCTGGTCTTCGCCACCTCCCGGGCCAGCATAATATCGCCGACCGCGGTGAAAACGAGCGGTGCGGGAGCGGATAAGATCTTTCCTGGGTGATAACTCTTCTGCAGTTCACGTTGGAAACGGAACGCCCGCCACCAATTACCGTTCAACCAATCTCGGAAGCCTTGGCGGCGCGAAGTAGTTAAGACCAGGTCCGTCCAGAGGGGGTATTCCTCCAAAGCGTGGTCACTTTCTACCCATGCCGGATTAACCGTCTCTAAGGTAAGGACTTTTACCTCCGGGTGGACCGCGGGCCAGGTAATTACCCCCAGCGCTTGGCGGTCTCCCGCTACCGCTGCCACCATCGCCTGCTGGTCAGGGACTAACTGGGCGACCAGCGAAGGCCCAGGCAGACGGGGATAACCTCCCGCCGCATAGGCCACCACTTTAATCGGCAGATCTGCTCCTCCCACAGAGCTCCAGTTGGTAATCTCCCCGCTAAGAATGGCTTCCAGTTCTGGAAGGCTTAGTGTGGAGACGGGATTCCAAAAATTAACCACCAGGAGGAGGGGGAGACGGCCCAGGATCTGCTCGCTAGCCTCGCGGTCGGACCTTTCAACCGTTCCGAGGCGCTCATCGCCGGTTCCCCTGCTTTCCGTACCGGAAAAAGGAAGAGCAGGGCGGTAACTAAGATGAAAGCTGCTTGACCGGTCCTCCCCCCATTGGTAATGGAGTCCGCACCGGTTTTGGAAATAACGGGCAAAAATTGCCCTGGCACCCGGCTCGCCGCTGATCTCCAGACTAGCGGTCTGACTACTAAGAAAACCACTCAGGAAACAGACGGCCCATAACAGGGAAACACGCTTCAGCACGGGGTTTTCCTCCGTATTATATCAAATTTCGTTAAAAATAATAATATTCCTGTCAGTTGGGAAAAATGAAGAGAAGATGGAGGAAATAATAGTAAATAGAAGAATATTTAACCTGACAATCCTTCCCGGTGGGCACCGGACGATTGGAGGGTTAATCGTGGAATTATTTACTGTAATTACGGCCGATATCATCGATTCCCGCCGTCAGGAAGCATTGGTCGCCGAAAAAAAGCAAGGACTCACCGGACTAATTCTTCCTGAGCTCGTCACCCCTTTCACTTTTTCCCGTGGGGATGAGGTTCAGGCGGTCTGCACCGGCTACCTGCGCGCCCCGTCTCTTCTCCGCCAGCTCCGATATTATTTTTTACCGTTAAAACTACGGATTGGGATTGGCCTGGGCACGATCACCTCCGGCTTGGAAGCGGAAAGCTCCTGGCAGATGAATGGTCCGGCTTTCCACCATGCCCGGCAAGCGCTGGACCAGATGAAATATGAGCGATACTCTCTAACAAAGTTGGTAAGTGGAGACCACCAGTTTGACCAAGCCGTTAATGCCTTTTTGGCGCTTTACGATACCATCCTGGGCCGTTGGACCCGAGAGCAGTGGGAAGGTGTGATGACTTATGAAGCGGCCGGAACCTACCGGGAAGCTGCTGCTCGCTTAGGCATCGCCTTGCAGAATGTTGAAAAAAGGTGCCGGGCTGCCCACTGGCGGGTCATTCAACAAGCCGAGGCCGCTTTAAAGCTAATGCCCGAAAGAATATTACCAATCACCAAATCTCCGGTGATCAACGAATAATAACCCTATTATGGGTGATTTTATTTACTCCATCCTTGTGTGGGTGAAAGGAGGAAAACATGAACCTGTTTCTCTTAGCAATCATCGCCCATTTAGCCGGTGATTTTCTTTTTCAGTCGCCAAATACCGTCACGGCGAAACAAGCCGGGAACCTGTGGGCATTTATCCGCCATGCACTCTTGGTGGCCTTCTTAACCTTACTGGCCACGCACTTTTTCGGTCTAGGCCCGGCCTTACTCTATGCCGGGTTGATCGGTTTATCCCATTTTATCATCGACTTAGGAAAAGAGAGTCTGGCCAAAGGTAGATCCGGAGGTATCAAACTCTTCCTTTTCCTAACGGACCAGGCCCTTCATCTGCTCTTTCTGTTCTTCCTTACTCTTTTCTTTCCCTCCGCCGAACCCCATCCAGAGGTCATGGCTTTTTACCAAAGGTTTTTACCGCTCCAGACGATCCCGGTCTTCGCCGGCCTCCCCCGCCTTCCAGAGTTGAACTGGGAAGCAGTTTTATGGATTATCATCTTTTACTTGGCAGCAATCTTTGGCGGAGCAGTCTTAACTTCTAGGCTTTTAGAGTTTTTAACCGGACAACCTGAAGGACATTCCCAACGCTTAGGGCGGGCTATTGGGATGATTGAACGGCTGATCTTGATTACTTTAGTAATTGTCGATGCGGTTTCGGCTATGGGATTTGTGCTGGCTGCCAAGTCTCTCGCCCGCTACCAGGAGTTGAACGACCGGGAGTTTGCCGAATATTACTTAGTGGGAACGTTAACAAGTTATGGCCTGGCGCTCTTTGCCGGCTTGGGGCTAAAAAGAATGATCTCATAAAAAAAAGGCCGTTGGCCTTTTTAAGCATTTAATCAAGCTTTGATTCGTCTTCGCGGAGCACCCATTCCCCAAGCCCACGTAAAAAAGCAGGCAGGTGTTCCTGGTAAAAGCTCTGGTCTTTATGCGGGAACCGCCCAGTCTTCTGCAGCCAATCACCAATATGACTGGAGAGAAGCGAGAGTAGTTCCTGCTTTTTCTCACCATTGGCGTATTTGAGTCCCACCGCCATGATCATGGCAAACATCAGGTCTTCCTGAGTTTCGACATTTTTCGGCTCAAGTTGCTCATTCAGCCTGGCAAGCGCAGCGCTGAGATTAAGGTAACCCGCTCCCTGGATCTGTCGATGGTAGCCACGATCCTCAGCGGTTGCCGTCAGGAGCTTTTTAATCTGATCCGGGGTAAGGTCCGGATCTTTTTGCCAGAGTAAAGCGGCTGCGCCCGTGACCACCGGGGTAGCCATGGAAGTTCCTGAGAGTTCGATATAGCCGCCACCCGGTTTCAACGAGGTGATCTTGGCACCGGGCGCAACCAGATCAGGTTTGGCTAGACGATCGATAGTTGGTCCCCGGCTCGAAAAGTCGGCAATCTCATCATCGGCCCGCGGGATTGTGCCTTGATCATCGATACTGCCGACGGTAATGATGAGCGGCGAGATTCCTGGGGTGGTGATGGTCCGCTGTCGGGGTCCGGAATTTCCGGCCGCCGCGCAGACCAAAATCCCTGCTTTCCAAGCGGCGTTCACCGCTTTACTCGCTGGATCGGTGCGGTACCCTTGTTCTGGAGGCGCCCCCAAAGAAAGGTTGAGCGCTTTGATCCGGTATTTCTCCTTATGCTCAACGACCCATTGAATCCCGGCAATCACCCGGGAAATGGGCCCGCTCCCCATCTTATCTAATGCTTTCACCCCAACCAGCAGCGCATCCGGGGCAACCCCAGTATACTTTCCGTTTTCTTGGTACCCATTACCGGCGATAATCCCGGCGACATGGGTTCCGTGTCCTTCATCATCGTAGGGTTTGCTTTTCCCGTTAACCAAATCGTGCCAGCCGACAATCCGGGAGGTTGGTTTGATCAGGTCTGGATGCGGGGCGATTCCAGTATCAATCACGGCAATCACGATTCCCTTCCCGGTCAACCCCTGCTGATGCGCCAGATCAGCACCCACCGCCGGAACGGCGACGTCCAAACAAGGGCGGGTTTGAACATCCGGCCAGACCATTTTAGCTTTGACAGAAGGAATAACCTCCGCCAGTCGCTCAGTCGGGAGTTCAACCGCCAAACTATTAATTAGTGGAAGTTCATAAATGATCTTTCCTCCTGCCTTGTGGATGAGTTCTTTAATCCGGGCTGTACGACACGAACGCAATGCCGGAAACTCAATAATCACTTGGACCCTTTCTTGCGTCTTGGCCGAGAAGACTTCTTTGGCCAGTCTGGGAGATAATTTGCGACTGATGCGTCGCTTCCATCGTTCTGGTAAGACCATCTTCACACCCCCGACAGTTTAACTTCTCTATCAATTTATTGTCAAACTGTCTAAAGGGGAACGGGAAAAGACGATCTTCTACTTAAAGCCCACGCCAAAAGAGAAGGGGAGGCGGGATGAGGCAAAAGCCGGAGCCGTTAAAGTTCCTCGCTTAGACCCCGGCCTTGGTAAACTGCATTCATCTCCGGGGTAAATTCACCGTCAGGCCCATGGATGAAGAAAGGTTTACACACTTTCAGCCCTGGCCGTCCCCCTTTCATCCCTTCGACTAAAACGCGATGGGGGGGCGTTCCCGGTTTAGGATGAACCAGACAGAGCCGTTTCGGTTCCAACCGGGCGGCCCGCATCAGGGAGAGGAGATCGGTCAATCGTTCGGGCAGATGAATCAGTCCGACCCGGCCCCGGTCCCGACAGAGCCGGGCGGCGGCCGTGATCACCTCGGACAAGTTGCAGGTCAGTTCAAATTTCGCCACCGCCAGCAAAGGCGAAGTAGGGACCTGGTGCGTCGCCGGTGACCAGTATGGTGGATTGCTAATCACCCAGTCAAAACGGCGAGTGGCCAATTCCGGTGGCGGGGCACGCAAATCTCCTTCCAAAATGGTAATCCGGTCATTTAATTGATTGAGGGTCACATTCCGCCGGGCGAGCGCAACAATTGGCGATTGCAACTCTAGACCGACCACTTGTCGGACATGACGATAACCGGTCAACCAGAGCGGAATCACTCCGGTCCCGGTTCCTAAATCCAGGACGGTATCCTGGGGCCGAACTTGGAGAAAAGCTGCCAGGAGCAACGGATCGATTGTGAACTTAAAGATCGTAGGCGCTTGGAAGATCTTGAGCGCGCCCAGTCCCAAACGTTCGGGTTCCCCAACCGGGAAAATATCCTCAGCCATCGGCGGTGCCTCCCCTCGTCCTCGATTCCGACTGAACACTAAGCGCTACCGGTAAGCGAAACCAAAGGGGCCGACCTTGCGCCGGTCGGTAGATCAGCGTTGGGGTGTCGCCAGCCGCCAGTGTTTCTGGATCAAGCTTCAAATTGAGGGCAATCATCCGGCGCCGCAGTTGGGCCGGTTCAATCTCTGACGGTAACCGGAGTTTAGCTAAACCCGTCTCTTCCCTCAGGATACTTTTAACGGCAGTCCGCAGAGCGGGAGACTCCCGAGTAAGCCAGTCCGGAGGCTGTCCCCCTTGACCGCTCAGATAAAAGTCCAGGGTCAGGAGATCCCTAAGCTTTTCCAGTTCGCCAATCTGTCCGTCGGCGGCACCACTTTGTAGAAAACGCCAGAGGCCATCAAAATACGCCACTGGTTTATGGACTTCTCCAAAGAACGCTTCTTCCTCTAGGTAACGGGCCAAGGCAGAAAAAAGCTGCCAAGGCGAGGCACTCTCCTTCCGTAAGAGGTAGGATAAGGTGTAATGAAAATGTTTGGAGTTATACATCTTCTCCACCAGCGTCGCGACTGATTTCAGGTGGAGGAGATCCGGATAAGAGAGCCATTTACTTTGCAGGATCTCATACGGCGGAGCGGCGGTAAATCGGTAACCGTACTCTTCGGCTTGTCCACGGAGGGGCGAACCTTTTAACAGTTTTAGAAAACCTAATTGCAGCTCGGCGGGGCGCAGACGAAAGGTCCAATCAAAAGACTGGGCAAAAGTGGGTAGATCCTCGTAGGGTAAACCAGCAATTAAATCAAGGTGGACGGTCAAACCGGGGATACGGGTGAGTTCCGCGCAATTGCGACCGAGCCGCTTAAGATCATAGCGCCGGTTAACAGCCTCTAGCGCTGCCGGACAAGTCGATTGCACACCGATCTCCACCCGGAAGCGGCCTGGAGGAGCCGTCTGGAAGATGTCGATAGTTTGCTCGTCAATTATCTCGCCAACCATCTCCAAATGGAACTCGGTCGTCCCTTCCTGCCGGGCTAAGAACTCCATCAACTCGATCGTCCGTTGCCGATGGAGATTGAAGGTGCGGTCAATCAGTTTCACTGTTCTAACCCCAGCCTCAATAAAGCGGGTAAGGTCGGCTTTAACCCGCTCCACTGGGAGGTAGCGCATGGTGGATTTCTCCCACCCCGACATGCAATAGGCACAATGGTAAGGGCAGCCTCGCGAAGACTCATAATAGACGATCCGGTGGCGGAGGGGGGATAGATCCGGATAAGGAAAGGGGATCTGTTCAAGATCCAGGGGTGCCCGTGGAGGCGTAGCCACTACCCGGTCGCCGTCTCTAAAGGCCAGTCCATTAATTGCTGTAGGTTCCGGCTCCCCACTGGTCAGATAATGCAAAAGCTGGCGGAGGGTCTCCTCCCCCTCTCCGCGGACAATATAATCGGGCGCCGCCGGTTGCTGCAAGAGCGTAGCCCAATCTGCAGAGGCTTCCGGCCCGCCAAGGATCACCACTGTCTCCGGCATCACCTTTTTCACTCGTTCCACCAGTTCCAACGAAGGGGTGATATTCCAGATGTTGGTGGATAGTCCCAAGATGGAGGGGTGTGTTTGGTAGATGGCACCGAGGATTACCTCTAGATCTTGATTGATATTGAACTCTTTAACCTGGACCGCGGGAAAATCCCAACGGCAATAGGCTTGCAGTGAATAGAGGGCTAAAGCGGTATGGATGTATTTAGAGTTTAAGGTAGTCAGTAAGACCATCTTTCCCATCCTTATGTTTTTGGCTACATTATATCATAAAGCCCTAAAAACAAAACCGTGGAAACCACGGTTTGTCTTAGGGACTATAACGTGAAGATGCGGTTATTGTACCGGCTCTCTTTTAGGAAAAAACTATCTCCCATTGACTAAGCAAAATCCAAGATCAAAAGGAGCAGAAGCAGGAGTAAGACCAGGAAGAGCAGCCCCTCATTTTTTTCATACTTCACAACATCCATCGCCTCGATCCCCCCTGTTATTAGCTTAAGGAATTGCGATCCAATCGGTTCTGCTTTAGTTTCCGTTCGATTACAATTCCCTACCATTATCATATGGTCAACAGGTGGGACTGGTGCATGCTTTCGCCGCTTGTCTCTGCAAAACATCTGTTTTAGCTATACTCTTCAACTGCGGCGATAGAGCTCATTGCGCGGATGAAAAACCTGGTTTGGCTTTACCCTTCTCTCCTCTTTGTTCGCAACTCCGGCAATCACCTATGATCTTAGCAGAGGATAGGGATGATTAGTTGCTTTAAAGCTTAGTCATCATAATGGAGCAGAGATAAGATCGGCACGTCCTTCGGAAGCTTCTCCCTACCCTTTAAAGCATCAAGTTCCGCCAGGAAGGCATAGCCAATAATGTCGCCCCCTAAGCGCTTGACCAATTCGGCGGTGGCAGAAATGGTACCGCCGGTCGCCAAGATATCGTCGACAATAAGGACTTTTTGCCCGGGACGAATAGCGTCGACATGAATCTCAAGGGAGTTTTCACCATACTCTAATGAATAGTCGATCCGCTCGGTTTCCGCCGGAAGTTTGCCGGGTTTACGCACTAGCACAAAGCCACATTGGAGTTCATAAGCCAGGGGAGCACCTAAGATATAGCCCCGGGATTCGACCCCAACCACCAGTTCCGGGCGGGCAGAACGATAGTAATCGGCTAAGGTCACTATAATATGGCGAAACGCTTCCGCATTCTTTAACACCGTAGAAATATCTTTAAAACTAACCCCTGGTTGCGGAAAATCAGGTATCTCACGAATCAGTTTTTTTAAGTCCAATCATGTCACTCCGTTTCCACATACAATTCCCTAATCCCCTAAACACTAATCTAAACTTCTTCACGAGTTCAGTATTTCCTGCCGTTTTCTCCGGCAATTATCCCTCAGCACCATCCCCAGCGGGAGTTGACTGATAATTGGCTTTTTCCCAGGCTACCTTGTTGACGGCATTGATGAACGCCCGGGTACTGGCCTCAATAATGTCAGTGGAGACCCCCCGCCCGGTATTGATTCTTCCCTGCTCTTCAATTTTTACCGTCACTTCACCCAGTGCATCCTTCCCGCCGGTAACGGCCTTGATCCCGTACTCCTTGAGTTCAGCGGTGATCCCGGTTAACCGTTCAATTGCTTTATAGATCGCTTCAATTGGTCCTTCTCCACAGGCAGCCTCCTGTTCGGTTTCCTCTCCGCATTTTAAGCGCACAGTAGCTGTAGGGATCGCTTTATTACCGCTGGTGACATGGAAATACTCAAGGATAAAGGCTTCTTCCACTTGGGAGAGTTCGCCCCGGATCAACGCTTCGAGGTCACGGTCGGTTACCTCTTTCTTACGGTCGGCGATCTCCAAGAAGCGTTCGTAAGCTTTTTCCAGATCAGCTTCGTTTAGATGATAGCCCAATTCCGCCAGATATTCTTTGAAAGCATGCCGTCCGGAGTGCTTCCCTAAAACCAGCCGATTGCTTGGTATACCAATTGATTGCGGCGTCATGATCTCGTAGGTCAGACGGTTTTTAAGGATTCCATCCTGGTGAATTCCGGACTCATGAGCAAAGGCGTTCGCGCCGACAATCGCTTTATTACTGGGAACGGCCAGACCCGTTAAGGCGGAGACCAAAACACTCGTCCGGTAAATTTCTTCACTAACAGCCGTCGTTTGCGCCTGATAATAGTCGGGGCGTGTCTTTAAGCCCATAATTACTTCTTCCAGAGCAGTATTCCCAGCCCTTTCCCCTAGGCCATTAATGGTCCCCTCGACCTGATCGGCGCCGTTGCGTACGGCCTCCAGGGAGTTGGCCACCGCCATGCCTAAGTCATTATGACAGTGTACCGAGACAATAGCCTTCTCGATGCCGATGGTGTTCTCCTTAATATAGCGGATCAATCGGCCGTATTCTTCCGGCGTGGTGTAGCCGACTGTATCGGGGATGTTAATCACAGTCGCCCCGGCCTTGATCGTTTCGCTAAAAATCCGGCAGAGAAAATCCCAATCGCTCCGGGTGGCGTCCTCCGCGGAAAACTCTACCTCAGGACAGTACCGGCGGGCGAGTTTGACCGCGGCTACCGCCATCTCAATGACCTGTTCCGGTTTTTTCTTTAGTTTATATTGCATATGAATATCCGAGGTGGCGATAAAGGTGTGAATGTAGGGGCGTTCAGCTGCCTGAACCGCTTCCCACGCCCGTTCAATATCACCGGGAACGGCACGGGCCAGCGAGCAGATGGCCGGTCCCCGCACATTTTGCGCGATCGTCTTAATGGCTTCAAAGTCTCCGGGTGAGGCCACGGCAAAGCCGGCCTCAATGATCTCTACGTTTAATTTGGCGAGTTGCCGGGCAATCTCCAATTTTTCCCCGGAGTTTAAATTCACCCCCGCTGTCTGTTCGCCATCACGCAAAGTCGTGTCAAAGATTCTAATCGTCCTCGTCATTCTTTTTCCCTCCTTATAATATGTAGCGATCTATACAAAAAAACCCCCGTCCCATGATAGGGACGAGGGGTTCGTGGTACCACCCTATTTCCGCGGCCTAAGGGCCAACGGCGGCTTAGTGGGTTAGCCGCAGCCAGGCAAAGGCCGGACTACCCTTTGCTGTAACGGGCCGGATCGCCATGCAACTAGCCATCCCCCGGCGCCGACTACTCGTTTCCTTTCGCCAACGCAACTGGTAAGGTGAGTTCGGAGCGGTTAAGCACCGGTTTACACCATCCACCGGCTCTCTGGAGCCATCCCCACTTCCTACTATTCCTCGTCATCGTCTTTACCACAATATTTTTGTCTAGATATTGCTATCAATTATACGAGAGGTATGAATTTATGTCAAGCAGGCATTTCGTAAAATTTTAGAGTACAACCTGATAGCTGTGGCTGATCCCTTGAATCTCATTGATCTGCTTGATCATAGCGGCGGGTATTTCATTATCCACGGTCAACACCATAATGGCTTCCCCTCCGACTTCCTTCCGCCCAACCTGCATATAGGCGATATTAATCCCCGCTTCTCCGAGAACATTGCCGACCTGGCCAATTATTCCTGGGGCATCCTGATGATAGGCGATCAAAAGATGCCCATGAGGGACAACCTCAAAATGAAAACCATCAATCTCAACCACCCGTTGATCATTGCGGCGGAAGAAGGTCCCGGCCACTACGTGATTCCCCCGCTCAGTCACGGCAATCACGCGGATTTTGTTGTTATAATCATCATCGGTCGTTTCCTTCCGTTCACCGATACGGATCCCGCGTTGCCGGGCCAGAATGCGGGCATTAACCATATTAACCTCGCTGTTGAGCGTTGATTTTAACAGCCCTTCAATCACCCGCGTGGTCAGGGGATTCAGATCATATTCAGTAATGTCGCCGTAATACTCAATCTCTACCTTTTTAAGCCGGCCTTCCAGAATCTGCGCAATAAAACGCCCGAGCCGCTCCGCCAGCAAAAAGTAGGGACTGAGCACCTTCATGACCTCAGGACGCAGGGTGGGAAGATTGACCGCGTTTTTAAACGGTTCGCCCTTCAGTACTTTGGCCATTTCTTTAGCGACGTCAATCGCCACATTGATCTGCGCTTCAGCCGTTGAAGCCCCTAAGTGCGGAGTAACAATCACCTGCGGCAGGGCGATCAACCTTTGGTTGCTGGGCGGTTCACTGACAAAGACGTCAAGGGCAGCCCCGGCCACCTGGCCAGCCTCAATCGCATCCGCTAAGGCATCTTCGTCAACAATCCCTCCACGAGCACAGTTAATGATCCGCACGCCCTTTTTCGTCCGGGCGAGGGTCTCAGCATTCAGAATTCCGGTAGTTTCTTTGGTCAAGGGTGTATGTACAGTAATAAAATCGGCTTCCGCCAACAACTGATCAAGAGTGGCGAGGCTAACCCCTAAGGCTGCTGCTTTTTCTTCAGTCAGGAAGGGATCGTAAGCCAGAATCGACATGCCCATCGCCATCATCCGTTTAGCGACTTCCGTCCCAATCCGGCCCATCCCGATCACGCCAAGCTGCTTGCCCCGGACTTCAACCCCGGTAAAGTTCTTCCGCTCCCAACGTCCGTCCTTGAGGGAGGCATGGGCCTGCGGAATCTGGCGGGCCAACGCGCAGCGGCTGGAGGTGGCCGGGCAGATCACCTTCCTGGAGAGCGAT
>JAAYGU010000084.1 GCA_012727535.1 Bacillota bacterium | reverse complement strand
TCTCTTTATCGAGCTTGAAAAAGATCAGTAAAAGAGGGGTCATTAATGATGCGCAAGAGAACGCCGCGGCCCTGACCTACCGGCAAAAGCTCAATATTAGATCGTCGAGTATCTTTCAGAAAGTCCAAGACCTCTCGGGCGGGAACCAACAAAAAGTGGTGCTGGCCAAGTGGATCTTTGCCGCCCCGGATATCTTAATCCTGGATGAACCCACACGGGGGATCGATGTCGGCGCCAAATATGAAATTTATACAATCATCAATCAACTGGCTGAAAAGGGGAAAGCGATCATTTTTATCTCCTCGGAACTGCCAGAAATACTGGGCATCTGCGATCGGATCTATGTGATGAACGAAGGAAGAATCGTCGGCGAGCTCAGCAAAGAAGAGGCTTCACAGGAAAGTATAATGAAATGCATTATGCAGAGTAATAGGGGGCGTTACTGATGGAAATTGAATACACAAAACCCGTAGAATTCGAATCGATTGGTTTTGCGTTAAAAAGCAATATCCGCCAATATGCAATGCTTGTTGCGTTAATTGTTATTATGTTATTCTTCCAGATCGCCACCAATGGCATTCTTTTGGTCCCAATGAATGTGACCAATCTCATCTTGCAAAACAGTTATGTGCTGATCCTGGCCATTGGGATGACCCTTTGTATTCTGACCGGTGGTAATATCGACCTGTCGGTGGGTTCGGTGGCAGCCTTCATCGCAGCAATCATGGGTAAACTAATTATCCACTATAAAATGGATGTCTCTTTGGCCATCACCATTGGTCTACTGGTTGGCGCGGTGATCGGGAGCTGGCAGGGTTTTTGGATTGCTTATGTGCGCATTCCCGCCTTCATTGTTACCCTGGCCGGGATGCTTCTCTTCCGGGGCTTGACCAATACCATTCTCAAAGGGCTAACTTTATCGCCGTTCCCCCGTTCTTTCCAGATGATCAGTTCCGGCTACCTTCCGGATTTCTTCCCCTTCTTTGGCTCCAGATTTAACCTGACACCAATCGTGGTATCCGCTTTCTTATCGATCATCCTCCTCTCGATGCAGATTAAAAAGAGAAGACAGAAGGTAAAAAACGAGACGGAACTGATCCCGCGTTCCCTGTTCGTTACCCAGCTTCTCCTCACGCTCTTAGCGATCAACCTTTTTGCCTACTCTTTGGCCGCCTACAAGGGGATCCCGATCATCCTGGTGATTCTGGGGGTTCTGATCAGCGGCTACCACTTTTTCACCACCAAGACAGTCCCGGGGCGCTACATCTATGCGATGGGCGGCAATGAAAAAGCCGCGAAACTCTCGGGGATTAACACTAATAAGGTCCTGTTCTTTGTCTATTTAAACATGTCAGTACTGGCAGCGCTGGCCGGCATCGCCTTTGCCGCCCGGACGGATTCGGCTTTCCCGTTACTAGGCACCAACTTCGAACTGGACGCCATCGCCGCCTGCTTCATCGGTGGCGCTTCCGCCACCGGTGGTATTGGTACCGTAATCGGGGCGATCATCGGTGCCTTGGTCATGGGGGTTCTCAATAACGGAATGTCCATCATGGGGATCGGCATTGATTGGCAGATGACGATTAAGGGCTTTGTTCTCTTAATGGCGGTCGCCTTTGATGTTTACTCTAAAAACAAATCCAAATAGGTGTCGCCTTTCGCTCAACAACAAACAGGGATTAAGGCACAGGCGCAGAAGAAAAAATGGAACATAAGCTTTGAAAAAACCCGGAGGCTTAAAAACCCCGGGTTTTTTTGTTAGGTCCGCTATCAAGCAGAACCAAGAACCGCTTCGTTCCATCTGAACGTGAATTGCCATTCAAGGTCGTCATTATCCACTAACAAGCAAAGTACCGCACATACCAAACATTATTTCAGGCTAAAGGTGACATGAGCCGTGACCCGGATCTGTTGCTGGCGGGTCGAGGTATCATGGATCCCATAGGCTTCGACCCTGGTTGAATTGGGTTCGGTGATCTGAAACACGCCGGAACGGACCGAAACGATCTTCCCAATTTTCACATCGGTCTGTTCCACCATCTTCTCCGCCCGTTCCCGGGCATTTCTGGTTGCCTCCCCCACCAGTTCCTTTTTGAGTTCATCGATGTCGGAATAGAAGTACTCTAAATTCGAGTTGATCGTCCCCCCATCCAGCAGTTCCACTGGATTAAAGGCCATCTCTTCGACCGCATCGACCTGGTCGGTAATCACGTAAATCGTCTGTTGGAATTGGTAACCCCGAAAAACCCGGGCATTCGCAGTATAATCATACTCCTTAAAGACGTGGGCTGGTTTCAAAGTGATAGAATCACGCCCGATACCTTTTGTTTCAAGCAAAGCAAAGATCTTTTCCCGGATCGCTTGGAGTTTCACATAACCGGCTGTCAGGTTATCACCCAAAACTTCCTCTTCGATATTGAGCGTCCACTTCACCTGATCCGCCTCAAAGTCCTGGGAGGCGGCCCCGACCACACTGATGGTCTGCCCTGGACTTTGCGCCCGGTAAAAGTAAGAACCAAAGATGACCGCTGAAATAATCAATGATACCCCAAGGATCAAACCTACTTTAAAGTTGGATTTCACCATTTATCCCCCCTTACTTGGAGAGCGGAGTAAAACCCCTTTTCCCCTTTAGAAAGAATTACCTAACTAAACCGCACCTTCCTGCAAGTATTTACTGGAAAGTTCTTCGTCCGCCGAAGGATTTAGGCTTTGAAATAGCCTGTTTATCCTTAATGCATAATACAATTTTCACACTAAAAACATAAGATCGAGTCAACTGCTTCTGAGGGCTTGGGAAATAGTCTTTGTTTCGGGACCAACCCCCAATATTCACCGGATGGTACAAAAATCGCCTTCCTCAATAAAGTAAATTACTAGACCTATCTCTATGTGATGGACGCGGATGGAGGGAATCAACAACGATTAACCGAGGGCGATGTCATCGAGCCCTCTGGCAGCCTGGGGTGGTCAAAGGATAGCCAAAAAATAGTTTTCAGCGCAACTGGTTTTCCGCCCGCCGATTTATTCGTGATTAACGTCGACGGTTCCGGTTTAACCAAACTGACAGATGGTGAGAATTATTACGATAGCCCCTGTTAGAACTGATATAGTAAGAAAGTATAGGAATAAGTCGGTCTAAATTTTGCCGACCTTAAACCAGTTCATCTTCAAGCATAAACGCTCCCGCCCCAATGGACGGGAGTGTTTATTGTTCTTGGACAAGACTTTATCCTAACACTCGCCCTACTCCCTGCTTTTCCCCAGATAAGCCGCTTTCACTTGTTGGTTGGCCAACAACTCCCGGCCGGAACCCTCCAGGACAATCCGGCCGGTCTCCATCACATAGCCCCGATCCGCGATCCGTAATGCGGCATTCGCATTCTGTTCGATCAGGAGAATGGTCACGCCCTGCTGGTTGATCTCTTTAATGATCCGGAAGATCTCCTTGACCAGCAGCGGGGCCAGTCCCAGCGATGGTTCGTCCATCATCAACAGCCGCGGGCGGGACATTAACGCGCGCCCCACCGCCAGCATCTGCTGCTCGCCCCCGGTA
>JAAYGU010000083.1 GCA_012727535.1 Bacillota bacterium | reverse complement strand
GCTTTATATGGAGGCGGAAGAGGATCTCCGGGTGGCCAGGGAACTGAGTGGGCAGAAGGATGAGATTATCATGGACCAGGCCCAGGAGATCGAGTTTTTGCGGTACCGGCTGGAGAGAAAAAAGCGGGCCTGGGGACTCTCTGCTGGAACAATCATTACCGGCCAGGCCGCAAGCTGGACCCTGGGAGTCTCTCGGCGCCGGGGATCGTTATCCTGGACCCTCGCGGTGGCCGGTGGGGATAGTTTTGGGGTGGGGGCCGGGGTAACGGTGTGGTGGTAAGCATAAAAAAAGACCGGCTTGTTACCGGTCAGGCTTGTTGCTACTAATCTTGAGAAACTTTTTTACCGCCTCCTCTATTACCGCTGAAACACTGGTTGCTTTCTTGGCGGCGTAAATTTTGAGTTCACGCACAAGAAAAAGGGGGAGGTAAACCCCTATCTGCTTTTTTTTGTTAGACATGGGTTTACTCTCCTCCTTCCTCTTCTTGTTGTGGGACGGTAAGTCCTTCGTAAGCCAGGATGTAATCAAGGAAGTGTTCAGACCAGCCGCTGATTTCCGCTGTCCAAAGTCCCTGGTAGTTGATTCCGTAACGGTGAGCGGAGACATCAATGATATAGTTCCTCTTCCCGAACGGGTTCGGCGTTCGCAAGTGAGGATAATCGCAGTCTTGGCTATCGGAGAAGACGATTATCCTGTCCGGAGTAGTGCGTTCCTGCTCGCGGATATACTCAAGACACTGCCGAGTGAAAATACCTCCGCCGCCTAGCTTATCCTTTAAATCCCTAATTTCATCGCAGAGCGCGAATCCTCTCCGGGGCCTGACTTTTTCCGTCGCATGCTCTCTCTGGAAATCGTCTCCGGCGGTCGCATAGATGGAAACATGTTCACAAAGCTCAGAAGCGAGTACAGCCATGGCGAGGGCAGCGTCGAGACGGCTAAATTTAGATTTAGAAGAAAGCGCTGAGTCCATTGAACCGGAAACATCGATGATGAAAATAGTATATCCGGGCAGTTTTGGAGCTTGAGCTAGCCCCTTCAGCATCAGAGTTTCAATCTCCCTTTCCCAATCTGGAGCGTATTTTACCGCAGCGAAGTAGTTCAAAGGTAACAGCCAGCGCGGATTGATGGTCTCAAAACCTTTTTTGATTACTTCGTATTCTACGCCGGCCTTTTCCATGTTTCGCAGGTTCCGCATGAACGCAAGAGCGCCTAGCTTCCGTTCGTTAATTAGCCGTGTCCAAGTCTCTTTCTTATCCTTCCCGGTAGATAGTGCAACTTCCCAGGTGTCGGGCGTTGCTAGTTCGTCATTTGCTATCTTGCGGAATAGCTCTTTTTTCAGTTGGCCGGGATTCGGCCGTACCAGGAACATGACGTCCTTTAGTTTAATTTTTTCCCGACGGTTATACTTCGCGAATTGGTACTCGTCGAAGTTATGAAAAGCTTTTGCCAGCCCGATTTTAACCTGTTTAGAGATAGGCTGGCGTCCGTCTTTCCAGTAGATAGCCATAAATTCTGCTAGTTCGTCAGCACGGCGAATTATGATAGGTAACAGCTTCCCGACCAATCCTTTGTGAGTATCTAGCCGCGCCATTTCGCGCGCGATAAAGAGCGGGACGTGACGCAGCTTTTGTTTCATCCTAGCCTCGACCGCAATATTGAATACCTTCTGCGGATCCACTTGCGGGATGAGATTCTTGATATTCTCACTGATGGAAACGCCGTCTTCATAGAAGTTATCTTCCCATAGCAAGCAAGCCATGACCGACCGGCGCAAAAGCGCTTCTGCATCTTGCTTGGCCGCGTAAGATCCGAAGCCTCCGGCCAGCCTAGCAGAAGTATCAAGCCGGTGATTTATTGCTTTCTTGTTGGTTTTCACTTCGTAAAACCTCCTTCCTGAATTACATTTTTACTGCAGGGTTTAGAACTGAGCTTTTAGCATCCCTCCTTTGAGAATAAAAAATCCCCGGGGAACGGGCGTTTAGGGCTACGTTTTGGTGCTCTACCAGCTGAGCTATAGCGCCGATAGGCACTAACAGGATTCGAACCTGTGGCTTCCCGCTTTTCAAGGCGAAGTATCCCTAAACTACACCACCGAGGATTTTTCCGATTGTAAAGCGGGGGAACCAGCGGGACGGGTCATTTCAGCAAAATAATGACGAAGTATCCGTTCCCTACACCACCCGTATTTTCATATTAACATGTTAACATGAGAATGTCAAGAGTTATTTTTCTCTTTTTCCCACCGCTTAACATAGTCAGTAATTAATTCCCGGATCACGTTTGACATCAGCTGGCTTTTGGGTAACCAGGGATTCAACTCTTCGGCCGCCTGCCGAAACCGCTTTTTTAGATCAGCGTTAATTTTAACGTGGATGTGGGCGTCCATACGTGGCATATCTATATCCTCCTTCCTGTTAATTTTGTCTTGTAAAATCCACAAGGTTTTCTTCTCTGATTGACCAGGTAGCTATCGTCACTGACGATGATTGAGTCTAGCACCGGGATTCCCAGGAGACTTCCTGCATCGATAAGTCTCCTGGTTATTTCTAAGTCTTCTGCTGACGGGTAGCATTCACCCGAAGGATGATTGTGAGCTATTATGATAGATGCTGCGTTGGTTATAATAGCGCTTTTGAAGACTTCGCGCGGGTGAACTAGCGACGAATTCAGCGTACCAATAGATACAGTGTGAATATTCACGATCCGGTTTTTCGTGTCCAAGGCGAGCGTTATAAAGTGTTCCCGGTCGGCTCCCCGGAGATAATCCTGGATGACTTTAGCTGCATCAATAGGGGTGTTGATTTTCTTAGTTTTGGAATGGAAGTTTGAATCTTTGACCACTGACAGCTTTATAACGGGGATTTCGTACACCGGTATTCCTCCTTTCTGTTTAGCCGGGAAGATTACTTCCCGGCTGTCTCTAACTGCATTGCCTTCTCAGTTGTCGGCAGTATATCCCGGATAATCCTCATGACCAGCTTATTACCTTGACGTTCTTTGTTGCCACTTTTAATCCGTTATCAGTAATACAGTATTCAGCGATGAATCGGCCGTAGCAGTCTTTGATGTCATAAACCTTGATCACTTTCCCGCGCGTTCCTGCAGGATATTTCCTGCCCTTAACAACTTCGATTATAGCCCCGACGTCTACTCGTCCCTGGTGGAGATTATATAACCTCCTTGCCTCCTTATCGATTTCCATGCCTCTGATTTTCTCCAGTTCTTCAAGGGTGAATTCTTCTAAGCTTAAGTGCGGACTTTCTCCGTATGGATAATCAAAGTCTTCTACTATAACTCTTTTAACATCCCTTGTTTCTGGATTATACAGCTTGCAAGTTATTAGCAGGAACCCGCTATGTTCAATTTTATAATAACCTTTTAGTTTTTCCATTTTGACCCTCCTTTTTTTATTTGTTTGTCGAGATTTGTGGCTCCCGGCGGGCCGGTTAAATATGCGCTAGAGCGCGGGCGCCAATGATCCGACCCTGGTCGTCCCGGACGGCGTCGTCTACGATGAATACGTCCTGACGTTCGGGAACGGCCTGGGCGACTAGCGCGGAAACCACATATATGGTATCCGGTCGCGGGTCGGGCAGGTCAGACACCTTCCCGAATCGGGTCTGATTCACCGGGACGGTAATTCCGTCTACGGTGACGGTTCCCACTTGTACCCGGTCAACCGCGCACCGGGCCACCTGCCCGGATGGTGGAATCGTGACTACCGGACCGGCTGGACCGGTTGGCATCATATTCAGAGCGTGGGGCGTAAGGTTTACGATGTTCATGACTTTCCCTCCTTTCTTTATTGCCAAGGAAGAACGTATTCTTCCCACGGCGACCATTTGTCGTGGCGGAAGTAAAACCGCCACTGATTGTTTTCACGGACAGCCTTGAAGGGGACATTATCCCCTTCCTCGTGCCCGTCAGCCTCCCAAAGAGAGTCGCGGTTTCCGTAAATAACATTACTCTCGAATTCCCGATTTTGGACGGACAGCACTTTTGCCGCCTTCCAAACTTCATAGTCAATGGCTTGGGCCAAATATGACATGGCCCGCAGCCGT
>JAAYGU010000082.1 GCA_012727535.1 Bacillota bacterium | reverse complement strand
GACTGGATCAGTTGGGGTAAAAACAACTCCCCTTTTTCGTAGCCATTTCCAACCCGATCCAGGGCGGGGATCAGGTGACGAACGACGATGGCCAAACCTTCTTCCTCTTTGAGCAGGGCGCGCACTGCGGCCGCGGCTTCTTCCTTCAGTCCGGCGATGACAATTTTGGTCAGATCTTTCCGTTCCGGTCCCGCAGGAGCTACCGTTTTATCTTCTTGGGTAGAATGGTTAGCAATAAACTCTTTGCTATCCCGGTCATGATTCCAAAGTACATTAAAGGCCTGCACTGTCCCGCGCATCTCGGTATCCAGCGGGTTCATGATTGGGGCATCCAGCCCCGCCGCCAGGGCTGCCGCCAAAAAGGTGCGGTTTAAAAGGTCGCGGGCCGGAAGGCCAAAAGAGACATTGCTTACCCCCAGCGTTGTCTTGACCTCCAGCTTCTCCTTGACCAGGCGGACGGCTTTTATGGTCTCCTGAACCTCTTGTTGTTGGGCGGAAGCTGTGAGGACCAGACAGTCCACGATGATGTCTTCTTTGGGGATGGCATGCTCCGCGGCCTGCTTGATGATGCGTTCCGCAATGGCCAACCGTTCTTCGGCGGTTTTTGGGATGCCCTGCTCGTCAAGGGTCAAGGCCACGACCAAGCATCCATATTTTTTGACAATCGGCAGAATGGTGGCCATGGATTTCGCTTCACCGTTGACCGAGTTGATAATGGGCCGACCGTTGTAGATCCGGGCGGCGGCTTCGATCACCTCCGGATTGACACTGTCGATCTGGAGGGGGAGGTTAACGCTCCCTTGAATTTCTTGGATTGCTTTGACCATGACTGTTTTTTCGTCGATCTCGGGCAGGCCCACATTAAGATCAAGAATATGGGCTCCGTGGTCCTGCTGGTCGACGGCTTCCCGCAGGAGATATTCCAGATTCCCCTGGCGCAGTGCTTCCTTTAGCCGTGGTTTACCGCTGGGGTTGATTCTTTCCCCAATAATCTTGACCGCACCCCCTAAGGTGACAGTGGTCGTGGCGGAGCTGGCCGCTGTTAACCGTGGAACCTTTGTTTTTACTGGTTTTTCATCAGCCAGCATGCTTTTGAGGGCTTGGATGTGGGCGGGGGTGGTGCCACAGCAACCGCCCAGAATGCGCACGCCAGCGGCGGCCATCTGTTTTGCATAAGCCGCAAACTCCGCCGGTGTGGTTTGAAAGACCGTCTCTTCTCCTACCGATTGGGGTAAGCCCGCATTGGGCTGGACCATGATGGGGACTTGGGCGAACTTTAGCGCTTCCCGCACTAACGGCAGAAGCTCTTTAGGTCCGAGGGAACAGTTGAACCCTAAAGCGGTGACGCCTAAGCTTTGGAGGGTATTAACCATGGTTAGGGGGTCGGCTCCGGTCAGCGTCCGCCCATCCTCTTGAAAGGTCATAGTGCAGAAGATGGGTAAGTCGGCGTTTTCCCGGGCGGCGAGAATGGCGGCCTTTGCCTCGTATAGATCGGACATGGTTTCGATCAGAATCAGATCGGCGCCTGCGGCGGCACCCACCCGAACCTGCTCGGCAAAGGCTTCGTAAGCTGCCTCAAAACTTAAGGTCCCATAGGGCTCCATCAGCTGACCCAAAGGACCGATGTCCAGAGCCACCAGTTTGTCTTCCGCTGCCCACCGGGCAATTTCCACGGCTGTGCGAATGACATCAGCCAAAACCAGGCCGGTCCCGGCCAGTTTAAACCGATTGGCACTGAACGTATTGGTCGTCAAAACGTCGGCACCGGCATTGAGGTAAGTGCTGTGGATTCCGGCAATGACTTCGGCTCTTTCCAAATTGTATCCTTCGGCCAGATTTCCTGCTTTCATGCCGTAGCTTTGGAGCATTGTTCCCATGGCGCCGTCAAAGATCAGAAATTCATCAAAATTAAGTTGGCGTTTCATCTCCATCCCCACCTTTTCTATACTGACAAGTTTTATCCGGACAACGGCGGCACTGGTTAGGGTCCACCGTTATTTCCCCCTTCTGCAGGCCAATAAAGGCCGTCACCGACTTACGGGGCAAGAGAATATGGTCTTCAGTGACGGTGAGGCCGATCCGGGTGTAAGCCTGGAGCGCTTCAAGAATGGCCTTTTGGTGCTCGATGGATAAATCGCCGTAACCGGGACTGTAGCGCGAAGTGATGCTGTAACCTTCCTTGGCTACCTTTGTTTTTATCTCCTGTTCCAATTGGTCGCAGACGGCTTCAATGGCTGCTGTAGCAGAAGCATCCATGACGATTGCTCTAGTCAGGTCAAGGCGGGAATAGGCGGCAATCCTTTGGTCCAGTGTCAGTCCTAAAGTGGCGGCCAGGAGGACGCAGCGGCCCGCATGTTGCAGATGCTTGCTCAAGTCTTTGCTTTGCAGAAGCAAAGTGGTTCCCGGTAGCCGGATCTGATCCTCCTGTTTTTCCAGGGGATAGATCCGATAGACGATACCTGTCCGCATCAGCGTTTTCGTTTCCGTCAGGCATTCCTCGATTAAACTTGTCATGTCCGGACTGATTCTCTGGTTCCGGTAACCCAGATACCTTAATACTTCCCCGGGTGGGATCTCCATCGGCGATCACCTCAGCTTTAAATAATAGTACACATTTATAGGCATAAAAGCAAGATTTACCTTTTTGGGGTGTTGTTTTACCCCGATTATTTTCCTTGACAATTGTTTTGGGTTAACGTAAAGTTTAATGAAATGTCCTAATTTAATAGGTGGTCTTATCTAGAGAGGTGGAGGGACTGGCCCAATGAAGCCCGGCAACCGGCATTTGCCCTTGAATGCAGCGGTGTCAATTCCTGCAGGGTTAAAGCTAACCCTGAAAGATAAGAAACGCACATGCGCAAAGCATAAATTCGTAGTAAAAAAGGCTGTTTTCTTATCGAGAGAAGCCTTTTTCGGTTAGTTCGGACCGCGCTCCGACCCGAAAAGAAGGACGCAGCAGGGCGAAAAGCTCGTAAAAAGTCTAGGCGATAATTAAAAGCGTTAAACTGACCGATCCGGAAAGGAGGATAGCATGCGCATCAAGGAATTATACAAAAACAAACCCGTTATCTCGCTGGAGATCTTTCCCCCCAAGCCCGGGTCGCCATTGGATGGAGTCTTAGCGACCATTGATAACCTCTCGGTTCTGCAGCCTGAATACATCAGTGTCACCTATGGTGCCGCTGGGGGCAGTCGCTCCCACACGGTAGAGATTGCCGACACCATCAAAAACTCGAAAACATCTTAAAACAGAAGAGTAAAGGGGGGCGAACGATATTGCCCCCCTTCTTTTACCTACGGCAATAAATGGGTGTTTTGAACAATGAAGAAGCAGCCTTAGCTAAAGAAGTCAATGAACCCCTGAATCTGTACGATCAAGATGATCACCGGAAGGACCCATTGGAAATATGCTTTGAAAGCACGGGGCATCTTAACACCCTCACCAGTGTAGACTTCCTTCAGGTAATTGTCAAAACCCCAACCGTAACGGGTAACACAGAACAGCAGGTAAACCAGGGAACCGATCGGAAGTAGATTGTAACTGAGGATAAAATCCTCTAGATCCATGTAAGGGAAACGCCAAACATCACCCAGACCAATGGAGCACCCCGCCGCGATTAAAATAAAGCCCAGACGGGAAGCAAACCTTTCTCTTTTCTCCACTTTACAGCCTCCTTCATTCTTTCCTACTAAAATCCAGTGATACTAGAACTTGTTAAAAAAATTTGCCAAATTATGGAATTAATTATATGATATTATTTGTTATTTCGCAAATACATTTACGAAGACTTTTGTCTGGCATGTTATAATATGTAAAATACAAACACTTGTACTGTAGTAGCTGCATACAGGTGCTAAGTTGTGCACACCAGCTACAGCCTGCGCCAATACCCAAGCAAGCTGTGGAACGTGAAAGACGAAAAAGTGATGTTTAACTTGTAAAGGCAGCAAGTCAAGCAATGAATAACGAGTTGTGTTTTCGGGAGAAGAGCAAAAGGGAGGAATGGAGATGCGAAAAAACATGCTTTTGCGCCGCGCCATTGTCCTGGTTTCATTACTGCTGGGCCCCTTCTTGCTGGGCCGGAGCGCCAGTGCCGGGTGGAGTTATCCCAGCGAAGGGATGGCCATTTTAGAGCAGGAAACTATTTATGATTTTACCGGTGATGAGCACAAGTCTTACTATAATTATGTTGTTGAAGTGTTAGAAGAAAGCAACAATCATTTATGCTACGAGAAAAGTTTTTTTCCAGATGCAGAAGAGATTCAACTGAATGAGGCAAAAGTGGTCCGGCCGGATGGGACGGTTGTTGAACCTGAGATTGATATCGTACCCGTGTATAACAAAGATGATCGGGAAACCATATTGAGGTTTTATTATCCTGATGCCGCCAAGAAAGGGAATGTTCTTCAGCAAAGTGTTGTGCATACATATAAGGAGCAATTGTTTACAGGCGAGTATTATCGCGGTATCCCTTTGCACACAAACTATTTTTGCCGCCGCCGACGAATTGTTGTTAAAGTTCGGGCGGAGCGGCCGTTATACTTTAAAGCGCGGACGGTCGAGGTCAAACCGATCATTGAAGAAGCCGAAGGAGTTCTTACCTATACATGGGAATTTAATGAATTACCGGCTTATGTTGCAGAAGTTGAGATGGTAGACGAACGCAGGCCGTATCTGGAATTTTCCAGTTTCGGCACCTGGACGGAGTATGCCGCATTTGCCAAGGATCTTTATGCGGACCGTTACGTAGTGGATAAAGAAATAAAGGCGAAAATCAGGGAGCTAGCCAATGGGAAGCGACGGGAGGAAAAGATCCGAGCTTTATATGATTTTGTGGCGCAGAATATTTGGTATGAGTCGATTCGGCGCTTTCTAATTGAGGGTTATAAGCCACCTACTGCTGCCGAAGTATACCACTCTGGAAAGGGTGATTGTAAAGCCCAGGCCATTTTATTGATTGCCATGTTGAGAGAGATCGGTGTTCAGGCCGAGCCAGCCTTATTGAATACAAGCAAAACCTATGATTATGATGGCGTTGCCGGGCCAAAGTTTAATCATGTAATTGTTTATTTGCCAAAGGAAGACCTCTTTTTGGACACAACCGCAGACTTTGTTCCGTATGGTGAACTACTCCCCACGAATCAGGGAAGAGTGGCTTATTTGTTCGAGTCGGACCGGTTTCTTCGGATCCCCGCCTACCCGGAGAAAGACTACACCATTACCGAGAAAAAGATTAAACTTTATCCCGCGGGGAGCGTGGAAGTGTTTCTAACCCAGTCCCTTGAAGGTGGTAATTATTTTCATCAACGGAATTATTATGACGGGGATCTCCTTGGTCATGTGGTGTATACGTTGAACAAGATTAAGGCGATGGCTCCCGGTTATGAAACCGAGTACTATCACATCTTCCGTACCAGCCGCGGGGAGCGGGCCCGGGTTAGTGATGCCGAGATCGAGTTTGGTTTAAAGAGAGATTTGAACGGGGAAGAGCGGGAAACAGAGTGGTCAATCCGCCCGTTCTTCACTCCCTTGGAATATGGTCTGTGGAATATGGAGCAATTGGTGGCGAGCGACGAGCGGATCTATCCGGTTAAGCTTAATGTCCGGCCGCATGTCATCAAAAAGATCGAGATCGAACTACCGTCGGCCTACGAAACACTTACTCTCCCGCACGCGGTCTATATGCAAAACCGGGTCGGTTCGCTGCGCATGGATGTGGAAAAGCGGGAGAATAAAGTCTATATTGATTTCGAGTTTCAGCTGCACGGGCGGATAGTTCAACCGGAGGATTACCCGGCGCTTAAGCGGCTGATCGAAAAGGCGGTGGCGGTTCTCAAGGATGAGACGTTACTAATCATCTACTAACTTATATTATTTAAACACCTGCAATGAGGGTAGTGGCTTGCCGGTAAAGTCAAACATGGCTTGGTTGTCCCAGGAGCTTCCTCCATAGTACGCCCCAGCATCATCGGGGGTGTAAGACGCGGCGGCGCGGGACGCTCAACCGGAGCCGCGTGATCTTTGGCCAGCTCTTCTCCCCACACATTCCCCCGGTTGTTTCATTTCCCAGCTGGACCAGGCCGATGTCGATGCCGACCGCCAACATGGTCTCCAGGATTTCTGGTGTATGTATAAAGAGCAGCGGCTTTGTCCTTGATGTTAAAGCCTTGCCAAGCCTTGGGGGCCTGCTGCTTTTCCGGATCTACTTTGCCCATAAACACCGCCTTGGCTGCGGGTTTATTTTTTGTTGATAGTGAATAAGTATTATTAAAAGAAGGTGGGCGCTATTCTCGTCAAGGAAGCACTCGGGGGACGCTTGTGAGTCTCCTCTTAAAGCGTGACCGGCGCCCTGAAGAAAATATGGAAAAGGAGTTGTGAATTAATGGCGAAACGGCTTGGGTCAACACTGATTCTCCTCTTAGTAGTGGTTTTTATCTTTTCCGGGCTCGTGTTGGCGGCGACACCGGAGTTTTCCGCGGAGATGATTCAGACCGATGCCAAGGGCAAGGTGACTAAAGGGAAAATTTATGTTCAAGGTATAGAAAAAATCCGCCATGAGATCAGCGATGGCGATACGGTTAGCGTCACCATCTTGAGATTGGATAAAAAACTCAGTTGGACGCTAATGCCGGAGCAACAATATATGGAAATAAACTATCCCTATGATCCCAACCAACCCAACCTGGATATAGAATATAAGATGGAAACGCTCGGCAACGAGACCATAAATGGTTA
Organism: Bacillota bacterium; assembly: GCA_012727535.1. Taxonomy (GTDB): domain Bacteria; phylum Bacillota; class UBA4882; order UBA10575; family UBA10575; genus JAAYGU01. The sequence continues at coordinate 2,629 of JAAYGU010000082.1, read as the reverse complement.
CGCCAGCGAAATTATTCAATATACTTATAAAGATCGGAAATATGGTATCCTGGTCCAATGGTTCTCGAAAGAACTGGGTTTTGCGGTTAAGACGCAAACCAAGGATGCCAAAGGGAAGGTTACTTCAACTGTTGAGTACCAAAATATCGTCGAAGGTAAGCAGCCGGACGAGTTATTTGAGATCCCAAGCGGGTACACGAAGTTTTCAGTTATTCCGAAACTACCATTTTCATTTTAGAGTAGACATCGAGCGCTTATTTTTAAGGAACACATAGTAATATGCTACTAATTGTTATTTAGCAACGGATTTGCTTCTCCGTTGTCACTTCAACTTCAGGTCAACCAAGATCCTGGGGTTTTGCGTAATCGCCCACGCCGGTCATGCTTTTTTGTTTATTTTTTGTTTAGTCCTGGCATTTAAAATTAAAAAAGACTATTCTTTGCCGCAATACGAGCGCTGGGAGGAAGGTTACACCTATATCTCCCTTGGCAAGAACTGGCAATTTAAGCCGGACCGGGCTGTGCCCTCCAGTTGGCAGAGGAGCGTCCCTGGATCGAGGCGGAAATCAGTGATGAAGGCTCGGGGGTTAATCAGGACGCCATCTTGCTTAGTGTCAACGGGGTTGATGTGACGGCAGGAGCGATTATTGAACGGATCGACCGGGAAGAGATCGGCGCCGCTAAAAAGTGGCGCCTCCGCTACCGGCCGTCGATTGCTTTGCCTCCGGGACCGCACCGTGTGCAGATTGATGCCAGCGACACCGCGGGTAATAGCAGCAGGCGGCAATGGTCTTTTTATCTTCAAGCGCCAAAACCTAAAGTGAGTTGGGACGCCAGTTTGACTAATGTCCTCAACTATTCCTATCAGCCGCTGGAGCGCTTCCACGATAAGGCCAATTTCACCTCTTATCTACAATAGCCGGGACAATTGTTCACCCTGCAACTGCAAACCAGCATTACCGATTATCCTGGTCTCCGGATTGAACCCAACTTTTATGATTATTATCTTTACCTCGACCAGTACACTTTAGGTTGGCAGGCCAAATGGTTTGTGTTGCAACACGGTAATATCAATCTACCGTTTGAATCCTGCTTGTTACTATTTGGCTTGGGTTTCAAGGGCAGTACGATTAGTAATAACGACTTCTCAAATCAGACCGGACAATGGAGGGTCTTTAAGGGGACGACAGCGAGCTCTTTTGGGCTGGGACTCTCCGTAACGGAAACAAGCGGCGGGATTTACCGTTGGCAAAGGGGGACCACCAAAAATCAAATTTACTACATACAGATGGGAAATGATCAGAATAAGATCGTTGGCTTCCAGGATAACCGGGTATTGGGGCAGGGGATCATCCGCTCCGAATTAATCTATGGCCTGGCGGAAGAGGGCGGCGGTGGGTTCCGGGTGCAGGGCGCCACCGAGTTTGCCGGTGTTTTCTGGGATGCGGACTGTATTTTCTTGCAAAATTCATATCCTTTAGCCAGCCTTTCGCCGCTGCCTTCCAACCAGGGTGGTGCATACCAGTATGCAATCAGAGGAGATAAAGTATTCCTCAACCAAAACCGGGTCAGTTTTGGTTATACTTCTTCGGCAAACAATCTGGACGGCCGGGCGGAAAAGACCCGCCGCACGCAAAGCTGGCAAATGAATATATCAGGCAACTTTGCTCCCGACTTCGGGTGGCTGCTCGGGTATCAAACGGTAAAGCGGGAAGCATACGGCGAAGCGGAACAACATTTAATTGGAGTGGGAATTCACCAAAAAATAAAGGATGACAACTGGCAGAGCAATCTGTCCATCGCCTGTTCATCGCCGACCAATACTAGGCGCTACCAGTGGGATATCGGTTACATTAAACCCTGGATACAACATGGGCTAAAAACAACGGCTTCCTTTCGGTATACAATCGAGGAGCAAACCGAAGACCGGCAAAGTAATGACGCGAGACTACGGATTACGATGGAGAAAGATTGGTTTGCCGATCTGGCCAAAAGCTACTTGGTTGTTACCTATCAGAATAAAGACGAAAAAACCCCCGCGGGCGGAGGTTTTGAGAGTGAAGAATTATTATTCGAAGGTTCGTTAAATCTTAAATCAGGGAAACACAGTGCAATCAAATTGGGCGGTAAAGTTTCGTTTTGGAGAAATGAGAACAGTTATCTAAATCGTGGAATCGACTACAGCTTGAATCTGCTCTGGCAAGCCCGCTTGTTCTAAACAATAAAAGTCGATTTTATCCTCAAACAAAAAGTGCAGGGTCGGTGGCCGATGTCCCTTAGGGGAAGGATCGCCGGAAATGCGCTTTTTTATTCTACATACCTCCCGTCAACTTGGATACTAAGAAAGTCCTTAATTAGGGCTTAATTAAGGACTGCGGGGCGTGTTACAAATTCATTGACAATTATCTGTCAATGTCTATGAAAATGTCAGTAAAAAGCCTTAGTTTTATTCCGTGAAAATGTCACCTTGATATTTCTATGGGGACGTGTGCCCCGCAAAGTTAGTATTGATAAAACGGGTCGACAAGGGTATGATGTCAGTGGTAGTAACCTATGCCCAGGCCCGTGTAGAATCGAAGAGAGCTTCTAGAATCTCTCTGTCCGATTCATCGTAAAAGGGTCTGGGTCT
>JAAYGU010000081.1 GCA_012727535.1 Bacillota bacterium | reverse complement strand
TGGCTTGGCCTTTGGAGCAATTCTGCCGACGATGCAAACCTGGATGTTTAACAGTGTGGAGTCGAAAAAGAGCAGGCTTGCCAGTGCTACTTATTACAATTTCTATGATATCGGTATAGGCGCCGGAGCGGTTCTATTAGGATATATGGTGGAGATAAGCGGTTTTTTCTTGATGTTTAGAGTAGCAGCGCTATTTGTAGTTTTGTATCTGGTGATCTATATGGGTTATATATTGAAGCAAAGGAGGGCAGAGAGCAGTCATACAGGTAATGAAAGATAACTCATATTGGTAGAAAGGAAGATTTCAAAATGGGTAAAGCCGAAAAAGTAAACCCCGAGGAGATTAGACAGGTTCAAGTTTTGACTCCCAGGCTGCAGAAGCTAAAAAAGGAATGGGAGGAAGCCGAGCCTCAAGTCTACGTGGACGATACACTTCTTTTTACCGCATCATGGAAAGAGACTGAGGGGCTCCCAATAGATATTCGGTGGGCAAAAGCGCTGGAAAAAAGACTTCTCGAATGTCCGCTTTTAATTAGAGACGATGAAATCATTATCGGTTCTCTTACCAAGTTTATCCGCGGTAATGGTACCTTGTGCGCCATGAAACCCCATGAGATTCTGGAGATGTGCAAAAGTCGAAGATTCGCCCGCAAAACCAGTGACATTGAATCGGATAATATTACGCCGGAGGACCTTAAAGCTTTAACCGAGGATGCCAAATACTGGATTAAGCATATGCCGCAAGTCAGCACTGTCAACGCCTCGCTGGCCTATGACCTGGGAGAGGACATTTTTGATCTTATGTTTGACCGAGCCTGTGTTTTTGAGGGACGTGGCGTCCGCTATAAAATGGACAGAGGTCTTTTCCAAAACTATAGTGCTTATGGCGGCGGAGGAGCGCAGGTCAGTGCTAAATGTGTAGACTACGGCCTAAACTATGTAATTGATCTCTGTCAAAAAGAAAAGGATCGTATGATGGCTGAAGGGGACAATGAGCACAGTCATGGTTCTGCCCAGTTTTTACGCAAATACTGGCTGCTGGAAGCCTGTATAATCTCTTGTAAAGCCTTTATCGCCTATGCTAAGAGACATGCAGATCTGGCCAGGGAAATGGCGGCTAAGGAAACCCGTGCCTGGCGAAAAGCTGAACTCATTCGTATCGCCGAGGCTTGTGAACGGGTACCGGCCGAACCGCCGCGCGATTTCTTTGAAGCAATCCAGTGTATGAGACTCTATCATCTTGTTTGTTGGAAGGAAAGTTCAGACCGGCCGGAGGTCACCGTGGGACGGCTGGATCAGATATTGTATCCTTATTATAAAAAGGATAAAGAAGCCGGAAAAATAACCGCTCAGGAAGCTGCGGAACTGTTGGGCGCCTTCTGGCTTAAAATCAGAGAGTGTGAAAATCTGGTTACCATACCTCGTTCCCAGCGTGCAGCGCCGGGCTCGCTCCTACCGAACGTTACTCTTTGTGGTACTGATAAAGACGGCAACGATCTCACTAACGAGCTGTCCTGGCTTATTCTGGAGACCATGGCTCAGCTTAAGCTTTCTGAACCTGCCGTTTATGTCCGCTATAATCCCAACATGGATCCGGAATTTATTCTCCACGCTCTGCGTTGTAACCCTGAATTCGGCGGCGGCAACCCGGCCTTTTTAAATGAAGAGCTCGGTACCCAGCGCTATTTGGACAGAGGAGTGCCGCTGGAAGACGCTTGTAACTGGAATGCCAGTGGTTGCCTGGGTTATCATTTGGACTGTATGGAGCACGTCGGCGGCGGCCATAACATAAATCAGACCAAGCTATTTGAACTGGCTTTAAATGATGGTTTTGATCCCAGAACTCAGAAACAGCTGGGACCCCATACAGGGGATGCGAGTAAATTCACCAGTATTGAGCAGATTTTGGATGCCTATTATAAGCAGTTGGAGTATTTCGTACCCCTTCTGCACAAGGTAAAGGTCATCTCTCTTTGTACGGAAATTGTTGACGGCCCGATGAGCGGTCTTAGATGTGCCATGCAGTTTGAAGACTGTATTCGGGAAGGGCTTACCCCTAAAGAAGGTGGAGCGAGATACCCTGAAGGACGTACCTGCTGGCTTGGAAGCCGCGGGGTGGTTGATATGGCCGATAGTTTGGCGGCGATCAAGAAGCTGGTTTTCGACGAAAAGAAAGTAACCATGGCTGAACTGCTTGAGGCCTGCGCTAAGAACTGGGAAGGTTATGAAGATCTCCGTCAGGCTTGTCTGAAGGCCCCTAAATACGGTAACGATGACGATTATGTTGATGAAATCTATGACGAACTCTCCACTAAAATACCCGAAATTATGCAGCGTTGGATTGACCCGATTACCGGTAAGAAACCTATGCTCTTTATAGGCGCGGCCGCCGGACACGTCCTGATCGGCAGGTCGATCGGCGCTCTGCCGAATGGTAGGACCGCAGGCTCACCCACCTGCGATGCCGCTTGTTCTGTGATGCCGGGGATGGATGTTAACGGACCGACAGCGGTCATTAACTCGGCAACCAAGGGCCCTTATGCTAAGGAATTTGTCGGTTATGCCATGAACATGAAGATTTCCAAGTCCATACTAAACACTGATGAAAAACTGCAAAACATGGCTTGGCTCATTAAAACCTTTATGAAAAGAGGGGGCTGGCATATCCAGTTTAATATTCACAGCCGGGAAGAATTACTGGATGCTCAGAAACATCCGGAAAAACATAAGAACTTGCTGGTTAGGGTAGGGGGCTACAGTGCTTACTTTATAGATTTACCGCCAGAACTGCAGGACGAGATTGTGGAACGTACAATGCACGAAATAGTGTAGACACTTGAGAAAGTCTGCACTTAGCTTTAAAAGAAAGTTAACATTAAAGTTAACATTAATGAATAAGGGGAAGAGATGTTCTGAAAAAACATCTCTTTCCCCTTGCCCTAAGGGATTTTGCTAATTTGGATAAAAAAGACAGAGAAGTTGTTAGGACCAATGTTGTTA
>JAAYGU010000080.1 GCA_012727535.1 Bacillota bacterium | reverse complement strand
TATGCCTTCTTTAGCAATTATCAATATTTGGCTACGGATTGGATTCGATACGATTATCTTTTTGGCGTCTTTGCAAAGTGTGCCGGATGAACTGCTAGAAGCCTCGCGGATTGACGGCGCCAATGCCTTCAGGACCTTCCGTCATATTACGTTGCCGCTGTTAAATCCGCAGATCGTAATGGTCACGATCTTAGAGCTTATTACCAATGTTAAGGTTTTTGACCAGGTTTATGCGACAACGGTCGGGGGACCGGCCAATGCCAGCCGGGTCATCATGATGTACCTTTATGACACGGGTTTTCAATGGTTTAAGTTCAGCGAAGCCTCCGTGGTCGCAATCTTTATCTTCGTTTCTCTTTTAATCGCGAGTTTACTCCAATGGGTGTTTGTTCGTAAAACAGCCTATTAAAGTTTGCCCGATAAAGGTGGTTAGAACATGAAAACAAGTACCGTTTTAATAGAGAACAAGAGAAGACTTAGTAAAGTTTTCAACGTTAACCTGTTATTGAACTCGTTGGTAGTGATCGGAGCCATGTTTATGTTAGTGCCCTTTGTCTGGATGGTCCTAACATCTTTAAAAACGCCAGCCGAGATTCATGCGATTCCACTTAAACTCTGGCCGAACAACTGGTTAAATTTCCAGAACTATATTGATCTCTTTAAGCGTCAGCCATTTCATTTATATGTCTGGAATACCATTGTGGTCTCTGGGGTCAGTACCTTCAGCAGCGTCGTTGTCTCGGCGATGGCCGGCTACGGGTTTGCTAAATTTAAAATTCCCCTTAAGGAGTTCTGGTTCTTTAGTATCCTTGCTTTGTTAATGATTCCATTTCAAGCCATCGTCATTCCACTGTATCAATGGGTGGTGAAATTCGGATTAATCAATACGTATGTCGGATTGATGCTGCCTCAATTCGTGAGTGCCTTTGGTGTCTTTCTGATGCGCGAGGCGGTTGAGGGGATTCCTAATGATTATATCGATTCGGCGCGGATTGACGGTTCCTCGGAAGTCGGGATCTTTTTCCGCATTATTTTGCCGGCAATCAAACCCTCGCTGGCAGCTTTGACGATTATTAAGTTTCTATGGACCTGGAATGAATTTTTCTGGCCGTTGGTCTGTACGAATACCGATTTGATGAAGGTTATTACCTTAGGGTTGGCCGCCTTTAATAACCAATACTATATTGAATATCATTTGGCCACGGCTGCTACGGTGATCAGTATTATCCCCATTTTGATCCTATTTTTACTGTTCCAGAAATGGATTGTGAAAGCGGTCGTGATGAGCGGTGTGAAGGGCTAAGTTCATTCAAACTTAAATAGTATGTGAGTAACCCGAAGGGACGTTATAAATATGAAAGCTTTAGTTTTAAAGGAGTATAATAAGTTTAGTTACGAAGATGTACCAGAACCAGAATATGGTCCGGATGAATTGCTGGTACAGATCAAAGCCTGTTCCGTCTGTGGCAGTGATGTCCACGGCATGGACGGGAGTACCGGGCGGCGCATTCCTCCCATTATCATGGGGCATGAAGCGGCAGGGGTGGTGGCCGCGGTCGGGGCAGAGGTCAAAGGCTTTGCCGTTGGCGACCGTATAACTTTTGATTCTACTATTTACTGTGGTGATTGTTATTATTGCCGGAAGGGCCAGGTCAACCTCTGCGATCAGCGCCGGGTGTTGGGCGTTTCTTGCGCAGAGTATCGGCAGAGCGGGGCCTTTGCCGAATACATTGCGATTCCGCAGCGGATTGCTTATCATTTACCCGTGGGGCTATCTTTCGAGCAAGCAGCAATGGTCGAGCCGGTTTCCATCGCCGTACACGCGGTGAACAGATCACCATTAGTCTTAAACGACACTGCAGTGGTGGTCGGTGTGGGGATGATTGGGTTATTTATTGTGCAAGTACTGCGTCAAGCTGGTTGTAGTAAAATTATCGCGATCGATCTTGACCAAAACAAGTTCGCGCTGGCGCGTGAATTTGGTGCAACCCATTGTCTAGCCGCCGATTGCAGCGACCTGATCGCCGAAGTAATGAAACTTACCGACGGCCGGGGCGCCGATCTTGCTTTTGAAGCGGTTGGTATCACCTCAACAGTTAAAACAGCCGTGGAGGTCTTGCGCAAGGGTGGTGCCTTAACGTTAGTGGGGAATCTGAACCCACAAATCGATTTTCCCTTGCAGTCGGTGGTGACCCGCGAGATATCGGTCTTGGGGTCCTGTGCTTCCAACGGCGAATACCCAATTTGCCTGGATCTAATTGAACGGGGGAAAATTAAGGTCGATCCGTTGATTAGCGCCGTCGTTCCGCTGGCCGAAGGCGCTACCTGGATGCAGAGGCTTTATAATAAAGAGCCGGGATTGATGAAAGTGATTTTTGCTCCCTAAACATGGTGATGCGCCGTTTCATCGAATTTAGATTGAGAGGAAAGAGCGAGTATGGAAAGAGTTAAAACTGGAATTATCGGGTGTGGGAAAGGGGCGCATTTGCACGCCCAAGCCCTAAAAAATCTTCCCACCTCCTTATTCACAGCAGTTTACAACCGGACGTTCAACAAAGCAGAGGCCTTTGCTGAGCAGTATGGGGTTAAAGCTTATGCCAGCATTGAGGAGATGGCCAGCAAAGGCGGGGTCGAGGCGGTAATTATTTGCACCCCGCACCCGGCCCATGCTGAGACAGCGGTGCAGGCGGCCCAGGCGGGAATGCATGTCTTGGTGGAAAAACCCTTGGCTTCCTCCTTGGCTGATTGTGACGCCATCATCGAAGCGGCCAAAGCCAATGGAGTCAAGCTTGGTACCATTTGTCAACGGCGGTTTTACCCTCCTTCGCTCCGTATCAAGCAGGCGATCGACGCTGGAAAGATTGGAAAGCCGGTTCTCGGCATGGTAACTATGCTCGGCTGGCGGGATGAAGCGTATTATCGCAGTGATCCCTGGCGCGGTTCTTGGGCCGGGGAAGGCGGGGGTGTTTTAGTCAACCAGGCCCCCCACCAATTGGATCTTTTACAATGGTATATGGGGCCGGTGGAAGAGGTTTTCGGATATTGGGCTAATCTAAACCATCCGTATATCGAAGTTGAAGATACTGCTGTAGCTGTGATCAGATTTAAGAACGGCGGTTTTGGTAATATTGTGGTCAGTAACTCCCAGAATCCAGCCTTATACGGTAAGGTACATATCCATGGCGAGAATGGTGCCTCGGTTGGAGTCCAAACCGACGGCGGAGCGATGTTTATCGCCGGGATGTCCAGTATTACCGAGCCTCCCTTCAATGATCTTTGGACGATCAAAGGGGAAGAAGCGTTGCGTGAAGAATGGAAACGAGAGGATGCTGAGTTTTTTAAGAAGATTGATCCGATGGTTTATTTCCATGAACGGCAGATTGAAGATTTTATCGAGGCGATTATTAATGATCGGCAACCATTAATCGATGGTGAAGAAGGCCGAAAGACGGTGGAGATCTTTACCGCGATTTATCGTTCCAATCGTGACCGCCGACCAATCAAATTCCCGCTGGAGCCGGAGAATAGGCCTGATTTTGACGGCAGGTTACTTTAAAGCTTTGAGCTGAACTTTGAAACGAATAACTTCTCCTTTGAGAAGCGTTACCACAAATAAAACAGAAGACAACGCAAAAAGCCCTGCTTAGGTTACAGCTGATCAAGAAGGTTATTGTCATAAAAAAATAGCGAAAGGGAGATCAACAGATGATTCGTAAATGGAATGAAGAATCAATCGATCATCGCAATGCCTTACTGTACGCCATGGGTGTATCGGCTGAGGAAGCAGAGCGACCGGTCATTGGGATTGTGAATTCGTGGAATGAGATGAACCCGGGGCATTTTCATTTCAAAGAGGTAATCGAGGCGATTAAAGAGGAGATTAATCAAGCAGGGGGTTTGGCCCGGGAATTGCCGGTCATGGGGATCTGTGATGGTATTTGCTCCAATACGCCGGGGGATCGTTATACCCTGCCGAGCCGTGATCTGATCGCTGCTGAGGTGGAAACAACCGCTGAACTAAACATGCTTGATGGAATGATTTTACTGGGAAGCTGCGATAAGGTGATCCCGGGAATGTTAATGGGTATCATGCGGGTCAACATTCCGGCGGTTATTTTTACGGGAGGCTACATGGCACCCGGCTCCCACAAGGGTAAAATGATCACTTTAACCCACCAGAAACAAGCTTACGCTGCTTACATTGCCGGGGAAATGAGTCGGGAAGATTATAAGGATGTCGTGCGGCACGCTTGTCCGACCCCGGGGGCCTGCCCCTTTATGGGGACCGCCAATACGATGTGCGCCGCTGCCGAAATTTTAGGCTTTTCACCGGATGGGAACGCCAGTGTTAGGGCACAAAGCCCGGAATGGCATGAGATGGCCCGGGAAGCAGCTCGCAAAATTGTCCAGCTGGTGAAGGAGGAGATCCGGCCGTTAAGCGTGGTAACGAAGGCCAATTTTGAAAATTTGGTCCGCTATATGATGGCGACCGGCGGCTCCACCAATTCGATCTTGCATATTCCAGCGATTGCCCGCCAAGCCGGGATCAATATTACCGCCGAATATTTCGATCAGATCAGCCGGGAGGTTCCGGTGATCAGTAGCATTTATCCGAATCATCCGACCTACACCATGGTGGAATTCGATCAAGCGGGCGGTTTGGGCGCGGTTCTGAAAGAGCTGGCAGCGGCCGGGAAGATTGATGTGACGGTCCGCGGGATGTTCGGCACGATTGCTGATAAGATTGCCAAAGCGGAGAATAAGAATAAAGAAGTGATCCGCGAAGTCAAAAACCCCATTAACGAGCAGGGCGGTTTGGCAGTCTTAAAAGGTAACTTGGCGACTGAAAGCGCGATCGTGAAGTTTTCCGCAGTGGCACCGGAAGCTTGGAAATTTACTGGGCCGGCGAAGGTGTATGACTCGCAGGATGAGGCGTGGCAGGCGATTTTGAAAGACGAGATCGTAGCCGGGGATGTTGTGATTATCCGCTACGAAGGTCCGAAGGGTTCGCCGGGCATGCCCCATATGGAGACGTTTATGGCTGCCGTCTTGGGGAAAGGTTTGGGTACCAAAATTGCTCTGGTCTCGGACGGCCGTTTCTCCGGAGCCACCGGGGGTCTGGCCATCGGGCATGTCGCGCCGGAAGCCTATGAAGGCGGTAATATTGCTCTGATCAAAGACGGGGACATCGTCGAGATTGATATTGCCCAAAGAAAGCTCAACGTCGAGGTCTCGGATGAGGAATTTGCCCGCAGAAGACAAGAATGGGTCAGAGTGGAGAAAGAAGCGAGTGGCTGGTTGAAGCTTTACAAACAAAATACTTCCTCGGCAGATAAAGGAGCAACAATTTTCTGGGATTAAGCGAATGGAGCGTCGATGCATGGAATATAGAAAAAGTGGAAAATTTGATTTAAAACTAGGAGTATTAGGGTTGGGTTGTTGGGCCTTTGGTGGCGGTCATTACTGGGGTGAACAAGCGCAGAAAGACGTCAATGAGGTAGTCCGGGCCGCCGTCGATTTGGGCGTGAACTACTTCGATACGGCCGAGGCTTATAACGATGGTAAAAGTGAGGAATCTTTAGGCCAGGCTCTGAAAGGAGTCCCGCGGGATAAGGTCATCATTGGTACGAAGATCAGTCCTTCCAATACCAGCCCGGATAGTTTGGTCAGGCATTGCGAACAAAGCTTAAAAAGGCTGGGAACGGACTATATTGATCTGTATATGGTCCATTGGCCGATTACCCGAAAGGCCATCGCCCATTTTACCGATGAGGAGATTGAGGTCCCTGCGGTGGACGAGGCCTTTGCCGCTCTGCGGAAGCTTAAGGAACAAGGGAAAATCCGTTTTGTCGGTGTGAGCAACTTTGCTGCGAACAAGTTGGAAGAAGCTCTGGATACGGGAACGGAAATTGCGATTAACCAACTTCCTTATAATCTGCTTTGCCGGGCGATTGAATACGATATTCTGCCGCACTGCGCTGAAAAGGGTATTGGCGTAATTGGGTATATGGTTCTGTTACAGGGGATTTTAGCCGATATTTATCCGACGTTGGATGATGTACCAACCTGGCAACGACGGACCCGGCACTTTGATGCTCGGAAGTGTAAGGAAGTGCGCCATGGTGAATTTGGCGCGGAAGAAGAGACCAATGCGGCGCTGGCCGAAATCCGTGAAATTGCCCGGGATTGTGGGCTCTCTATGCCGGAGATTGCGGTCAAATGGGCGATGGCTAATCCGGCCATCACTTGCGTATTAGCCGGTTCCCGTAATGTCAAAGAACTTGAAGCCAATGTGAAAGCAGTTGAAAAACCTTTACCTTTGGAAGTAGTTGAAAAATTGAACAAGGTTACCGATCATCTCAAAGAAAAGCTAGGCCCCTCCTTTGATTATTACGAGACGGCCGCGAATGATCGGACGAAGTGAAATTAATAGCTCGGTATCCAACAGGGCCTGGGAGTACTTCCAGGTCTTGTTTCTATCAATACAGATAAGTGGGGAAGACAGAAGACGATGCAAAACAACAAACTCCTACATAAACTTCGGAAGAGAGAAGTCGTAATCGGACCTTTTTGCAAACTAGCCGAACCAGCCATCTATGAACTGGCCGGGCTGGCCGGTTTCGATTTTGCAATTATCGATCTGGAACATGGACCTCTTAGTTTTGAATCGGCTCAGAATGCCATCCGCGCTTGCGAATTGGCCAGGATCAGTCCTGTGATCAGGGTGCCGAAAAATGAAGAACATTATATTCTGCGGGCGTTAGATATCGGAGCGCATGGGGTACAAGTCCCTGCGATTAACACCAAAGAACAAGCGGAAAAACTGGCGCAGGCGTGTCGCTATTATCCCCAAGGCAACCGGGGGGTCTGTCGTTTTGTGCGGGCGGCGGAGTATTCACGCCTCCCCAAAACAGATTATTTCCAGTATGCGAATGCGAATGTGACTGTCATCGCGCATTTGGAAGGGGTTGAAGGGATCAATAACCTCGATGCTATTTTGGCGGTGGAAGGGATTGATGTGCTTTTCATTGGCCCTTATGACCTTTCACAATCTTTGGGGATCCCAGGGAAAGTAGACCATCCGGAGTTAATTGCTAAGATGCGCTCCATCGTCGAAAAAGCCGGGGAAAAGGGGAAGTTAATCGGGACCTTTGTGGAAACACCCGCGGCGGCTAAGGACTGGATTAAGCGGGGAGTTAAATACATCTCTTACTCCGTTGATGTCGGCCTGATTTTGGAGAAGTTCACCAGTACTGTGCAGTCTGTTCTCTAGGATTAAAGAAATCAAATTAACTACTTCCTTTTTTACCTGGCAATGATTATTGTTTGGAATTTGGGTTATTCTAGATCCTCAGACAGTTAATCTGGGGGTACGCCATGGCCCATAAATATCTTTTTTCCGGGGAAAGCTGTGCGGATGGCCTCTTTTGCTTCTACGGCAAAAGTTTAGAAAGTGGGGGGGTTTACCGCTGGGAACCGCTGGCCACTAAATTACGGGGCGGGGAAGCGGCCGCTTTCCGGCGCCAGGCGGAAGCGCGCCGCCAATTATTAGCCAATTATTCCGCAACAGCCGGGCTTTTAAAGGTAGAGGGACCGGTTATTTATCAAGGAAAGACCCTGCTTGGGTGGAAGGCTGTCCCGGGGGAATCACTTTTCGCCTCCTCTTTTTGGAGGCTTCCTGTAGTGGAGAGGACCCAACGGATCGAACCGCTGATCCGCTCTTACCGCCGGTACCATGCCTTGAGTTTAGTGGTGGGCCCACCGGACTGGAAAAGGATTTTCTGGGGAGAAGAGGGAGTTTTTACTCCCGATCCGATGCTCTTAACTTACTTGAGTTCTCCGCTGACCAACCTTCCCCTTGGTCTGACCGGTTGCCACCCACCAGAGAGCTTTACCGGAGAACCACTGAGCCAACAAGGGGACCTCTTCTTCCTCGGACTTTTGCTCTATCTGTGCTGTACCGGACAGCTTCCCTATCCATTGGAGAATGGTTGGCCAACCAGAGCCTTGCTTAGAGGTGAAGTGATACCGCCCACTGTTTTTTCTCCGGAACTGCCTTCAGGCTTGTCCGCACTACTAGTTCGGCTCTTGTCGGTTGCCCCGGAGGCCCGCCCGTCCGCTGCTGAGGTGGAGGCGTACTGGGAGAGGTCCACGGTGAAGATGGCCTTACCCCTGTCCCCCGTCCACCCGGCCCAACCGGAGAAAGGAGAGCGGGGAAGGCGGGGGCTGAAGAAGATCAGGGCCCTACGGATCCGCTGGCCGGGGCGGCTGAGGAAGGCCGTCAAAGTAGAGAATAGATATGGATGGAACCTTGGGCGGAAGGGACGGGTCGTGGTGGTTGGCCTTGGGGGATTGCTCCTCCTCTGGGGGGCCATGTCTTTATTCCCCATGAAAAGGGGGGCGCCAGAGGCAACAGAGGTGGTGGCCGAACTGTTGGCGCAAATTTCCGCACCGACCTTTCCGGGAACTCCCTTTTTCACCCGGGCGGAGCTGTGGGCCGATCTGGTGGCGGCGAAAGAAGAACGGATTGCGGCTGCTGCTCAGCTGCTTGGAGAACCAGTGCTTGAAGTCACCGCGGTCCGTGAAGTAAGGAGAAAACCGAACTGGACCCAACTTGAAGTGAGCTTAGTTTGGCACCGCTGGACTGGCCAGCAATGGCGGACCTACACGACCCTGGAAGAGCTGGTCTTGGAGAGAAAAGGTCAACGGTGGGCAATTACCGCCCGTCACGGACAGAAAGAAAAAGAAAACGAAGAGGATTGATCTTAGATACCCGGGAGACCGGGTTTTTATTTTTGGCAGGATTTTTTCCGCTGATACCGAATGATCAGGCTGGAGGTAATTAAGGATGGAGAAAAAATTACCGCCGTTCATCAAAGGAATAAGCGCGGTCAGTATCTGTTTACTACTCTACCTTTGTATGATGATTGGCCGTTCCAACCGCTGGTGGTCGTTTGCTTTTGCTACTTGCCTGGCGTTCTTGGGAATAAGGTTAATCATTAGCAGTAGGCGTCACGAGGGGGGCGTCAGCCAAGGAGGCGCCCAATTCTTCCGGTTGTCCTCTCTAACCCGGAAAGCACAGAGTAGAAAGGATCAATATCAAGGGTGACGGGATGAAGGTCACCCTAAATAATTTAAGCAGGAAAGAAAGGGCGGCTAGTAGAGCCGCCCCCTGAGTGGAATCCTCCTTGACAGTTTTCTTCACAAACAGCCAACAGGGGAAAGAAAGGCGACAGGAGGAATAAAAGGTCATGAAGGGAGGAAGTCAAAAGTGGTCAAAAAAGGGGAGAACATGATGGAAATTGCGATTATTGGTGGAACAGGGGTCTACGACCCGGCGATGTTAACTGAGAAGCGGGAGATTAAAGTCGAAACCCCCTATGGGATGGTTACCCCGGTGGTAGGGGTTTTTGCCGGTAGGAAAGTGGCTTTCTTACCCCGTCATGGAGCGGATCATTCGGTTCCCCCCCACCGCATTAATTATTTGGCTAATATCTGGGGATTACGCCGCCTGGGAGTGGAGCGGATTCTGGCCACCGCAGCCGTAGGGAGTTTAAATCCGCAGATGACACCGGGCGAGGTAGTCGTCATTGACCAGTTTATTGATTTTACTAAAAACCGGCCGCATACCTTTTTTGAGGGTGGCGAATTCGGGGTCGTCCACATGGACTATACCGAACCATACTGTCCGGAACTGAGAAAAGTCCTGCTGACCGCAGCGGAGGATCTTGAGATTAAAGCCCACGACGGCGGGGTTTATGTTTGTACCGAAGGACCACGCTTCGAAACGCCCGCCGAGATCCGAATGTTTGCCCAATTGGATGGGGATTTAGTGGGAATGACCAACCTTCCCGAAGTAGTTTTAGCACGGGAGGCCGGGCTCTGTTATGCGACGTTGTCGATTGTCACTAATTTTGCCGCCGGGATCGCGACCGGTCCGCTCTCCCATGAGGAAGTAGTGGCGATCATGGACGAAAATAGCGAACGTCTGAAGAAACTGTTGAAGCGGGCCTTGGAGATAATTCCTGAGGGGCGAAGTTGCGCCTGTCAGGAGATGGCACCGCCGGCCGAAAGAATTTTTAAAGGGTGATTCCAGTGGACGGGAGCATCTCTGCCCTCCAGTGGCAGAATAAAGAACTAATCCTGCTTGATCAGACCAAACTGCCGGAGGAGGAGGTCTATTTAACCTGTACCGATTATCGGATGGTGGCGGAGGCGATCCGGAGATTAGCCGTGAGGGGTGCGCCGGCGATTGGTGTCGCCGCAGCTTTTGGGGTGGTTTTGGGTGCGTACGAATTATTGGCAAGCAAACGCGACTTAGTTACTGATTTGGAACCGGTCTTCAGGGAACTAGCGGAGACACGGCCGACGGCGGTTAACCTGTTTTGGGCGTTGGCGCGGATGAAAAAGGTGCTGGCGGCCGGGCTTGGGGCTACGCCGGAACAGCTGGCGCAGGCCTTAGAAAAGGAAGCAGTGCGGCTCTACCATGAAGACATCGAAGCTAATCTAAAAATCGGAGAGCAGGGTGCGGCCTTATTAGCTGACGGGATGACCGTTTTGACCATCTGTAATACAGGGGCATTAGCAACGGTAGCCCATGGAACCGCCTTAGCAGTGATCCGGACAGCGGTCCGACAGGGGAAAAAGATTGGGGTGGTGGCCTGTGAGACCAGGCCGCTTCTGCAGGGCGCTCGGCTTACTACTTGGGAATTGATGAAAGAGCAGATCCCAGTCACTTTAATCACGGATAATATGGCGGGCTATCTTATGCAGCAAGGGAAGATTCAAGCGGTACTAACCGG
Organism: Bacillota bacterium; assembly: GCA_012727535.1. Classification (GTDB taxonomy): domain Bacteria; phylum Bacillota; class UBA4882; order UBA10575; family UBA10575; genus JAAYGU01. The sequence goes on along the minus strand of JAAYGU010000080.1, from coordinate 41,943 downwards.
GGCAGACCGGATTGCGGCCAATGGGGATGTGGTGAACAAAATCGGGACCTATACTTTAGCGGTTCTGGCCCGGGAGCATGGCCTTCCCTTTTATGTGGCCGCTCCAACCTCGACGATTGATTATAATATTCCCTGTGGAGCTCAAATCCCGATTGAGGAAAGGAGTGGGGATGAGGTTACACAGATTCAGGGGAAGCAGATTGCCCCGGCCGGGGTCAAGGTTTATAATCCGGCGTTTGATCTTACCCCAACCCGGTTGGTTACCGCGGTCATTACCGAGCGGGGATTGATTCGCCGGGAAGAATGGGAAAAAACCCGGGCATAACTTGTAATAATTGATCCTTTTTCAGTTTCAATTTGAAGGCGATAAAGTCGCTGTCTACTTGGAAGTACTCCTCCAGTTCCCACGGGGGCATACTGAGCACAGCCCGTTCAAAATCCGGATCAGGGAGCAGAAAATTTACCGCCCACTCCATCGCTTTGTATTCCTGGCGACAGAAACCAATCCGATCGCGCACATGATAGTGGGAGACGATGCTTCCGTGGTCGGTGGTAAAAAAATGACCGAGTTCTTCTGCCAGTACGCAACGGAAGTGCTTTTTTTCGTTTTTGATTTTATAGTCGATCCCAATTACCGGATTTTTTCCGGGATAACAGTAGTAGACGGCTTCGATCGGAGGATGAAAGTCCCAGAATTTTAAAGTGATGCTATGCTCCTTCATGATTGCCATTAGCTTCTCAGCCATTGTTGATCCCCCATTTTTTGGATATCTCAGGCCAAGGTACGTTCAAGAGGATGTCAGTTTATTCTTCGATTCCCAGCTCCTCCTTAACAAGCTTAATAAAAGCCAACACCGAGTCCCTGGCCTTTTCCGGTAGATCGGTCATTGGGTCGTCGGTGCGATGCGCGGCGACGATTTCGAATGGATTACGGATATCGGTGCGGTCCAGGAGAAAATCGACAGAAACATTGAAAAAATCAGCGATCCGGCTCAACGTTTTTTGATCAGGGAAGCGTTCATTATTCTCATAGTTGCTGATTGTTTTCTGGGTTAAATCTAATTTGAGAGCTAAATCTTTTTGGTATAATCCCTGTTCCTCTCGTAAAGCTCGAAGTTTAGCCCCAAAAGACACTTCACTCACCACCGTTATTCATTTATTACCTGCTACCCGCATAAATATTTCTTCCACTGCATTGCTGATTCGGCTGGTCCGATGATAGGCTGTGAAATTTAAATATTTGAAGTGGTAACTTCACAAACTAGCAGGACGGGATCGGCCTACTATTCTTTTATTCGTATATTTCATCCAAAAAGTTAAGAAGGTTTTTGCCTTCTGGTTAATTTTCCAAATTTCTTTCAATACGTAGTTTTTTATATTATAATTATTGATCTAGGAGGAATTAGCCCGTCTCCTTCAGGATCTATTTAAATTCAAAGGGCAAATAACGGCCTCTTTGCTCAACAACCTGAACTTTTATTTGAAACCGGAGAATAAGATTGAACGATTTGGGGAGCGATTAATATATTGTAATTGTGGTAAATCTGAACCCTTAACTCCGAAAGCAACAGCAAACTGAAGAAAGGAGCGACCCAGCTATGGTGTACCAAATTCGCGATCTAAACTTAGCGGCTGCCGGGAGCAAAAAAATCGACTGGGTGAGTAAACATATGCCCATCCTTAACCGGATTCGGGAGAAATATAGTGCGGAGCAACCACTGCAGGGAAGGCGGGTGGCTGTTTCCGTTCATTTAGAAGCAAAAACTGCTTACTTGGCCCTTACTTTAAGGGAATTAGGAGCACAGCTGGCGGTGACCGGTAGTAACCCCTTATCAACCCAAGATGATGTCGCTGCTGCGTTAGTTAAGGAGGGGATTCCGGTTTTTGCCTGGCATAATGCGAGCAATGCCGAGTATGTTGCCCATCTGACCGCTACCTTACAAATTAAACCAGATTATGTCATTGATGATGGCGGGGATCTGGTCAACCTTCTTCATACCAGTGAACGGGGGTTACTACCGGAGGTGAAAGGTGGGTGCGAAGAAACGACGACCGGCGTTCAACGTTTACGGGCCATGGCCGGTCAGGGTGTATTGGCCTTTCCGATGATTGCTGTCAATGATGCCTTCTGCAAACATCTTTTTGATAATCGTTACGGCACCGGCCAATCTTCCTGGGATGGAATTATGCGCACCACTAATCTGGTCATTGCCGGGAAGACCGTAGTTGTTGCCGGCTATGGTTGGTGTGGGAAAGGAGTGGCTGCCCGGGCTAAGGGACTGGGGGCGCGTGTGGTGGTCTGCGAAGTAGATCCGATCAAAGCCCTCGAAGCATTGATGGATGGTTATGCGGTGATGCCTGCCGTGGAAGCAGCCCGGATCGGTGATTTCTTTATCTCCGTTACCGGATGCACGGGAGTGTGGCGGGAAGAACATTTCCGGGCGATGAAAGACGGGGCGATTTTGGCCAATGCCGGACATTTTGATGTTGAGATTGATAAAGTGGCCCTAACGAAGTTGGCCGTAGAAAAAAGAGAGGCTAGAAAGAATATCACCGAGTTCCGGTTCGACGACGGCCGTCGCTTGTATCTGTTAGCCGAGGGCCGCCTCGTTAACCTGGCGGCTGGCGACGGTCATCCGGTGGAGATTATGGATCTTTCTTTTGCTTTGCAGATTTTATCCCTACTTTATCTGGAGGAACAAGCGGGAAAACTTACCCCCGGCTTGTATCCGGTTCCGTCGGAAACCGACCAGCTAGTTGCCCGACTGGCGCTGGAGGCTTTTGGCGTGCGGATTGATACTTTGACCGCAAGTCAGGAGAAGTATCTTAATAGCTTTTAAGATGGAAAGGAGATATTCCAATGGGAACGATACTTATTCATTGCCAGTGGCTAATCAGCATGGCTGAAGGCCAGGCGCCAATCCATGATGCTTATCTGAAGATCGTTGACGATAAGATTGCGGAGGTAGGTCAGTGGCAGGAGGCGATGATTGAACCGGGGGCGGAAGTAATCGAAGCCCAGGATAAGTTGGTAATGCCCGGCCTGATTAATACGCATACTCATGCCGCCATGGTCTTATTTCGTAGCTTAGCGGATGATTTGGCTCTCGATTCCTGGTTAAAAGAGAAGATCTGGCCCTTGGAGGAGAAGTTAACCCCGGAGGATGTCTATGCCGGAACAAGACTGGCCATCTGTGAAATGCTGCGTTCCGGGATTACGACTTTTGCCGACATGTATTTCTTCATGGATGAAGTCGCCAGAGCGGTGGAGGAGTCCGGGATCCGGGCTGTGTTAGCCCGGGGTCTGTTGGGCGCGGGACCTGAAGCAGAAAAGAAGCTTGAGGAAGCGATCGAAACAGGCAAGAAGTGGAAAGGCAAAGCAGAAGGCAGAATTACCACCATGCTCGGCCCGCATGCCCCTTATACTGTACCACCCGAGTTCCTCCGGCAGGTGGTGGCCGCCAGTCGGCATTATCAACTACCGCTCCATATCCATGTGGCAGAGACGCGGAATGAATTGGAAGAGATCAGCAAAGAATATAGCAAAAGACCGGTTGCTTATCTGGCGGAGCACGGAGTTTTTTCCCGTCCGGTGCTGCTCGCCCATGGGGTTTGGTTGGACGAGGGTGAGATCTCGTTCTTGTCCCGGCAAAAAGTGGCGGTGGCCCACAACCCAGCCAGCAACCTCAAACTGGCCAGTGGCATTGCCCCAGTCGCTAAGATGCTACAGGAAGGTTTACTGGTAAGTTTGGGCACCGACGGGGCGGCCAGTAACAACCGGCTAGATTTGTTTGCCGAGATGCGGTTGGCCTCCCTTCTGCATAAAGTAGCAAACCAGGATCCGACGGTCCTTTCGGCCGAAACCGCCTTGAAGATGGGGACGATCAACGGGGCACACGCTTTAGGGCTTGCCGAGCAAATAGGCAGTTTGGAACCGGAAAAAAAAGCCGATCTAATTATGATTGACCTGAACCAAAGCCATCTGACCCCTTGTTTAAACCCGGTCTCACTCCTGGTCTACGCGGCCCGGGGCAGTGATGTCACGGATGTGATGGTGAACGGAGAATGGTTGGTCCAGGCCGGAAAGATCACCAAATGGGATGAGAGTGAGGTCATCAAGGCCGCCGCTAGGACCGCCGCTGACCTATTAAAGCGTTAATCGGAGTATATTATGGCAAACCAGGAGAAAGATGGCGAAAAAGGCTGTAAATCGACAAAAACAGCAATTAATAGGCTTTCCAGCCTAAATAATAGTTCTTCCTGTCCATTGCAGGAACTCCGGCAATCTGCTATGATTTAGATACAAACTCCGTGTGGATAAGGCCACATCGGGTTTGCAGAGCGTCACGACGACGCCAGGCGCCGGGCTGAGGCGTGATGTTCGCCCTGCCTCTGACCACGCCGGCAGTCGGGGTAGGTGTTTCTCGGGTAAACCAATTAAGGTTGTAATTCTTTAGCCACCATCGGGTGGCCCTTTTTTTTGCCATAATATCTTAAGGAAAGCGGTAAGCTGAAGATGCTTACTTTGTTTAGATCTATTGCCCTTGCTTTTATCCTGCCACTAGCCCTTAGCCTGAATTGCGGTCTAGATCCGGGCGTAAGTTCGCACAAAGCCACCACGCAATTAGCGTTTATTTTAAACAGACCCTGTGAAATTATGGAGAAGGAGTTGAGGTTGGTTGGCCGGAGAACAAGTGATCGTTATTGGGGGCGGCCCTGCCGGGATGATGGCGGCCGGTAGCGCTGGGCGTCGGGGACGGGCTGTTACTTTAGTGGAAAAAAACGAGCGCCTGGGTAAAAAACTGCTCATTACCGGAAAGGGCCGCTGTAACGTGACCAATATTACAGATCTGGACGGTTTAATTGCCAATATTCCGGTGAATGGCAAGTTTTTATACAGCGCTTTTACCCAATTCTCGAATCAGGATCTGCTCGCCTTGCTCCAGCGGCTGGGGCTCAAAACCAAAGTCGAACGGGGGGGCAGAGTCTTTCCCGCCTCCGACCGTTCTATGGATGTCGTGCGGGCCCTGGAAAAATACTTGAATGAAAATCGCGTGCGGGTGATCCAGGGGGAGGTCACCAAAGTTTTAGTCGATGCGGGGGCGGTCTCCGGGGTTAAGTTGAAAAACGGGGATATTTTGCCCGCTGCGAAAGTGATCATCGCCACCGGAGGATGCTCCTATCCGTTGACTGGTTCGACCGGGGACGGTTATCGTCTGGCCGCCGAGCATGGGCATACAATTACCCCATTGCAACCGGCCCTGGTGCCGTTAGAAGTCCGGGAAGACTGGATCCACGAACTGCAAGGGCTGACCCTAAAGAACGTAGCGATTAAGCTCTTCTCCCACGAGGGGCGGAGAGTTTACAGTGCTTTTGGGGAGATGCTCTTTACGCATTTTGGCGTCTCCGGACCGATTATTCTCTCCGCCAGTACTCATCTACGCCCGGCCACTCCCTACCGGCTGCTCATTGATTTAAAGCCGGCGCTAACCCCTGAACAGTTGGATGCGCGGCTCCAAAGGGATTTTCAGAAATATGCGAAGAAGATTTTTGCCAATGCCCTGGACGATCTGCTTCCCCGGAAACTCATTCCTATTGTGGTCCGTCTCTCAGCGATTCCGCCGGAGAAACAGGTGAGCCACATTACAAAAGAAGAAAGGGGAGGCCTGGTTACCCTCCTGAAGGGTTTGGCGCTGGAGATTACAGACCTGCGACCGCTCAGCGAGGCGATTGTCACCGCCGGCGGGGTTTCGGTTAAAGAGATTAAGCCCTCAACGATGGAATCAAAACTGGTGCAGGGCTTGTTTTTTGCTGGGGAAGTGATCGATGCCAATGCTTACACCGGGGGCTATAATCTACAGATTGCTTTTTCCACCGGTTATGTGGCTGGCAGCAGTTGTTGAGGTTGGCGGACAGTTTGGGCCGAGCGAAGAGAGAACAATAAAGATCTTCAGATTAGAATAAAGTGCGGAAAAAGGAAACTTGTGCTCCTTATTGACGGAGAAAGGTGAAAAATGGACAAAAACCAGTTTTTTGGCGGAAGAAGAGGTTCGACAAATCAATATCTTGTGGTTATAATTGATAAAGGCTACTAAATATAGGGTGGAGTAATAAGTCGGAGCAGCAAGGGGGAGAAAAAGTGCGCTGTCCGTTTTGCAATCATCCGGAAAGCAAAGTGGTTGATTCACGTTCTTCCGGAGAAGGGTTGGCTATACGCCGCCGGCGTGAATGTTTGGCTTGCGAAAGAAGATTTACGACCTTTGAACGGATTGAAGAGGAGCCTTTAATCATCATTAAGAAAGATGGGCGCCGAGAGCCGTTTAACCGGGAGAAAATTGTGAATGGACTGCGCAAAGCCTGCGAAAAAAGACCGTTATCTTTCGAAACTGTTGAAATGATCGCCAATATAGTAGAGCAAGAGATCCGGAAACGGAACGAGAACGAAATTCCTAGTTCGGTGGTTGGCGAGTTAATCATGGAAAAACTCAAGGAGACCGATGAAGTGGCCTATGTGCGTTTTGCTTCAGTTTATCGGCAATTTAAAGATCTTGATATTTTTATGCGCGAACTCGAGACTCTCCTTGGGACGAAAAAAATGAGAAATAGTGGGGGATCGATCAATGGCGAAAGTCCAGGAAGATTTGAACAAGTTAGAGGTAAAAAAAGGTCAGTTACTTGCTTTTCGTAACCAACCGTCTGCCTCATCGGTCAGAGTATTTCGCTCCATTCAGAAGCGGGACGGCAGAATTGCCGAATTCGACATCAAAAAGATTGCCGATGCTATTTTTAAAGCCGCCCAGGCGGTCGGTGGTGAAGACCGGCAACTGGCCGAAGAGTTAGCTCAGGTTGTGGTGAAATATATTACGAAGACTAAAGCGGCGGGTATTCCAAGCGTGGAAGAGGTCCAGGATGCGGTCGAGAAAGTATTGATTGAAACCGGGCATGCCAAAACAGCCAAGGCCTATATCCTGTACCGTGACCGCCGGACCCGCCTGCGTGAGGCGCGGTCAGAACTGATGGATGTAGTGGAAGAGATTCTGGTGGAAACCAGTCGTGAAAATGCAAATGTCAGTAACTCACCGTCCGCGAAGATGTTACAGATCGCATCAGCGGCCAGTAAAAAATATTACCTGAACCGTTTAATTCCTGAGGAGTATGCGCAGGCGCATATCGAGGGCGATATACATATTCACGACCTGGAATTTTACGGTAAGACTTTAACTTGTGTCCAGATCCCGTTAGGAAAGTTATTAACGGAGGGCTTCAATACCGGTCATGGTTATATCCGGCCACCGAAACGGATCTCATCGGCTGCGGCCTTAGCTGCAATTATCCTCCAGAGCTCCCAGAATGACATGCACGGCGGGCAATCCTTCCCCTTCTTCGATCGGGATATGGCCCCTTTCGCCGAGGGCTGTTCGGAAGATGATGTCTACCAGGCGATGGAGGCTTTGATTTATAATTTAAACTCTATGCACAGCCGCGCGGGGGCGCAAGTACCTTTTAGCAGTATTAATCTAGGGACCGATACCTCTCCGGAAGGAAGACTGATCACCCGTTCCCTTTTGTTAGCCCACGAACGGGGACTGGGGAATGGGGAGACGCCGATCTTCCCGAACATTATTTTCCGTGTCAAGAAAGGGATCAACCTTGATCCCGGCGATCCTAATTATGATCTTTTCCAATTAGCGATGCGGGTGACCGCCCGTCGGCTGAACCCCACTTTTTCCTTTATGGATTCCTCCTTTAATGCGCCTTATGGAGCGGAAGTGGGTTATATGGGTTGTCGGACACGGGTGATTGCTAACCGGCACGGAGCGGAGGTTACCACCGGTCGGGGCAACCTGTCGTTTACGACAATTAACCTACCTCGATTGGGGATCAAAGCCCATGGCAACTTGGAAACCTTCTATCGTGAATTGGATCGGATCCTAGTCTTGGCTGGTCGTCAGTTATACCACCGCTATCGGATCCAAAGTAAGTTAAAAGTGAAGGATATGCCTTTCCTAATGGGACAAAACCTTTACCTTGATTCCGAGCGTCTCAAACCGGAAGATCCGATCGGTCCGGTGATCAAACATGGGACGCTTTCGATTGGCTTTATTGGTTTAGCGGAAACCCTAACGGCGCTTACTGGGGTTAACCACGGAGAAGATCCGGGTGCGCAACAGTTGGGATTGGAGATTATCAGCCATATGCGGCAACGTGTCGATGAGCTAGCCGAGGAGTATGATCTGAACTACACGTTGCTGGCCACGCCAGCGGAAGGCCTTTCTGGACGGTTTGTTGCTCTTGATCGTAAAATCTTCGGTAGTATCCTAGGGGTAACCGATCGCGAATATTACACCAATAGTTTTCACGTCCCTGTTCATCAGGAGATCAGTTGTTTCGACAAGATCAACCTCGAAGCGCCCTATCACCGGTTGACTAATGCTGGACACATTAGTTATGTCGAGTTTTCCGCACCCCCGATTGATAACCTTGAAGCTTGTGAGCGGATCATTCGGCAGATGGCCGAGGCCGATATGGGGTATGCCGGGATTAATTTCCCGATTGACGAGTGCCGCGTCTGTGGCGACCAGGGAATCTTTGCGGAAGATTGTCCTTCCTGTGGTTCAACGGAGATCCGGAGAGTCCGGCGGATCACCGGTTATTTATCGACGGTGGACCGGTTTAACGATGCCAAAAAAATGGAATTGGCTAACCGCAAGACTCACCTCTAAGATTAACCATTTTAACGAAGGCCCGCTTGGGCCTTTTTCTTACGCTTGATTACGGACAATGTAGTTTTGGTGATAAATCGAACACGAGTTGCTTCCGGTCTGCGATGACCATACCTTACCGGTTAAAGGGGGCTACAGGCATGTCCGTACTTAGCGGTAAAGAAATCAGGGAGTTCTTCGGCGCGCAAACATGGAAACAAGGCCGGGAGTATTGGCAGGGTGGTTTGGTTAAAGACCTGATGCAAGCGGAAGGAAGCTGGCAGGGAACAGTTCTTGACCTGTCGGGAACTTACCGTGTGCGGATCCGGCTGGCCGGGAAGACCCTCACGATTGACTGTTCCTGTACGGAGAGCGGAGTCCCCTGCCGGCACGCGGCAGCGCTGCTCTGGGGGTGGTTGGTAGCACCTGAAAAGTTTATACCGGCTGAGCGGTTAAGAGCGAGAATTGAAGCCCTTTCCCGGGAGGAAGCCGTTGCCCTTTTGCGGCAGGTAGTTGAGGAAGAAGGGGCTTTACTGTACAGGCTATTACAAGGGCAGGAAAAGGTTAGCCCGCAACTGACCGGTGCGGGTCTGCTTACTATAGTCTATAATCTGGACTTTAAGCAGGGTTCCCCTTGGGTTAACTGGCGACTTTTTGCAGAGCGTTACGAGGCGGCTTTAAACCTGATTGCTGCGAGAATGCCGGAGCAGGAAGCAGAAGGCCGAGCTGTCCTGGCCACCCTCCTCCAACAGCTGAGCGAGTTGTTAGTTCAGGCGCCGGAAGTGCGCAGCCTGCTGCTGCCCCTTTTCTGGCAAACATTTACCCGATGCGTATTATCCTTTAACACCAGACTAGACCGAGGAATGCTCGAAAATATTCTGGCGGTTTATCTCCAAATCCCACTGGCCGCCGCGGAAGAGGAGCAGTTTGGAGAGCTCCTCATCCAACTGTTGGCCAAGGGCTTGGTCGGCCCCGAGACTTTACGCTCCCTCCTTTCTTCTGGGGAACAGGGCGAAAAGGATTTGAAAAAACTCCGTCTGCAGGGCTTGCTCTTACTTAGTTTTGGAAAACAAGAAGAGTTTGAGCAGTTGATGACGGCCTGTGACCGACAGCTGGCCCCTTTTTTGATCCTGGTTGATCTGCTGGAACAGCATAAAAAATATGAACAAGCCAGAGCAGCGCTCAGAGCAAACTTAGCAAAGTTTACTACGCCCGGTGATCGGTATATTTTACGTTATCGTTTGGCGCGGCTTTACCGGAAAACCGGAGAACTACGGCCAGCCCTTTTCTTAGAGATGCTTAACTTCGCCGAGCGGCCGGGGAAAAAGGAGTATTTACAGATCAAAGAATTGGCCATGGCTGTCGGCGAATGGGAGGCGGTCAGAAAACGCCTCACGGGGATTAAAACCGGGAATTAAGAGAAAGACCATCTTGAACTAGTACTAAATATATGCTATAATTCTTTAGTGTTAGACTAAAACAAAAAAAGGCCAGCGTAGCTCAATTGGCAGAGCAGCTGATTTGTAATCAGCAGGTTATCGGTTCAAGTCCGATCGCTGGCTCCAGCGAAATTAGGGTTTCCGGGAACGGAAACTTTTTTTGTTCATTTTGTAATGAGGGCGTAGATCTGCTTGTTTTCCCTCAGATTAACAACAGCCCGGCCACCTTCTCTATTCAGAAGGTGACTGGGCTTTTTGCTAATTTTTTAAATACTTTTGTGTCAGCAATCCCATGGTAATGCCAAAAGCAATAACGCTAAAGAACTGAGAGTAATAGTCACCCATTGGCCGTAAAGGAACAAAATTACACCCTTCAACAAGCCACATAAAAATGCCTTCTAGCAATACCCAGCTTTGTAAGCTGAGGAAGACGCTTTTTAATAGTAAATTACCCCAGCCAAACCACTTAATAACAGCATAATAAAAAATCACAGCAATACTTGCACCTATGAGCACGGAGATAAAAAAACCCAGAATGGTGTCGGGTCGATTTAACGTAATCACTAAACTGGTTAATTCATATATACTGTATTTCCCGTGTCCTAATAATTTAAACACCCTGGTCAGAATTTCGTAAGGTATGGTCGAAAAGGCGCCGATCAAGGATGCGGTAGTTGGTTTGTCAATTTTCATAGAAATCGCTCCCCATCCCATTTTATGGGTATTGTTAGCAATAATGCAGTAACCTATACGGGGAAATCTTTACTTCTTATTCTATACTTATAATTCGCGTAATTGCGGCGCAGCGATCGAATCAGACGCAAATCCACACTTTTGACAGAAGAATTTCCGGTTATTTAAACTTTCTTTTTACATTGAATTGTTTTATAATAGTATGGATGGGAAAAGGAGGGAATGTTTTGAAGAAACTAGCTTGGATGCTTATTATAATTTCCCTTATGGGGTGTTTCGCGGGTTGCGGAAAAAATCCCCAGAACCTTCTCCATTTCATCCACCTAATTGGATATGGGGGGAATGGTCGGACGAGCCTGAACCTGAGTCAGCATTTATCACATTCATATTTACGAGTAATAATATTATAATGCGTGGAAAAGGGGTTTATTTTAACTTCAAAGAAGCGTTAAAAAATACACCGGTTGAAGAAACTATTACCGATACATTGTATAAGGTAAGTATAGATATAGAAAATAATACTGTAGTATACGAATTCAAAAAAATTAACGGAACAACTATACAATACACAGCAATTGCACCGGATATACCAGATAATTCTACTACTTTAATAAAACTGTAAGCAGTGTGAACCTTACCGCCCACCGGCGGTGTTTATAGTTTTTGAAGGTATTAATTTAAGTTGGCATGTGAAGGGTGTAGAATGCGGGTTTACACTTTGACGAAGGAGGGGTGGGCGGATGCGGGTGACGATTGATCGGTTGGAAAATGATTATGCGGTTGTTGAACTGGAGGACGGCACCTTTGTGACCGTTCCAGCGCTCCTGTTCCCTGGTGCTGCGGAAGGGGATGTGCTCCGGATTGAAGTGGATCGGGAGGCGACGGAGGAAAGGAAGCAACTGATCCGCGACTTGCACAATAAATTAAAAGACGAAGATAACACCTAAAAATGTAAGGTATAAACTAGGGTTATGTGGCGGGCAACCAGGAAAAACAGATGAGTAAAACCCTCAGTGCTTGCTAAAAAAGCTCTGTTCGTTACTGGTCAATTAATTCCCGGATAATCGTTTGTTCCAGTTGGAGGAGGGCAAGATCGGCCAGCTGCCGCTGGGGGCGGGGCACGGAGATTTGGTGATAACCTTTGATTTGCGCCGGTTTTTCCGAAAGGACGTAAATCTCATCGGCTAGGAGGAGAGCTTCTTTCGGATCATGGGTCACCAGGAGCACCGTCCGGGGCTCACTGGTCCAGAGCTGAAGAAAACGGTTGATTAACTCAAATTTTAAACCTAAATCAAGTGATTTAAAGGGTTCGTCCATCAACAACAAACGGGAAGGGTAAGCCAACGCCCGGGCCATGGCGACCCGTTGACGCTGTCCACCACTGAGCCTCCGGGGGTAAACATCGCGGTAGGCCAGCATCTCCATATGCCTCAGATAATAGTCAATCCTCTTCTCTAGTTCTGCACCGGTCAGACGGTCTTTCAGGACAAAACCAAGATTACCGGCGACGGTCAACCAATCAAGCAACCTGGGTTCCTGAAAGAGGTAACTCAGGGTTTTGTTTTCCATCCCCAGAATCTCTCCGCTATCTGGTGCTTTTAAGCCGGCGATTAGCGAAAGTAAAGTCGTCTTTCCACAACCGGAAGGGCCAAGGAAAGCGACGATGCTGTTCGTTTTGGCCTCTAAAGAAAGGCCGTCTAAGACCTGAAGTTCTCCATAAGCTTTTGTTATCCGGTTTAAACTAAATTCAGTCAGGCTGATGGCCGATCACTCCCAATAAAATAATTGGCGGCGCAAAAGGGAATAGAGCAGACGGTCAAAAAAGAGGCTGATCGTGATCACCACGATCGTCCAGGCAAAAACCTCTGCGGTTTGTAGGAAGATCCGGGCCGTATCCATCTGAGTCCCAATCCCCGTGGGTGGGTTGGCCAGTACCTCGGCGGCGATCATTACCTTCCAGGTTAAACCAAGGCCGGCCGCGGCACCAGTGGCGAGGTAAGGCAGGATGGCCGGGAGATACATCTCGCGGAGCACCCGGGTAGTGCTGACCTGATAAAGGCGGGCAAGCTCCTTGAGCCGGGGGTCAACTTGCTGGAGACCCTCGCTAACATTCTGGGTGACAATGGGGAAGACAACCAGGAAAGTGACGAATAAGGTAACCGCATTGGACTTAAACCAGATTAAAGCCAAGAGGATCAGGGCCATCGAGGGGGTACTGCGGATTGCGGTTAACCATGGTTGAAAAAAGGTTTTAAAGTGACGGTTAAGACCAGAAAAGAGACCAATCATTAAACCCATTAAGTAAGAAAGGCCGAAACCGGCTAATCCCCGGAGCAGGGTGGCGCTGAGATGTTGCCAGAAATTAGCCGAGGTTAATAAGCTGAGCAGTTGTTTAAAGGTAACGAGCGGGCTGGGAAGGATGATCTCCTTCCCAGCCCGCTTGGCTGCTAGTGCCCAGCCAAGGACTAATAGGAGTATGGAACTGAGGGTAATTAAATTATTTTTGTAGGTAGAATCCTTCATCCGGGAGCTTCCCTCCAATCGACTGCGGTTGGAAAGAGAGAAGTTTCGCCAAATAATACTCCACTTCGGCGCGGACTAAGGCCGCCTCCTTAAACCGAAGATTGCACCGGGGAATCGCTGCGCCTGCTGCTTCAGCGGAGATCATAATGTGGGTTTGGGCCAGTTTTCCGGCGGCGGCCGGGTTATTGACCACCCAAGCGCTGGCGGCATCCGCTTGGCGGAGGAATTTTTGTAAAAATTCTGGGTGTTTTTGCGCCAAAGCGGTCTGGACGACCAGGGCGCTTTGGGCATAGGACTCTTCCCTCTGTTCTAAGCGCTCCCACTCCTTCTGGTAATCAAGGCAGACTCTAAAGCTGGGGTTTCTGGTCACGACTTCGGTCACCCATGGTTCCGGCAGGGTAGCGATCTCAACTTTACCGGCAATCGCGAGCTGAGCTAATTCCACAGGAGTAGGATAGTATTGAATTTGAACATCCCGTTCTGGATCGAGTCCATGCACGGTCAGAAAATAGCGGAAGAGGATATCCGGGGTACTACCCTTGCCGGTAACGCCAATCGTTTTCCCGCGTAGATCAGACCATGAAGTGATCTGAGAGCCTTGCTCCACGAGATACATAACTCCCCAATTGGTAATGGCCGCTAATTGAATGGGAATCCCGTTATTATAAAGGATAGCGGCGAGATTGGTCGGGACCGCGGCGATGTCGGCTTCACCGGAAATAATCTTGGCCCTCATCTGGTCGGGGCTTTTGACGACCGTGTAGTTGATTTTGATCCCCGGTTCGATGGAAGGCTCCTCCTCCAGCAGGGGTAAGAAAGATAGTCCGGTGACGCCGGAGAGAACCATTACCTCCACCGTAGACTCTTCGCGGGCCGTCAAGGAATTGGTAAGGAGCAAAAGACAGACCAGGAATAAGGCGAGAAGAGAATTTTTACGCATGTTGAAAATCCCTCCATTTTAATTTTTCGCCAAGGCCGCCCGCACATTGACGCCGGGAAGTGTACCTAAACGACCGGTTAGAGCGTTGATTTCATCGTTTGATCCGTCGACTAATAAAGCTAAGAGGGCAACATTTCTTTCCCGATAGGGAATACCGATGCGCCCAACAATAATTGATCCGGCCTCACTGATCCACTGATTGAGGGTGGCCTGTACAGCAGCCGGATCTTCAATTACGACGGCAATGACCCCTATTCTTTTGGCTTCCATCGCAAAACCTCCATCAAAAAAAGCCTATCCTAAGACAGGCTTCTTCTCTTGGTGTTCAGGGAAGACACTCCTTTGCTTCAGGCAAAGCCTTGGCCTCAGGTTAGATAGAGTAGATGATCTTTGGAGTAAGGCGGACCTGACTCCGCAGATGTCTACCTTTATTGTACCTTTGTTAATGGCGTAATGCAATCAAAAAACCACTTATTAATTATCTTCCTACAAAAATTTTACATAACGCTTTAAGCTGGGCACGTAATTGAGAGTCCTGGGCCTAGCCCACCGAAAAGGGCGGTTAGCAGTAATGTCAACCATAACAAAAATAAAGGTTGACAAAGAAAAAGTGATCAATTAGACTGATGGTAGCCTAACCTCCCAGTAAACTAGGGTACAGCCGGAGTCGAATGTTCATTGTTCCGGTGAATTTTTTGCTATTCTCAAGTTAAAAAAAGACGAAATGAAGGTTGTGTTGTGATGACATTAGGACGACTGGTTGGTCTATTGACTGAGCACCAATTTCTCTCTGGGCAAGAGCTAGCCGTGCAATTGGGGGTGACGCGGGCGGCAGTCTGGAAGCAGGTGGAGACCCTCCGGGGCTTGGGTTATGAAATTGAAGCTTATCCCCGGCAGGGATATCGACTTCTTTCCCGGCCGGACAGGCTTTATCCTTGGGAGATTGCCCAAGGGCTCCGGACCAAACTGCTCGGTAAAACGATCGAGTATTATGATGAACTATCCTCCACCAACCAGCGGGCGAAAGAGTTGCTGGTTTCTTGTCCCGAAGGAACGGTTGTTCTGGCGGAGAGCCAGACCGCGGGCCGGGGCCGGTTGGGCAGGAGGTGGTTCTCACCGCCCGGAACGGGGATTTGGATGAGTTTGATTCTTAGACCCCAGTTACCCCCGGCTCAGCTGTCGAAGTTGACTTTAGTGGCGGCGGTCGCCCTCTCCCAGGCTATTTTTGCCGAATTAGAAGTGAGGCCGTTGGTTAAATGGCCGAATGACCTTTATTGGAACGGACGGAAGCTTTCGGGGATCTTGACTGAGTTAACCGGGGAGATGGGGCGTCTGGAATCGGTTGTTTTAGGGGTGGGTCTGAATGTGAACCAAAAACCGGAGGATTTTCCGGAGGAAATCCGGGAGCAGGCCGGTTCCTTGTGGATGATCAAGAAAAGCCCGGTTGACCGGAAGGCTTTGCTCCGCCGTTATTTGGAAGTGTTGGAGGTAGAATATTTCCGGGCGCTAACCGACGGGTTTGACCGGATTCTGGAGTACTGCCGCCAGTATACCTATACTTTGGGCCGGCATGTTACCGTGACCAATGGCGCACAGACCTTTTCTGGAATAGCGGTCGCGATTGACGAAGACGGTGGTTTAATTATCGACCAGGACGGCCAGAGCCGGAAGGTAATTGCCGGCGATGTGAATTTAACAGCTCAGTACTTAACGGAGGGATAGATGATGGAGAAGGAGAAACGGAACCGTACAGAACGGATGGTTTTAATTGCTTTGTTTTCTACATTAACATGGATTGGTGCTTATTTACGGGTTGATTTTATTCCGCCTATTCCTTTTACCCTCCAGACCCTCATGGTGATTATGGCCGGGTTAATTTTGGGCCCGCGAGATGCTCCGCTGAGCCAGGGGGTTTACTTGCTCCTTGGTTTGAGTGGAGTCCCGGTTTTTACCGGGGGCGGAGGACCGGGGTATATATTACGGCCAACCTTCGGTTTTATTCTTGGGTTTGTATTGGCGGCGGCAGTCGTCGGGCGGCTGAGCAGTTTGCTGACTAAGCCATCCTTCTACAAATGCCTGGGCATTGCCGTGGTCGGAATGGGGGCAATTTACCTGGTGGCCATCCCTTACCTTTACCTACTTAATCAACTAATATTTAAAACCCCGGTTTCCTTAGTGCAGCTTACTATGGGGATGGTCCCCTTTATGCTTGGGGATCTGGCTAAATCCTTGGTGATTGCCGGGGTTACGCCTGCCATCTTAACTCGGATCCGCGATTTGTAGCATGCAGTTTTATGCTGTTTGGCACCCACTTCCCGGTTCCGGGTTTGACAAGAACTTAAAACATCTACAAGCGCTGCCTGCTTTCGCACCGGTTAAAACGTCCAGCCGGCGCTGAAGGACCATTGGCGATTGGGTGATGCACAATTGTGGAGGCCCAGGCGAAAGTGGAAGGGTGTGTGGTTGTATCTGGCATAAAGATCTAGTACTGGGCGGTTGGGGTGCCATAGGTCAGTCTGCAAACTAAAATTGGGCCACTGGTAATCTACACCGAGGCCCAACCAGTTATGGCGGATCCCTAACCGTAGCTGCCAGGGGTGTTCTACCAAACCATACTGGAAGGAGAGGCGGTTGCGGTCACCGAAATCTTCGCAGGAAAAAAAGAGAAAATCACCCGTTCCCCAGGAGATTTTGGACCGATAATCTAGTCCCCAATCGTTTTCGGTGGAGGAGACGGCGACTTGATTGCTGAAGGAGAGACGGTCGTAAGCTTCAAAAAATTCGTCAGCTAGGTTAAGGACCCGTCCAGCGCGGTCGGCCGCGCTTTTAAAAGTATTGGCACTATCCGGACCGGCGGCCTCTTCCAGGAAGTTATTTACCCCGTCGGTAATGGAATGAACCGACTCCAGAGTTTTGTGACCGGTGGAGAGCAGAGTGGCGAGATTAGGTGTACCATTTACTAATTGGTCAGAAAGTAGCCTAAGATTGGCCACGGTTGGTTCAAGTTCGTCCAGAATTACCTGGAAGGTCTCGACGGTTCGCCCTTCGGCCCGGAGTTCGGTCATAAAAGTATTCAGCTCGACTTGTAAAGAATCCAAACCGCTTAATACTGAATTAACCTGCTTGAAGATGGTGGGTACCTCCGATAGGGAATTAACTAAAGTGTTCACCTTACTAAATTCGACAGTGGCCAGCTCCGCCGTGATCTGTTCCAGATTATTAATGGCAGATGACAGCTTGGCAGAGTTGAGAGCGGAGCTGAAGGTGACCAGATGAGCCGAGATCTGGACTAAATTCTCGCAGGTTATCATTAAGTTTTCCTGTAGTTTCTGATCGGAGAAGAGTTCATTGAGCGCCCCCGCCGCTTGCTGTACTGAGGTTAGAAGGACGAGCGTCTCTTGGAGCAAGGTTTCCGTAGAAAAAGGTTCACTTCCCCGTAGAATTGCCCCCTTGGGAAGCTGGGTTGCTTCTTTTCCGGGGAGCACCTCGATTATCTTCTCCCCGAGCATACCGGCGGTTACAATTTGTAGAGAAGAATCGGCTTTCAAGTGGATCTTTGGGTTTAAGCGCAAACGGACCAGGACTCTCCCCTCTGGGGTGAGGGAGACCCGGTCGACCCGACCGATATCGACGCCAGACATTTGCACCGGAGCGCCGGCGCGTAATCCTCCCACATGGGTGAATTCTGCTTCGAGTAATTGATGACGATCAAGAAGGAGCTTCCCCTTTAGCCACATCAGCCCAAGAATCGTGATCGTAAGGATGATGAGGACGAAAAAGCCTACTTTGGCTTCAGTGTTGAGCATCATAAGCACCACTCCCCGTTTGTTCTAAGCGGATCGGTAGGGACGCCTTCGACGAATTGGCGCAGGAGCGGGTCTTTTGACTCCATGATGGCGAGGGGTGGACCCAACTCCCTAATCTTTCCCTGAAAAAGCAGGCCGATCTCATCGCCTACCCGAAGGGCTGTTTTTAAATCATGGGTCACCAGCAGCGAGGTGACCCCCAGGCTCCGCTGCACCTGAAGGATTAGTTCGGTGATTACCCCGGCCATAATCGGATCCAGACCATTGGTGGGCTCGTCATAAAGGATGATTTTAGGCTCCATAGCCAGTGTCCGGGCGAGTGCTACTCTTTTTTGCATGCCCCCGGAGAGTTCGGCTGGCCGTTTCGTTAGGAGCGAAGGGTCGGCACCCAGTCCGACCCGTTCTAATTCCCGGCTCACCCGGTGTTTAATCTCCTCCGGGGTGAGGTTTTTTCTCCGTTGTAAGCCAAAAGCGATATTATCGTAAACTGATAAGAAATCAAAGAGGGCTGAGGATTGAAAAACCATCCCGCGGGAAAACTTGTTTTTACCGGTCAGTGGATCCGTAAGTGGCTGCCCGTTAAGCAGAATTTGGCCGGCGGTGGGTTTAATCAAGCCCATGGCTAAACGGAGCAAGGTGCTTTTCCCGCACCCACTGGGACCGATGATCACGATCGTCTTGCCCAGCGGTACCTTTAAGTTAAGCTGTGAAAGAATTTCTCTCCCGGAAACAGTATAAGTGACATCTTTAAATTCAATCATGAGACTCCCCTTATCATCTACTGGTAAGTCTTCTTTAAGTGTACGCTCCATTTGGGTGATGTTAGAAGTCGTAGAGCAGCAGAGAGAGCAGATAATTGCTCATAAAAAGTAAGATAGTACTGGTGACGACGGCTTTGGTGGCGGCGGCTCCGACCCCGGCGGCGCCGTTTTCCGTATGTAAACCATAGTAGGTTCCGATTCCGGCAATGATTAACCCAAAAAAGAAACCTTTGATCATTCCGCCGAGCAGATCCCAAGGCTGGATATAAGTGAGGATCGAATCGAGAAAAGTTAGAACAGTGATTGTGCGGAAATAAATCGCTAACCACATTCCAGCCAATAAACCGGTCAGGTTTGAAACAATGATCAGTAACGGTAACAGACAGAAGGAGGCGATAATTTTGGGTGCAATCAAAAAATCCAGCGGATCGGTCGCGAGTGTTTTTAAAGCATCAATTTGTTCGGTGACCGCCATTGCGCCGATTTCTGCTGCGATGGCCGATCCCGCTCGACCGGCCACCACTACACTGGTTAATACTGGCCCCAACTCACGGAAGAAAGCCAGGGCAAGCACGTGTCCCATTTGCGAGGTTACGCCAAAATCGACAAACATTTGGCTTAAATGAAGTGAGATGACCATTCCGGTGAAAGAGGAGATAACGGTGACAATCGGCAAGGAGTTGACACCGATCGCATTCATCTCTAAAATGGTCCGTGGCCAATCTAAGCGGCGCTGTAGTACGGAGCGGAGTGTAGCTAAATAATACAAAAAAACTTCCCCGAGGGCGGAGATAAAGGTTAAAACCGCTGCGCCAATCAGTGCAGAGAGCGACTGGCGGGATGTAGTAAGTTGCAATCTTGGTTTAGCAGTCATTTTTTCCTCCATATAATCCGCAATTTACCCTGGAACAAAGAAACACCATTCGGCTCCGCAGAGAGTAAGCAGGTAATTCTCCCCTTAGTTATAAATATTTAAAACACCCCAGGAATAAGACGAATTTTTTGTAAAAAGAAAAAACCTCCGCAGCGGAGGCTTTTCAAGGGTGTCGTCCATCCCAGTAAGCTTTGTTCTGACTACCGGTGGCGTTGGCGAATCAGAATCATGGTTTTTCCTTTCCTTTTTAGGATAGGATTTAATAGGCAAGCTAACAGGTGGCACATATTTTACCCCTCCTTTTGGGAAAAATCTCTACTGGCTCTTTACAAGTTAGTCTCTTCATTATATGATAAACATAAAAGTCTGGTACTTAATCTGAGGAAGGAAGAATGGGGGTATTTAATCATGGTTCCGTCTAATTTAAAATACACGTCGGAGCATGAATGGATACAAGTGGAAAATAACCGGGTCAGGGTAGGGATCACGGAATATGCCCAGGCTGAATTGGGCGATGTGGTCTATGTTGAACTGCCCGCCGTTAACGAAAAGATTAAAGTCAAAGCCGGAATGGGGAGCATTGAATCGGTTAAAGCGGTTTCTGATGTGTATGCTCCGGTCTCCGGTGAGATCATAGAGGTCAACGATGAGCTACAACATAGTCCGGAACTGATTAACCAGGATCCTTACGGAAAAGGTTGGATCGCGGTAATTGAAGTCTCTAATCCAGACGAGTTAAACAATCTTTTGACTGCCCAGGAGTACCAGGAGTTGGTTGGGGAAAAATGATCGGCCGTTTACTTCCCTGGATGAGGGGGAGCGCGGCTTGGAATATGGCGGTCGATGAGGCGGTTTTAGTCAGTTATAGCATGGGGAAGTCCCCGATGACTCTTCGCTTTTATGGATGGACGCCTTCTGCTTTATCTTTTGGTTGTTTCCAGAATCCACCCTCTGTTCAAAAACGCGCTTTCTACCGGGAAAAAGGCATTGCTTGGGTGAAAAGACCCAGTGGGGGACGGGCCGTTTTCCATCATGATGAACTTACTTATTCTTTAGTAACCGGGGCGCGTGACGGTTTCCATGGACCGGTTCTCACGGATTATCAGCGGATAGCGCACGGTTTAAAAAAGGGTTTTAGCCTACTTGGTCTCCAGGTCGAGTTGGCGGAAGCGCCCCAACGGTCTGTAAGTCTTCCGTCGTCGGCCTGTTTTGCTTCCCGGTCTTGGTACGAACTTACGTGCAGCGGACGAAAATTGGTCGGGAGTGCGCAGGTGCGCCGGGCTCACTCCCTGCTCCAACACGGCTCCATTCCGTTCACTTTCGATGCCGGGGTCTTACTAAACTTGCTGGAAGACAGTAGCCCTTCGCCGATTGAGATCGCAGAGTTGCAACAGAGCATTATTGGCCTAGAAGAGGCCTTAGGATTTTATCCGGAAAGGCAAACCATAATTTCTGTTTTACAAAGAGGACTCAGTGACGAGTTGGGTGTTGAGTGGCAGGAAATGCCTTTAACTGCCGAAGAGGTTAAGATTGCTCAGCGACTGGCCCGTGAGAAATACGCTAACCCCGCGTGGAATGAAACCCGCGGCTTAAGGAGTTGGGAGAACGGGGTGAAAAATAAGGAGATGGAGGTCGAAAGCGTATGAAAGAACCTCTGAAGCTTTCGGTCGGCGATCAGATCCGGTTGAAAAAACCACACCCCTGCGGAGGAACGGATTGGGAAGTTTTACGCGTCGGGATGGATATCCGGCTGCAATGCTTAACTTGTGGACATTTAATTTTAATACCCCGGAGCAAGGTGGAAAAAAGGTTGAAAAAAATCATTAAATCGGGCAACCTCGAGCCCCCAGAACTTGTTTAATTAAGGGTATAATGTTATAATTATAACGTGTGCTTCCCTGCCGCAGTAGCAATAAACTGCGGCCATTAGTCCAGAGGGAGGAGGTGTCTGCAGAATGAGAAAGTACGAAAGCGTCATCGTCTTCAATCCCCAGCTTGAAGAGGAAAACTTGGAAAAAGCCATTACGCGAGTGGAGGAAGTTATTAAAGACGGCGATGGTGAAGTCACCAAAATCGACCGTTGGGGTAAGCGTCGGCTGGCCTACGAGATTAAGGGATTTACCGAAGGCTTCTATTTGTTTGTGGAGATGAATACGCCCAGTTCAACTGCGCAAGAACTGGATCGTGTTCTAAAAATCTCCGATGATGTTATTCGTCATTTGATCATCAAACAAAACACCTGATCAAGGGTGGTGGATAGTAAATGAATCATGTCATTTTAATTGGCAGATTAACGCGCGATCCGGAATTAAGGTATACCCCGAATGGGGTAGCGGTGGCCAACTTCACCCTGGCAGTGGATCGGCCATTTACCAACCAGGCTGGAGAGCGGGAAGCGGACTTTATCCCGATCGTAGTCTGGCAAAAACTGGCTGAAACCTGCGCTAATCATCTGCATAAAGGAAGATTAGTGGCGGTGGACGGCCGGTTGCAGATCCGGAGCTACGAAACACAAGATGGTCAAAGACGAAGAGTAGCCGAGGTTGTTGCCGGGAGTGTCCAGTTTTTGGACCGCGCCAGTGAAAGTAAAAGAGAGATGGCCGTCGGCAACGGGCCGGATGATGATCTGTCCGGAGACGATTTCGGCGAGATCAATCTGGATGATTTACCCTTCTAAAAAGCGTATAAACGGTCAGAGGAGGTGGCCTAGTGGCACGAGAACGAGGAAGAAAGAAACGGCGCGTTTGTTCGTTTTGCGTTGATAAGATCGAAACCGTTGATTATAAAGAGGTTGGTCGGTTGCGTAAATTTATCACGGAACGAGGGAAGATCCTTCCCCGCCGGATTTCAGGGAATTGCGCCCATCACCAACGTCAGTTAACAGTGGCGATAAAACGGGCTCGACAGTTAGCAATGTTACCGTATTCTAGTGACTGAGATTAAACAAGGTGGAGGCCAAAAAGCCTCCTTTCTTTTTCCCAAAGTAAACCGGAAGGAAAACGCCTTCCGGTGTTGAATAGATGTGGACATAAGGGGGGTTACTAATGGCCCGCCCCAATCAGGATCTCGATATTACTCGTAATTTGCGCACGCTCGAATGGCTGAAAACCGAGCTGATTGAAGGGGTATCCTTTTTCTTTAAAGCCTTAATCAAACATAATCAGCAGGCCATTGCTAAAGCCTTAGCTACGATTATGCTCACCTGTTATTTTCTGGGAAAAAGATTAGGGATTAGCTATGCCGAGCTTGATCAGACTGTAGAAGAACAACTCCATTCCCTGCTCGAGACTGATCATCAGCTTGAAAAATGGTACGGAGATATTTCTACCTGTTTAAATCATGTGCAAGGAAAAAACCAACGCTGACCTCGGCCACCAAGAAATCCCTTCTTGGAAGCTCTTAGTATTGGCCGAATGGCATTCTGCCAGCAGCGTGTTAAAATTTTAAAATATCAAATGATGAAAATCCTGTAGAAATGAGAACGAAGCTCGAATTAACTATGTCGTAGTGAGGAAAAAACTCAAACCCAAAAATATCTCAGGAAGATTTAAGTAAGGTATGGTGTAGAAAGTGTGGGAGGTGGAGATTCCAGTTGAAAGTTATTTTGCTTAGTGACGTCAAAACACTGGGGAAAAAAGGGACGATTAAAGAGGTCGCCGACGGTTACGCCCGTAACCTCTTGTTCCCCAAAAAATTGGCCGTCCCGGCCACCCCGGCTAATCTTAAAAAGTGGGAAGCAGAACAAGCCCGCCTGGAATTGAAAGAAGCGCAAGAGGAAGCAGAGGCCAAAAAAATTGCCGCCAAGATTGAAGCTCTAACCCTGAAGTTTCCGCGAAAAACAGGCGAAGGTGGTAAGCATTTTGGCTCAATTACCAACAAAGACATTGTCGAAGAGCTCCAGAAGAAAACAGGGATCGAAATTGATAAGAAACAACTTAACCCGTCAGACCCCATCAAGGCCATGGGGGAGCATAAAATAAAGGTCCACCTTTACCGGGGCGTTACCGCAAATATAGAAGTCCACGTGGTGCCTGAGGGGTAAGGTCAAAGGTCATAGGGAGGAATTAACGTGAAAAGTGTGCTCAGAGGTGTTGACGAAGAGAGCCGGAGGATCTCCCGGCGTGACCGTTTTCCTCAAGAAGATCAGTTGCACCGTCAGGTAACCGCGCTCTATTCGCTCTTGGCGAATCTCTATGGTTCCGATAAATTGGTGATGAAAGCCGGCAAACTGGATGCACTGCAATTAATGCGTTCCAAAGTTTTGGAAGAAAGAGTATTAGCGTTGCAACGGTTAGTCTATGAAGACCCAACCCTTGCCCAGGTGCCGCAGACCGGCGACTTACCTACGGTTTTAGATGAGATTGAGGAAGAGATTGCTGATCTAATTGCCAGCAAAACCGTCGAAGAAAAGATCGAAAAGAAGATTGCTGAGCGGATGCAGCACAGACATGAAGAGTATGTCAAAGAAATTAAGTTGCAGGTTCTTAAAGAGCTCAACGGACCTGACAACCCCTATACGCTCAAAAAATACGCCGAATTAGAAAAAATGGAACAGGTTTCTCTTTCCCGTTCCGCCTTGGAGAAGCTCCGACCTTCCTCCCTGGATCAAGTAGTAGGGCAGGAGGCAGCGATCCGTGCTTTACTGGCTAAATTGGTTTCTCCTTTTCCGCAGCATGTGATTGTCTATGGACCGCCCGGCGTCGGTAAGACTACGGTCGCCCGGTTGGTTTTGGAGGAAGCCAAGAAGATTCATTATACACCTTTTGCCGCGGAGGCACCCTTTATCGAGGTTGATGGGACCACTTTACGGTGGGATCCACGGGAAGTGACGAATCCGCTTTTAGGATCGGTCCATGATCCGATCTACCAGGGTGCCAGGAGGGATTTGGCGGAAGGCGCGATCCCCGAACCGAAACCGGGGCTGGTGACGGAAGCCCACGGTGGAGTGCTTTTCATTGATGAAATTGGGGAGATGGATCCTGTCTTAATGAATAAGCTGTTGAAGGTCTTAGAGGATAAAAGGGTAAAATTTGATTCTGCGTATTACGATCCGGATGACCCTGGAGTGCCGAAATATATCAAGAAATTGTTTGAAGAAGGAGCACCGGCAGATTTTATCTTGATTGCTGCGACCACTAGAGACCCCTCGGAGTTGAGTCCAGCCTTACGTTCCCGCTGTGCCGAAGTGTATTTTGAGCCTTTAACCAGTCAATCCATTAAGCGGATCGTGAGCGATGCTGCCCAGCGTCTGAACGCAGAGTTAGATCCGGAAGTGGCAGACTTGATTAGTGATTACGCCATTGAAGGCCGTAAGGCGGTGGGGATGTTAGCTGATGCCTACGGATTAGCTCTCTATCAACAAGCGAAGAGAGAAGTTGGCTCCGACCTTCGGATCCGCGAAGAACATCTCATGGAAGTGATCAGAGCGAGCCGGCTTTCCCCCTATGTAACGGTTAGAGGGACTGCGGACGGAGAGATCGGAAAGGTGTTTGGCCTTGGCGTCAGTGGGTTTGTTGGTTCGCTCATTGAAATTGAAGCAGTTAGTTTCCCGGCCGAAAAAGGTAAAGGAAAATTACGGTTTAATGAAACGGCGGGTTCCATGGCCAAGGACTCAGTCTTTAATGCGGCTTCAGTCGTCCGTCTCCTCACCGGTCTGGATATAGCCGATTACGATATTCACGTTAATATCGTCGGCGGAGGACGGATTGACGGCCCCTCCGCTGGAGTGGCGATTACTCTGGCCATTATCAGTAGCCTTCTCCAACGTCCGTTACGTCAGGATGTTGCCATCACCGGTGAAGTAACGATCCAGGGGAAAGTGAAAGAAGTCGGTGGCATTCCGGAAAAGATCTACGGCGCTAAACAAGCCGGGGTCAATCTGGTGTATATTCCGCGAGGGAATGAACGGGATGTTCCTGCGGTGTTGGATGGGATTACAGTGAAAACTGCTTCAACCGTCAAAGAAATAATGGAAGAAGTCTTCTTTATTCATTAACGAAGACCCGACAACAATAGAAACGAAGCCGCAGTTTTTCTGCGGCTTATTTTAACTAACGGCTTAAGAATTTGCTCTTCTTTTTGCGAGGTAGTACCTAACGGATGCAAGAATTCAAGCAAACCTTTACGACCATGCTGTAACCGTTGCTCCAGCATGCGGGAGTGTAGGGGATTTTGCAATTTCTTAAATACGAGCAAGGAAGGTTATAAAATGAGTGATAGTATCTTATTAGACCGGATTCCCCCACAGAATATCGAGGCCGAACGTTCGACCCTGGGGGCGATGCTCTTGGAGAAAGAGGCGATTTACCGGGCTATGGAGATCTTGCGGCCGGAGGATTTTTATCGAGAAAATCATCGCCTCATTTACCAGACGGTACTCGACTTGACGAATCGAGGGGAACCGGTTGATTTAGTAACGGTGACCGAAGAATTAAGGCAGAAAAACGCCCTCGAAAAAGTCGGCGGGATTACATACCTCACCGAACTGGCGAGTGCCGTCCCTACGGCTGCACATGTTGAACATTACTCACGGATCGTGGAAGAGAAATCCCTTCTCCGGCAGTTAATCCATGCCGCGACCGAAATTGTCACCTCCTCTTACGAAGCCCAAGATGAAGTGGAAAGTATTATTGACCGGGCGGAAAATACGATCTTTGCAATTACCAACCGGCGGTCCGGGCAGACAGTCATTAACCTGAAAGATATTTTAATTAAGACCTTTGAACAAGTTGAAAAGCTTTATGAATCGCGGGGTGCCGTCACCGGCGTACCGACCGGGTTTGCCGATTTGGACCGGATCACCGCCGGGCTGCAGCCTTCGGATCTGATCATTTTGGCGGCCCGTCCCAGTATGGGGAAGACCACTTTTGCCTTGAATATCGCCGAACATGTTGCCGTTCAACTTAAGTTGCCGGTGATCGTCTTCAGCCTGGAAATGTCGAAGGAACAGTTGGCGATGAAACTGCTCTGTTCGGAGGCTGGAGTAGACAACCAGCGGATTCGCACCGGGAATCTCAAAGAGGAAGATTGGCCCCGGCTTTCCCACGCTTTGGGACGGCTCAGTGAAGCAGCGATGTATATTGATGATTCACCGAACCTTTCCGTCATGCAAGTCCGGGCGAAAGCGCGAAGGGTGAAGGCCGAACGGGGGCTCGGTCTGATTGTCATCGACTATCTTCAATTGATGCAAGGGCGTGGACGGGTCGAAAGCCGGCAACAAGAAGTATCAGAGATTTCACGGGGGTTAAAGGCACTGGCCCGAGAGCTCTCGGTGCCGGTGATTGCGCTCTCTCAGCTCTCCCGGGCGGTCGAGCAACGACAAAACAAACGCCCCACCCTGTCGGACTTGCGGGAGTCAGGCTCTTTGGAACAGGATGCCGATCTGGTTTGTTTCTTATACCGGGAAGATTACTATGAACCGGAGACGGAAAAGAAAAACATCACCGAGTTCATTATTGCTAAACACCGCAACGGTCCTTTAGGTTCGGTCGAATTCCTCTTCCAAAAAGAGTACAGTAAGTTTGTGGGGCTGGAGCGGTTCCGGAAGCCGGAAAATTAAGCAGAACGCTTTTAGGGAGGCGGAGAAAATGAACCCGCTAGAGATCATCATCATCGCCAACGGTGACGAAAAGAGTTGCGGCGCAGAGCCGCTGAAACTTAAAACACAGATTAACTATTTAAGGCAAGGGATGCGCCTGGCCTATGGAGAGCAGCTGGTGGTGGAGTTTATCGATCTCAACCAAACCCCGGTCCACCCCCTCGCCCAAAAGCTGGTGGACGAAGGGCGGCTTTTTCCGCTTCTCCTGTTGAACGGGGAGGTTAAATTTGAAGGGGGGATTCCCCTCCTCGCCTTGAAAGCTCTGTTGGACCAAGCCGGCTTGGTGCCGATCGGGAATTAATCCCATCCTGAAAGCTAAAAAAGGTTGGTAATTTCGGTTAAACTAAACTTAAGCGCGGGACTGCGCGACCCGCATCTGGTTTGGGCCCTAAATAGAAAAGCGCAGTTGCCGTAAGAAGCGAGCAAGTAACATGAAAGGAGAAGTAAGATGGAGAAAAAAAGCGGTTATTTACTTATTCTCCTGGTACTGGCGGTTGGTCTGTTTCTGCTCTTGGTCTATCCCGGATTTTTCCGGCGCGGCGGAGAAGAACCACCGCCTACTCCCTCGCCGGCAACTGAAGAGCGCACGACCATAGTCAGACTATACTTTGTTAACCAAGAGTATATTCAGACCGGGCGGGAAGATCTCCCCAAGTTTAAGGCGGTCGAGCGTGAGGTTAAGTTTAAAGAAGATAACTTAATCAATGTGGTGCTTCAAGAATTAAGAGAGCCGCCAGCGGACGAAGGATTATCCACCGCGCTCCACGACCGACTCACTATTCACCGGGCCTGGGTGGAAGGGGATTTGGCTTATATTGATTTTTCCAGTGAAAATCTGTATGGTGGTTCTCTTCAAGAAACACTATTGGTACACCAAATCGTGAAAACGATCACTGGTTTACCCGGGATCGAACAGGTTCAGTTTTTGGTGGATGGGGAGAAACGAGAGTCTCTGATGGGACATATTTCGACTAACGAGCCGCTCAGCTTAGAAAATCTTTGATTTTATAAGGAAATTGCTTTAATTGCGATAGTTGCTCCGATGATCGGAAGAGACTGGGATTGACTGGCTTTAACCATTGATCTATGATCTTAGATATTATTTCTTGAACAAGCCCATTCTATCTTCATGACTAACCGGACACCTTTTGCGGGAGTGGCGCTCGGTTCAGGTAAAGGAGGAAGGAAAATTAAGACGAGAATAACTGAGTTATTAGGGATCGAATACCCCATTCTGCAAGGGGGAATGGCTTGGGTGGCCACCGCCGAACTGGCCGCAGCCGTCTCCGAGGCTGGAGGATTGGGGCTGATCGCCGCTGGTAATGCACCCGGGGACTGGCTGCGTGCCGAGATAAAAAAAGCGCGGGAAATAACCTCCAAACCGGTTGGTGTAAACCTGATGCTCCTCTCGCCCCATCTGGAAGAAGTGCTCCAGGTCATCCTTGAAGAGCAGGTACCAGTGTTGACCACTGGGGCGGGCAATCCTGGGAAATATTTGCCGACCTGGAAGGAAGCCGGGATCAAGGTTATTCCGGTGGTGAACTCCGTCTCCCTAGCGCAAAGGCTGGAACGTTCTGGAGTGGATGCGGTAATCGGGGAAGGAATGGAAGCCGGAGGCCACATTGGTACGGAGACGACCATGGTCTTAATCCCTCAATTGGTGGACAAGCTAAAAATCCCGGTGATTGCTGCCGGCGGGATCGCCGACGGACGGGGGATGGCGGCGGCGATGATCTTAGGGGCGGAAGGAGTACAAGTGGGGACCAGGTTCCTCTGTGCCGAAGAGTGTCAGGTTGCCCCCGCCTATAAAGAGATGGTGTTGAAAGCAAAAGATCGGGCGACGGTCGTGACGGGAAGTTCAACCGGACATCCGGTGCGGGTCTTGAAGAATCAATTTGCCCAAAAATTTCTCGCCCGCGAGGCGGATGGTGCTTCACCAGCCGAGTTGGAAACTTTGGGGGCTGGGCGTTTAGCGGCGGCCGTGCGGGGAGATGTGAAGGAAGGCTCAGTGATGGCCGGCCAGGCGGCTGCCCTGGTTGAACGGATTGAACCGGCAGCTAAAATTATTGAGAGTTTGATCAGCGAATGCCGAGCACTGCTTCCACCACGCGGCGATTAAGTTCTAGGGGAATTGTATGGTTAGTGGTAGGTGTGAAGACGGAATCATCTTATTTAATAGTGATAATTATAAAGCAAAAAGCTTATCAGTTAAAAAGGTGGGCAGACCCACCTTTTTATGTTATGATTTAAACAAGAAAAGCTGTAAAATTGGAAAACAATTTTGCTACTAGAACACATGAGTTAAATATGGAAAGATAGTGGGTGAAGGCCATGACAAATAAGGATGTCATCCAATACAATTTAGCAGAAGCGTTGGCTGGCGCTACCTGCCCGGTTTGCCGGTGTATCGCGGAAGCAACCCGCCGCTTTTTGGATAATCTGATGTATGAGTTTGTTAATGATAACCAAACCAGGGATCGTCTCCGGGCCACCAAAGGTTTCTGCCGCGAACACGCGTGGACCTTGCAGAAAATGGGGGATCCTTTGGGACATTCTATTCTTTATGCGGATCTGGTTGACTCTTTCCGCCAACACCTGGAGAAAAAAGGGCTGATCGGCAAACACAAAAGTGCTGCCTTTTTGGCAGGGAAAGAGGAACATTGCCTGGCCTGTCGTGAAGAGCGGGAGATGGAACGGCGTTACATCTTTGGACTACTCCGGGCGTTAAACAATGGTGAGTTCCGCGAAGCCTACCGTTCCTCTGCAGGTCTGTGCCTACCCCATTATCAGTTGGCTGAACGGCAAGCAACCGACGGAGATCTGCGTGCTACCTTACGGGAGGTGCAGATTGACCGTATGGCGAAACTAAGCGCCGAACTGAAAGAGTTCATTCGGAAATCGGATTTCCGTAATGTTGGTGAACCCCCGGGGGAAGAACGGGATGCGTGGATCCGGGCGGTTGGACTCTGGGTCGGCTCACCCCACCTAGAGAAAGAGCAGCGGACTGCCTTTCATAAAAAGTCTAAACCAGTCTAAAGCAAGAGCAAGAAAAAGCCCCGCGTTAAATAACGCGGGGCCTTCTTTTTTCCTCAACAAAAGGGTTTTAGCGGATCAATATGGGGGCAATGGCCAGGGCGACAATCTCGATCAGTTTGAAGAGAATGTTCAAACTGGGACCGGCCGTGTCTTTGAAGGGATCCCCTACTGTATCGCCGATAACTGCAGCACCATGGGCTTCGGAACCTTTTCCACCATAGGCACCAGCTTCAATGTATTTTTTCGCATTATCCCAGGCACCTCCGGAATTCGAAAGAAAGAGAGCCATCAGCATCCCGGTTAACAACGATCCGCCTAATACTCCGGCCAGGGCTTCCGTCCCCAGGGTGAAACCAATGATGATCGGGGCAAATAACGCAACCAGACTGGGGAAGACCATTTCTTTAAGGGCCATGCGGGTCGAAATGTCGACACACCGCTCATAATCGGGTTTGGCTTTTCCTTCACGCAGACCGGGGATCTCCCGAAACTGCCGACGGACCTCTTCAATCATATGGCCAGCAGCCCGGCCAACGGCATCCAAAGCTTGTGCTGAGAAGAAGAAAGGCAAAACACCGCCGATAAAGAGGCCGATAATGACGTGCGGCGAGAGTAAATTGATCGTTTCCAGTTTAGCGGCGCTGGCATAAGCGGCAAACAGAGCCAGAGCAGTCAGCGCGGCGGCAGAGATATCAAAGCCCTTCGTTACCGCTGCCATCGAGTTACCAACCGAGTCCAAAGCATCGGTGACGTCACGCACTTCTTCTGGCAGTCCGGCCATTTCGGCGATTCCGCCGGCGTTATCGGCGACCGGGCCATAAGCGTCAACCGCAATGGTAATTCCAGAGATGGAAAGCATTGAAACGGCACTCAAAGCCAAGCCGTAGAAATCACCAAAGTAATAGGAGATTAAAACGGCGGCGGAAGTAATCAGAATCGGCAAGACCGTAGACTTTAGACCAATGGCCACCCCGTCAATGACGATTGTGGCGGCACCGGTTTCGGCTGAAGCAGCCAGATTGTGTACCGGCTTTTGCTCATCGGAGGTATAATACTCCGAAGCCATCCCAACCAGTAAACCGGCAACGGGGCCAACCATTACTGCCCAGAACATTCTGAGATCATTTAAGTAAAACTTACTGAAGAAAAATCCACCAATGACAGCGAGCGCGCAGGTTAGATAGTTACCCGCGTTGATGGCCTTATAAGCGTTATGGCTTCTGAACAGCTTCACATAATAAATTCCGAGAACCGAAGCCAAAACCCCAATCGCAAAAAGGAGAACCGGGCCAACAATTGCTTTTGCGCCATAGACGGCAGTTAAGGTGGTACCGATCGTCATAGCAGCCACCATTACTTCGGCTTCGCTTTCAAACAAGTCGCTGCCCATCCCGCAAACATCCCCGACATTATCCCCGACGTTATCAGCGATCAACTGCCGGGTTGCGCGGATCATCTTCCGGGATACCTTCTTCAAGTTTACCGACCAAGTCGGCACCGACATCAGCAGCTTTTGTGAAGATGCCGCCACCGAAGCGGGCAAACAGCGCCACTAAGGAAGCAACCAAACCATAGCTCGTAATCAATTCTGGATCAGGGAAGAGAAGATATAAGACGGATATGCCGATCAAGTTGAGGCCGACAACCGTCAAACCCATGATTGAGCCAGCTGGAAAAGCAATATGTATGGCGTCGGCGGCACTTTTTTTAGCAGCCTGGGCCGTGCGGACATTCGCCAGAGTGGCAGCGTTCATTCCAATGAAGCCGGCCAAAAGGGAGAATATTGCGCCGACTATAAAGGAAAGGGTTGAAGCGCCACCCAAGACGAAAAAGATAACGGGAATGGCAACCAGTAAAACCCAGCCAACACTGGTATATTCGCGCCGGATAAAGGCAAAGGCACCGGAACGAATCGCCTGGCTGATCTCCTGCATTTTCTCATCGCCAGGATCAGCAGACCGCACACCGCGGTAATAAACCCAGACTACAAGAAGTGTTATGATACCAACCAGAGGGACAACCCAGAATAAGTCAGACCATAGAAGCGACATTTTTACACCTCCAAAGTTATTAGGATCTTCTTCTCCCCCCCCAATTGGACAATATTCTAAAGAAAAAAAGGAAATCCTATGAGACAACGTTTCCAATGAGTAAAGACGGAGTTAACAATTGATTTAGGCAAAAAATGGGCGCTTTGTGCCTATTTTCACTTGTGTTGGCCATCAATTCTCCTCAATATTCTTCACAGCCCCACTGGTTTTCCCGAAGGTAATATATGTAAGAGACGGAGATTGAACGCCTAATTGACTTGAACTCTTCGAAAAGCACTATTAATCACTATTATTATATAGTGGCTCAATTAGTAAGTTCCGCTAGGTAAAGTTACATTATAGAAAACGGTAGGACTTTAAAATAGTAGTATTAAAAAGAAAAATCCCCTTGTTCGGGGATTGTTTTAAAGTCTTGGTGCCGAAGGCCGGACTCGAACCGGCACGCTTTTGAGGGCGGTAGATTTTGAGTCTACTGCGTCTGCCAATTCCGCCACTTCGGCATTGAGTTCGTTATTTATTCTAGCAAAGAAGGAGACTGATGTCAAGAAAAGATCAGCAAACCGCAATGGCCATTTTATGTCGGTCTAAGGTAAGTAATGCCTATCAAACCAAGCCTTGGCGTGGAGCGTAAAAAAAGGCGGGTAAACCGCCTTTTAACCTGGATTCGGAGTTGAAAGTAAATGGCCTTTGGTGCGGACAAGGCCGGAGAAGGATTTTGGTGAAGAAGAGAGGCCACTTAATCCTTGTTAAGTCCACCTCTTTAGTAATAGGATATGCTGTGGGAAAAAATCGGTCCCGGGCGATCGGCATTAATCGATCTCTTGCCACTGTACTTCCCTGATGGCCGCGAGCGCGTTGCTCAAGGACTCGCGGAATTTCTCCGGAACCCTGACGGTTAATTTCACGGTGGCACCGTAGTCTTGGCCCACAGTCTCTGCTTCATGAGTCTGTAAAAGGTGGTTAATGATCGGAAGTTGGGGGTAAGCCAGCTCAATCTGCAAGGTAAAAGAAGGAACCAACGGCTTCTTTCCGGCATGCTTTAAAGTCTGGAGGGCAGTGGAATGATAAGCATCGATTAAACCCCTGATTCCTAATTTTTTCCCCCCAAAGTACCTGGTGACCACCACGATTGTATTCGTTAACTCTTCATGGAGCAGGGCGTTGAGGATTGGTTGCCCGGCTGTTCCGGAAGGCTCCCCCTGGTCACTATAGTAAGTAGTAGGATAATTGCCTAGACCAATCCGGTAAGCATAGCAGTGGTGGTTGGCCTGGGGATGTTCTTCCTTAATTTGGTTGACAACAGCCTGAGCTTCTTCGGAAGAAGTCACTACACAAGTATCGCCAATAAACAGCGAGCGTTCGATCTTCTGTTCCCAGCGCAAAGCACGGGCGACTATGAAATAAGTGGTATCCATAGTTCCTCCTTGTTTGAACTTGCTTTCAAAGGACTAAAGTCTATACTAAAGAGTCGAATAATGATTGAAGTTTATACCTTTAAAACCTTAAACTACAAACCGGTGGGCTTATGCCTCTACTTCCACATTAATTTGATCAACTCCTGTTTTTCTTGAGGATAGCTTTTTAAGGGACGAGGAGTTTTCCACCGCTTCTCTGAGCGAATTATACCATAGATCATAGTCCCCCGCCAAAAAGAGCGGCGGTGTTAGTACTGGGAGAAAGGCTTTTAAATTATTTTGGTGCTGTCTTGGGGAAACTACCCGTTACTAGTCATTGTGCTTAGGGAGGAAAAGTGGCCTATAGCTTGAAAAAGATCAGTATACCCCTCATTTTCGGGGTGGGGCTTGGCTTGTTGGTGTACGCCCTCCACCCCCAAGCTCTCGATCGGTTAAGAGACTACTCGGAGGCACGGATCGGAGATGAGCCCCGCTTCCAGGTTGAGGAAGAAGAGGCCGAGCACCCTTACGGGAAACCAGTCGTTGACCAGACCCGGTTATGGTGGGAAGAATATCCTGAATTTCGCCGTTTAAGCTTGCTCTTCCGGACGACGGTCCGACTGGCAGCCTTTCAGACCACTCTTCCCCATCCGCAGGGAGGAGAAGAACATAATATTAAACTGGCAGCGCAAAAGATTAGAGGTCAGGTGATTGCTCCGGGTGCGGTCTTCTCCACCAATTCCGCAATTGGACCACGTACTACGGAACGCGGTTTTAAAGACGGACCTGCCTACTATGGTTCGGAGGTCCGATCATCAGTCGGTGGCGGAGTATGTAAGGTTGCCAGCACCCTTTATAATGTGGCGGTCCTGGCCAATCTGGAGATCATTGAACGCTGGCCGCATAGCATGCCGGTGCCGTATGTTCCCCCCGGACAGGATGCGACGATCGCAGTTTATAAGGACTTTAAATTCCGTAATAGTACCGAGGCTCCCCTTTTGATCTGGGCGGAAAATAAAGGACAAACTTTATATATTGCTTTTTACGGCCGGGTGAAACCACCCAAGGTTACCTGGCATCATGAGGTGCTAAACCGCTGGCCGGCTAGGATCATTTACCGTGAGAACTACAGTTTAAGACCGGGAGAAGAGCGGGTCTTGATCCCCGGGGCCGACGGCCTACGGGTCCGTTCTTGGTTAACGATTGAGGATGCGGATGGGAAGTGCACGGTTAAAGAGTTGGGCGTGGACTATTACTACCCTCTCAACCGCGTGATCGAGCGCCATCCGCTGTCGGTGGACCGGACTACTCCTGGTTTCTAGCCAGGGGAAAGCAGCAGCAAGATTTATTGGCCGGATAGTTGGCAGTCGGCGTGACTTTTCAAAACCAGACGATTGACTTTCGCTACATAATAAGCTAAAATAAATAAGATTATACAAGTCATCAGGCGATGAGAGGAAGAGTAGTGCGGTAACGGGTAGACAGAGAGTCCCGGTTGGTGGAAAGGGATAACTACGGCCGTATGAAGATCAGCCTCGAGCCTCCGGGCCGAATTTGTAGTAAGTCCGGACGGATTACCACCGTTATCAGGTCTTGAGTGGGTAAGGAGCGACTGCAGTGAACCTTACCAAAATGGGTGGTACCACGGTCTAATCACCGTCCCTTTGCGGACGGTTTTTTTGTTTTAAGTGGGAAAGGAGTTTGCAAAATGGGTGGAAAGTTTCGAGAGATTAATGTAAAAGGTTCGGTTAACGACCGAGAAGAACAGATCCTCCAGCGCTGGCTGGACGAAGATATGGTTAAGCTGAGTGTAGAAGCGCGGGCGGGAGCGCCCAAGTTTATCTTTTATGAAGGGCCTCCGACCGCCAACGGCAAACCAGGGATTCACCATGTCCTGTCCCGGACCATCAAGGATACGGTCTGCCGTTACAAAACGATGGAAGGCTATCAAGTTGACCGGAAAGCAGGTTGGGACACCCATGGGTTGCCGGTGGAGATTGAAGTCGAGAAAAAATTAGGACTCTCCTCCAAACAAGGAATTGAAGAATACGGGATTGAGGCCTTTAACCGGGAGTGTCGTAATTCTGTCTTCACCTATGAACGGGAATGGCGCCGGATGACGGAACGGATCGGCTACTGGCTTGATATGGATGATCCGTATATTACCCTCGATAATGACTATATCGAATCCGTCTGGTGGATTCTGAAGAAATACTTCGACGCCGGGCTGATCTACGAAGGGCATAAAATCATGCCCTATTGCGCCCGCTGTGGCACCCCCCTGGCTTCGCATGAGGTTTCGCAGGGGTATAAAGAGGAGAAGATCAACTCGATTTATGTAAAGATGCAGGTAGTCGGGGAACCGGGGACGTACTTCCTGGTCTGGACGACGACCCCCTGGACCCTTCCATCCAACGTCGCCCTGGCGATCAATCCGGCCTTTACCTATGTCCGGGCCCGCCGACCAGACGACGAGCGCATCTATATCTTGGTGCGTGAGCGGGTCGAGGCCGTACTGGGCAAAGAGGCCGAAATTCTTTCTGAGTTTAAGGGCGAGGAACTAATCGGAATGCAATATGAGCAGCTCCTACCCTTCATTAAGGCGGAGAGCCCAGCCTTTCATGTCTACGGTGCCGACTTTGTCTCCACGGAGGACGGAACCGGGATTGTGCATATCGCTCCAGCCTTCGGGGAGGATGACTACCGCTTAGGCCAAGAGCATAACCTGCCTGTCCTGCAGCCGGTCGACAAAGAAGGGAAATTTACGGCGGAGATCACACCTTGGGCTGGCCGTTTTGTTCGTGATGCCGATGAGGAGATCACCGACTATCTGAAACGCGAGGGCAAACTATACCGGAAAGAGCGGATTAGCCACACCTATCCCTACTGTTGGCGGTGTGATACACCCTTGCTCTACTATGCCCGTAAATCATGGTATATTGCCGTTACAAAATATAAAGACCGGTTGATTGAATGTAACAAAAAGATCAATTGGTATCCGGAGCATGTCGGAACCGGTCGCTTCGGGAACTGGTTGGAAAACCTGATCGACTGGTCGCTCTCCCGTGACCGGTACTGGGGAACCCCGCTTAATATCTGGAGGTGTGAAGCTTGTGACCGGCTGACCTCTGTTGGTTCGCGTCAGGAGTTGGCTGACCGGGCGCTGGAGACCGTGGATCCGGCCACGATTGAACTACACCGCCCTTATATCGACGAAATTCACCTGCAGTGTGAGTGCGGTGGGAGGATGACCCGTACCCCGGAAGTGATCGACTGCTGGTTCGATTCCGGCTCCATGCCTGTTGCGCAGTGGCATTATCCCTTTGAGCATCAGGATGATTTTGCCGAGCTTTTCCCGGCGGATTTTATCTGCGAAGGGATTGACCAGACCAGAGGCTGGTTTTATTCTCTCTTAGCAATCTCGGTCTTCCTCTTTGACCAATCACCCTACAAGAGTGTCCTCGTCAATGACCTGGTTCTCGATAAGAATGGGCAAAAGATGTCGAAATCAAGAGGAAATACGGTTGAGCCTTGGAGTTTGATTGAGCAGTACGGCGCCGATGCCACCCGTTGGTATCTGCTGGCCGTTTCGCCACCCTGGACACCAACCCGGTTCGACGAGGAAGGATTAAAAGAGGTCTGCTCAAGATTCTTTGGCACAGTATTAAATGTCTACTCCTTCTTTACGCTTTATGCGAATATTGATCAAGCCGACCCGGAATCCTATGAGATTCCTGTAGCCGAACGGGAAGAGATTGACCGGTGGGTCATCTCCCGTCTGCATTCGGTGACGAAACAGATCCGCAAGGATATGGAGGGCTATGACCTGACCAAGGCCGTCCGGGCGATCCAGAACTTTATGATTGACGACGTCTCCAACTGGTATGTCCGGCGCACCCGCGAGCGCTTCTGGGCACCGGAGATGGACCGTAGCAAACAGGCGGTTTATCGTACTTTGTGGGAAGTTCTGGTCACCGTCGCCAAGCTAATGGCACCCTTTGCTCCCTTCTTGGCGGAAGATATCTACCAGAATCTAGTGCAAAGCCCCGAGAAAAAGCGTTCGGTGCATTTTGAACTCTACCCGGAAGCTGAGGAAACCCTCATTAATCCGGAGTTGGAGCAGCATATGGGTCTAGTGATCAAGCTGGTCTCCCTCGGGCGTGCGGCCCGGAACCGGGTTCAGCTTAAAGTCAGACAACCTCTGGCTGCGCTCCGGATTGACCAGAAGAACGAAGAACTCTTAAAACCAATGGAGGAACTGGTGAAAGAGGAGCTCAATATCAAATCGTTGCTCTATGTTCCTGCCCCGGATGAGTATGTCTCCTATACGGTAAAACCAAACTTCCCAGTATTGGGGCCCAAATACGGTAAGCTATTAAAAGGGATCGGCCAGGCCCTAGCCACCAGTGACGCCGCGGCTTTGGTCAAAAGCTTAAGAGCCGAGCAGAAAGTGACGCTCAATGTGGACGGTACACCGGTCGAACTAACCGCTGAAGATCTCGAAGTGCGGACGGAAGAAAAGCCTGGTTTTGCTGTCGAAATGGACCGGGATCATTATGTGATCCTTGACACCAACCTCACCCCCGCACTAGTTCAAGAAGGTTTGGCCCGGGAGATCGTTTCCAAAGTGCAGAATATGCGGAAGAATGCCCAATTCGAATTGACGGACCGCATTAAGATTGCTTATTTTGCCGAGAACGCAGTGCGGGAGGCGATCGAGGCTTTTAAAGATTATATTCTTGAGGAAACCTTGGCCGTCACGCTCGAAGAACGGACAGAAAAGACAGCGGAAATGGAAGAGTGGGAGATTAACGGCTATCCGACCGGCTTAGCGGTGGAGAAAGTCTAAAAAGATCAGAGTGCTTACTAAAAAGGGCTTCTTTACGGAGAAGCCCTTCTTTTACTTTTTTATCAAGTTATTATACTGCCTTATGTCGCCGGAGAAGGGATTGCTTTACCCCCTGGGGAAAAATATAATATACTAATCGGCAGAAGAAGTATTTTACCAAACTCCTCGTTTTCGGTCTTGGTCTATTTAAATCGTAAGATGGTCATGCTGGACGCTATTCTTTGGGGAAGACCCCAAAGCAGATCACGCGAACGGAACTCTAAGAACAAGTTGTTTTAGTGTATCCGATCTTAAGTAGGGGGAAAACCATGCGCATCTTAATTGTTGGCGCCGGGAGAGCCGGGTTTGATATCGCCAAAATACTCTCGGGAGAAGATCAAGATGTCATCTTGATCGATAAAGATCCGGAAGCCCTGAGAGCAGCGGCGGAGCATTTAGATGTGATGACTGTGGTGGGCAACGGCGCGAGTGCCCGTACCTTGGAAGAAGTCGACATCAAAGCGGTCGATATTATTCTGGCGGTCACAGAAAATGATGAGTTGAATATGATCGCCTGTATGACGGCAAAACAGTATGGTGTGCCGATGACGGTGGCCCGGGTTAGAAACTCCGATTATACCTCCCCTCATCCACATTTGTTATCCTTCTCTCAATACGGCATTGATCTGATCATCAACCCAGAACACCTGGCCGCCCAGGAAATTTTCCGTTTGCTCGCAGTACCGATGGCCACCGATATGGAGTATTTTCATGAGGGAAAACTCAGTCTGGTCGGTTTAAAAGTCGGCGAGAAGCTAGAGATTGCCGGCCAACGGATTA
Organism: Bacillota bacterium; assembly: GCA_012727535.1. Lineage (GTDB taxonomy): Bacteria > Bacillota > UBA4882 > UBA10575 > UBA10575 > JAAYGU01. Next base: position 2,459 of record JAAYGU010000080.1, on the reverse strand, counting down.
GCGATTTAAACCTGGAAAAGCTGACGGTTGTGGCGATTCTCCGTGATGGGCAAGCCTTGATTCCCGGGGGCAATACTAGGTTGTTGCCGGAAGACCGAATTTTTGTCCTTGGTGAAACCAAGGGTTTTCACAATTTAAACGAGTTAATCAAAAAGAAAACCCCGCATTTTCGGCGGATTGTCATTGCCGGTGGCGGTTTAATTACTCAATACTTACTAAGGTTGTTGCGCGAGAAAAAGAACAACTTGGAGGTTAAGATCATTGACCCTCGGGTTGAGCTTTGCCGGACCCTTGCTGGTGAGCTGGAAGGATGTAGTATCATCTGCGCCGACCCGACGAAAAAAGAAGTCTTAGAGGAGGAAGATTTAGGGCCGGACGATATCTTCCTCTCCTTACAGGGTGAGGAGAATCTGGATCTGATCGCTTCCTTACTGGCGCATAAAGCAGGCGTGGAGGAGATTATCTGTGGGATTGGCCGGGAGGACTATATTCCCTTGGCCGAGATGATTGGGGTCACCGCTACAATTACGCCCCGGCTCTTGTTGACTAACACCATGTTAAAGCTGGTCCGGAAGAGTAATATTGTCAGTATCAATCTTTTACAATCTGGGGATGCGGAGATCATTGAAGTGATTCCGACTGAACATTCGCCGGCGACGCAAAAGTGTTTGCGGGAATTGAATCTTCCGCCCGGAATCGTGATCGGGAGTATTCTTCATCAGGGGCGGATTATTGTGCCCCGGGGTGACACCTTAATCCAGCCGCATGATCGTGTCATTATTTTTGCCCTGAAAAGTGCAATCCCAACGATAGAATGGTTGTTTAACAATAAATAGATTCGAGGGATAGTCGTGCATGTACGCCTGGTTCTTCATTCGATTGGGAAGATTATCCTAAATTTGGGTTTAACCATGTTTTTCCCCTTGCTCGTAGCATTGATCGACCACGGCGTTGATCTACCTGCTTTTTGTGGCGCGATCATCATGACTCTCTTGGTCGGAGGGGGACTTACTTTAATTAAACCGGTCGGAGATTTCCGGCGACGGGAAGGGTTTGCCGTGGTCGGTGTCGGGTGGGTGTTGATCGTATTCTTGGGAGCTTTACCTTTCTTCCTGTCGGGAATCGTTGCCACTTATACCGATGCCTTTTTTGAGACGATGTCCGGGTTTACTACTACCGGAGCAACCATCCTCCCGGCTGTGGAAGGTGTACCTCGAGGCATTCTATTATGGCGGAGTTTAATCCATTGGTTAGGTGGGATGGGGATCATCGTTCTCTCCCTAGCCCTCTTCTCCTTTCGGCAGGGGGCCTCGCTCTTCGAAGCGGAGGTGCCGGGGCTGGTTCCGGAACGGATTGTCCCACGTTTAAAAAATACTGCCATGACTCTGTGGCTCATTTACACCGTGTTGACCTTGGTCGCGGCGATCGCCCTTCACTTAGCGGGGCTGTCGCTGTTTGAAAGTGTGATTCACGCTTTCGGTACACTTGCCACCGGGGGATTTTCTTCGCGGAACATCAGTATTGAAGCCTTTCAAAGTCTCCCGATTGAAATCATCATTACCCTTTTTACTTTTTTAGCCGGAATAAATTTTTCCCTTTATTACCGGGTGGTGAAGAAGAGAAGTTTCAAGCCTTTGTTGCATAATACCGAAATCCGGGTTTTTGCGGGCATTATTATCTTGGCCTCTCTTCTAATTGCAGTAGCCTTAGTAACGGAAATGGCCTTACCGGTGGGGGAAGCGCTGCGGCGCGCTGTCTTCCAAGTAGTCAACATTATCACCACAACCGGTTTTTCCAGCGACAACTTCGCGGCCTGGCCGACTTTCGCCCAAGGTATTCTGTTTATCCTGATGTTTTTCGGTGGATGCGCCGGCTCCACCGCCGGGGGAATAAAAATTGCCCGCCTGATTGTGCTGTTTAAGTATGCTACTCGTCTTGTGCAAAAGACGATCCATCCCCGGCAGGTCTTTCAAACTAAGGTAGAGCACTCGCCCCTGCCGGATACCGTGCTCCATGAGATATTGGCTTTTTTCTTCATCTACATTGCTCTTTTTGCCTTCGGTGGGCTCTTTCTAATGGCAACCGGCGAGGAGATGGTGACCGCACTGACTGCTTCGGCGGCGGCCATTGGCAATATCGGCCCTGGTTTGGCGAATGTTGGACCGTACAGTAATTATGCGGCCTTTACTGCCCCCGCCAAGTGGATGCTCAGCTTTCTAATGTTGGTCGGCAGGTTGGAGATCCTCCCGATTCTCGTCTTGTTTTCCTCGCACTTTTGGCGAAAATAACAAAGGGAGTGAGGACTATTGATGAAGCCAGAGTATGATGTCATTATTGTCGGCGGTGGTCCGGCTGGAATCTTTGCCGCCCTGGAACTGGTGAAACTCACCGGTAAAATTCTGATCATCGAGAAAGGGAAGAACCTGGCGGAGCGGTTTTGTCCATCTAAGGATAGACAC